>CBHCMF010000013.1:0-39376 GCA_965974465.1 uncultured Noviherbaspirillum sp.
AAGTCGATCATCGCCGCCGCTCTCGCACTCACTGCCAGCGCCGCGTTCGCCCAGACTTACACCATCGAACCGGGCCACACCTATCCCAGCTTTGAAGCAGACCACTTCGGCATTTCTGTATGGCGCGGCAAGTTCAACAAAACCAGCGGCACCGTCACGCTGGATCGCGCAGCGAAAACCGGCTCGCTCGACATTACAATTGACGCCAATTCGGTAGACTTCGGCCACGACAAAATGAATGACCATGCCAAGTCGAAGGACATGTTCAATGTCGAGCAATTCCCGACGATTACCTACAAGGGCAAGGCGATCAAATTCAACGGAGATACCCCGGTTGCAGTGGAAGGCGAATTGACTCTGCTGGGAGTAACCAAGCCAGTGATGCTGACCATTAACAAATTCAAGTGTATCGAGCACCCGATGTTCAAACGCGAAGTCTGCGGTGCCGATGCAACAGCGGAATTCAAACGCACCGATTTCGGTCTGAATTACGGTACGCCGCGTTTTGCCCCCGAAGTCAAGCTTGCCATTCAGGTAGAAGCCCTGAAAGCAGATTGATCACGACGTTTCACCCCTGCATGAAAAGCCGGCGGACAACGCGCCGGCTTTTTTACAAATATTGCGTAGCATGAACATACGTCGAGTCCGAGCATGAAAAAAGAGCGCTACTTACGCAGTATCCGCTTGCTGGCACAGTGCTTTCATGCATTTGAGAAAATCTCCAGCACCCATATACGCAGGCTTGGGCTGACGTCGCCGCAGTTCGATATCATTGCTACGCTGGGCAATACTGCCGGCATGTCGTGCAAGGAACTAGGCGAAAAAACCTTGATCACCAAGGGGACGTTAACGGGTGTCATCGATCGCCTAGAGAACAAAGGTCTCGTACGTCGGACCATCAAGATGGAAGATCGGCGCAGCATGATCATCCAGTTGACCGAAAGAGGCGAAGCGGAATTTGAACGCATCTTTGCGCCACACGTGCAGCACTGCAAGCAGCCCTTTCTGGACTACAGTGAAGAGGACTTTTCTACGCTTGAGCGGGAACTGGCCAAACTCAAAGCGCATTTGGAGAATGTAGCGAACAGCTACGGCGACTGAAGATGCAGTAAGAGCGTGACCAAATCAGTGATGCATCACCAGCTGATATGCCCCGCACGAAATGCGTCACTCTTTGTCACGATGCGTTTATCACGGACAAAGCGCATGACAATCTGTACCACCTTCATACGTGCAACCTCAGGCAATGCGACAAGCGCAAACTGTCGTTTTGCAGAAATAGGAAGAGGCGCGGTTCTTACGCCGTCCGGTTCAGGAAAAATAGCGAGGCGGGGCAAAATCGAATAACCGATGCCATGTTTAACCACGGCCGTTATACCAGTATCTGTTGCCAGGGTGCGCGACGGTTCAGCCGTGAACCCGGCCGCACGGCATTGCGCCAGAATCGCAAGCGCACCAGCGCAGTCAAGCTGAATATAGGGCAGATCCTTGAATTGTTCCCACGATACGGGGGCACGCAAAGGAAGAGCAGCTGGCGCAACGAGCACGTAAGAATCGGACACATATGTGCGTGTTACCAGGTCCTGCCCGACAGGCAACTGCGCAATACCGATTTCGGCGCGCCCCTCTCTAACCGCTCGTGTGACATCCTCACGCTCTTCGCAGCTATCATCGAGGTCGACCCGAATGCCAGGATAAGCAACGGCAAGTGCAGCCAATGCTTGTGGTAGGACATGCATGCCGACGCTGCGAAAGCACGCGATGCGCACACGGCCGATGACAGTAGTGTCGTCGGCTGCTGTCTCGATCATGCTTTTCGTCAAATGCAGGATCTGCCGGGCAGTGGCCACTACGCGATAACCAGTGTCAGTAGGGACACATCCTGAGCGTGAGCGTACTAACAAGCGCGCGCCCAGGCTTTCCTCCAGTTCTGCGATCCCATGACTGAGACGCGATTGCGTACACCCCAATTCAGCCGCGGCAGCACCGAAGCTGCCCATGTCGGCTACGGCGACCAGCATTTCAAGCTGATTGAGCTTCGGCTTCTTCATTCCAGTCATCGAAATCCTTCATGGGTGAGTGAAAAGTATAGAAGATTTCGGTTGCGACGGATAAGACATATCCAGAAGATAAGCTTCCCTACTGCTACCTTATGAAAGAGAACTAAATGCGCCCACTCCCCCTCGATACCGTCTTGCTCGTCATCGATGTGCAACAGGCATTTAATGACCCGAGCTGGGGCACACGCAACAATCTCGCCGCTGAGACCAATATCGCCGCATTGCTCTCCAGTTGGAGAAAAATGCGGCGCCCGATTATTCATGTTCAGCATCGTTCATTGCGGCCGGAGAGTTTGTTTCATCCAGATCGTCCGGGCTTTCAGGCAAAGGCGGAAGCAGAACCACTACCTGGCGAACTGGTGATTTACAAGGAGGTCAATAGTTCGTTCATTGGCACTCATCTGGAACAGCATCTGCGCGCAAAGAATGCCAACACGTTAGTCCTTGTTGGCCTTACCACCGATCATTGCGTGTCCACCACAGCGCGTATGGCGGGAAATTTGGGATTCACTACCTACATCGTATCGGACGCTACAGCGACCTTTGATCGTTGTGGTCCAGATGGCAAGGTCTTCAGCGCAACGCAAATGCATGAGACAGCGCTTGCCAGCTTACATGGAGAATTTGCGACCGTGGTAAACCGTGCCGAGATTCTGGCAATGCTGGCGTGAGAGAAATCATCCATGCATGGCACATATAAAAAACGCCAGCTTTTCAGGCTGGCGTTTTTTAATAAGCTCCGCAACACGCTTCAAACAACGGCACCGTCTGTTTCACTCTTCTCTTTAGCCGGCTTGAGGAGATCTTCACGCTTGACACCAAGCCACATGGCGACGGCAGCGGCAACAAACACGGACGAATAAATGCCGAAAAGAATACCGATGGTGAGCGCGACCGCGAAATAGTGCAGCGTTGGACCGCCAAACAGCAGCATCGCAAGCACCATCATCTGCGTCGAACCATGGGTGATAATGGTGCGGGAAATTGTGCTGGTGATTGCGTGGTTCATCACATCCGCTGTTTCCAGCTTGCCGTACCGACGGTCACGGAAGGTCTCACGCACGCGGTCGAAAATCACGACCGATTCGTTGACGGAATAACCAAGAATCGCAAGAACGGCAGCGAGCACCGTCAGCGAAAACTCCCACTGGAAGAAGGCAAAGAAGCCGAGGATGATGATGACGTCATGCAGGTTCGCAATGATTGCGGCCACGGCGAACTTCCATTCAAAGCGAAAGGCGAGATAAATCATGATGCCGATCACCACCATGCCCAACGCCAGAAGGCCGTCATGCGCGAGCTCGTCGCCGACCTGCGGCCCAACGAATTCGGCACGTTGCAGCGCGACGGTATTGTCTTGGGCCTTAAGTGCGGACATCACCTTTTCGCTTTGCTGTGCCGAGCTGACGTCCTTACGTGCTGGCAGGCGGATCATCACATCCTGCGCGGTGCCGAAGCTCTGCACCTGGGTATCGGTGTAACCGAGACCTTCGATCGTCTTGCGGATGTTTTCCAGATGCGCCGGCTTGTCATACTTCACCTCGATCACGGTGCCACCGGTGAATTCGATGGACAGGTGTAATCCCTTGTAGAACAGGAAAAATACAGCCGCTACAAAGGTGAGCGCCGAAATCACATTGAAAATCAACGCGTGGCGCATGAAGGGAATATCCTTCTTAATGCGGAATAACTCCATTACAGTCCTTTCTGTCGCGGGTTGGTGCTGCGCTCCCGCGTTGCAATAAACGCTTTACGGGCCGCTGCGGACGGGCATCCGCAGCGGCAATCAGGCAATTCAGGCGTTTGGCTTCCACACCTGACCGATCGACACGCTGGCCAGTTTCTTTTTACGTCCGTACCACAGGTTCGCGATACCACGCGACACGAACACTGCTGAGAAGATCGAGGTCAGGATACCGAGGCAATGGACCACGGCGAAGCCACGGACCGCCCCCGAACCGAAAATCAGCAGTGCAAGACCGGCGATCATCGTTGTCACGTTGGAGTCCAGAATGGTTGCCCATGCGCGGTCGAAGCCTGCTGCGATAGCAGCCTGAGGCGAATTGCCCGCCCGCAATTCTTCGCGTATCCGCTCATTGATCAGCACGTTGGCGTCGATTGCCATACCGAGCGTGAAGGCGATAGCGGCCATACCGGGCAAGGTTAACGTCGCCTGCAGGGTAGACAGCACCGCGACCAGCAGAAGAAGGTTGACCGCGAGCGCGAATACGCTGAAAAAGCCGAACAGATGGTAGTAAACGATCATGAAAACGGCGATTGCGATAAAGCCGTACAGTGTCGAGTTGAAGCCCTGCTTAATGTATTCGGCGCCAAGTTGTGGGCCAATGATACGTTCCTCAATGATTTCCATCGGTGCGGCAAGTGAACCGGCACGCAGCAAAAGCGCCAAGTCGTTGGCTTCTTCGGAGGAGCCGATACCCGTAATCTGAAACCGGGAGCCGAGTTCATCGCGAATGCTGGCGACGGTCAACACTTCCCCTCGGTTCTTCTCAAACAGCACGATCGCCATCGACTTACCGATCTTGTCACGCGTCGCCTCGCGCATGCGGCGGCCACCGTCACCGTTCAGGTCAATGCTGACTGCGGGCTGTTGGTATTGGTCAAAGGTAACACTGGCGCTGGAAATGTAATCGCCAGTAATGACCGGCTCCTTGTATAGCACCGTCGGTGCTCCTCTGCCCACTTTGAACAGTTCGGAGCCGAACGGCACTGCGGCAGTTTCTTCGGTACCGCGCGCTACGCTTTCGTCCACCATGCGCACTTCCAAGGTCGCGAGGCGATTGATGATGCTTTTTGCGCGTGTAACGTCCTGCACGCCGGGCAATTGCACCACGATGCGATCTGCAGCCTGACGCTGAATCAGTGGCTCGGTCACACCCAGTTCGTTAATACGATTAGACAGGGTGCTGATATTCTGCTGGACGGCTTCTTCCACCATGCGCTTGAGCGCTTCCGGCTGAAAACTGGCGAGCAGCGTCAGATCCGTGCCGTCAGTCCCTTCTTGGAACACCAAGTCCGACAGCTGCGAGGTAAGAACGTCCTTTGCCTTCTGGCGCGTTTCCGGCTCACGGAACTTGACTTCGATCGTATCGCCGTTGCGCGCGATCCCGGCATGGCGCACATTCTTGTCGCGCAGCATGGTGCGCATGCCCGATTGCAAGCCTTGCAGCCGCTTGTTCAATACCGCCTTGGTATCCACCTGCATCAGGAAATGCACGCCTCCACGCAGGTCAAGGCCCAGGTACATTGGCAGCGCATGCAGACTTTGCATCCATTGCGGTGTGTTCGGCAAGAGATTGAAAGCGACGGCATAGGTCGGATCGGCCGGGTCGTCGTTCAATTCTTTCTCAAGCAATGCCTTAGCCTTGAACTGGGTGTCGGTATCGCTGAAACGGGCGCGGATCGACCCTTGCGTGCCTGTGGCATCGAAAACCGTGCCGGTCGGCTGAATACCGCCTTTGACCAGCACCTCTTCAACCCGCGTCATCATGGACGGCGTCAGCTTAACGGTGGCCTTGGCGCTGCTGATCTGCACCGCAGGTGAATCACCAAAGAAGTTGGGCGCCGTGTACAGCACGCCAAACGCGAGCGCGATGACGATCAGAATATATTTCCAGAGGGGATAGCGATTCATATGAATTCAACGTTGAATGTTGAGCGGGCACAGGGCACCGGGAAGAAGTTGCCGACCCTAGGCCGGCACAGATATCCCATTACAGCGATTTGATCGTACCTTTAGGCAACAGGGTCGCAACGGCGGCTTTCTGGACCACGATTTCGGTACCGTCTGCAATTTCCACTGTGACATAAGCCTCGGTCACCTTGGTAATCTTGCCAAGGATGCCGCCGGCGGTGACGACTTCGTCGCCCTTGGCAAGTGCATCCATCATGGATTTCTGTTCTTTCTGACGCTTCATTTGCGGACGGATCATCAAGAAGTACAGCACAACGAACATCAGGATGATCGGCAGAAAGCTCATCAGGCTGCCTTCGGCGCCTGCGGCCGCAGTTTGTGCATAGGCGTTGGAAATAAACACGTTGATTGCTCCAGAGGGTTAATTAAACTAGCCCGGCATTTTAGCATTCACCGCGTACGTTCCCTGTCTCTGTCCATACAGGAACAGCGCCTTATACACCACGCGCCCGATCCGCGTGGAACTGCACCACGAATGCCTGGAAACGGTCCGCATCAATCGCCGCCCGCATTTCGCGCATCAGCTGCAGATAATAGTGCAGATTGTGGATGGTGTTCAGGCGCGCGCCAAGAATTTCACCAGCGCGATGCAGGTGATACAAGTAGGCGCGGGAAAAGTTGCGGCAGGCATAGCATTCGCAAGTTTCGTCAAGCGGTCGTTCATCATCCTTGTAGCGTGCATTCTTGATCTTAATGTCGCCAAAACGCGTGAAAATCCAACCATTGCGCGCGTTGCGCGTTGGCATTACGCAATCGAACATATCAATGCCGTTGGCCACGCCCGCTACCAAATCTTCCGGTGTACCAACCCCCATCAGGTAATGCGGTTTGTCTGCAGGCAGGCGTGGGCCGACGTGTTCTAGCACACGCATCATGTCTTCTTTCGGTTCTCCCACCGACAAACCGCCAATGGCGTATCCCTCAAAACCGATTTCCTGCAGCCCTGCCAACGATTCATCGCGCAGGTGTTCGAACATGCCTCCCTGCACGATACCAAACAGGGCATTGGGGTTCCCTCCCTGATTGAATTCGTTGCGCGAACGCTTGGCCCAGCGCAGGGACATGCGCATCGATTTGGCGGCCTCGTCTTCGGTGGCAGGGCGACCATCGATTTCATACGGGGTGCACTCGTCGAACTGCATCACGATGTCGGAATTAAGGGCGCGCTGAATCTGCATGGAAATTTCAGGGGATAAAAACAGCTTGTCACCATTGATGGGTGAGGCAAACTTGACGCCCTCTTCCGTGATCTTGCGCATCGCGCCAAGCGAAAACACTTGGAAACCGCCTGAATCGGTGAGGATGGGCTTGGTCCAGCCGATGAAGCGGTGCAGACCGTCGAATTTACCAACGACATCGAGACCGGGGCGAAGCCAAAGGTGAAAGGTATTACCAAGAATGATCTGCGCGCCGACGTCCTCCAGCTCGGTCGGCGACATCGCCTTGACAGAGCCGTAGGTGCCGACTGGCATGAAGATTGGCGTTTCAACCACGCCATGGTTCAGAGTCAGGCGGCCGCGACGGGCTTTGCCGTCGGTTTTAATCAGTTTGAAGTTGAGCATTGGGTATTTTTAGTTAAAAGCATCGCGTCGCCGTAGCTAAAGAAACGATAGCGGTTTTCGATGGCATGCGCGTACGCAGCGCGAATCTGCTGATAACCAGCGAAGGCAGATACCAGCATTAACAGGGTGGACTTCGGCAAATGAAAGTTTGTCACCAGGCGATCCACTGTCTTGAACGCATAACCTGGCGTGATGAACAAGGCCGTGTCCGCACTGCCGGCTTGGAGTGCGCCGGATTGCGAGGCGGATTCGAGCGCGCGCATGCTGGTGGTCCCAACGGAAATCACGTCCCGGCCAGCAGCTTTGGCTGCGAGAACCGCTTCGACCGTTTCCTGAGGTATGGTGTACCACTCGCTATGCATCTTGTGTTCCGCCAAATTTTCGGTGCGTACCGGCTGGAATGTGCCGGCACCGACATGCAACGTGACAAAAGCGAACTGCACGCCCTTGCTACGCAACTTGTCCAGCAGTGGCTGGTCGAAATGCAATCCTGCGGTGGGAGCGGCGACTGCGCCGGGTTCTTTCGCATACACCGTCTGATAGCGCTTTTCGTCGAAGGCATCGGCAGTGTGCTCAATGTAGGGCGGCAACGGCAGCCGGCCATGAGCGTCAATCAGGTCGAAGACATCAGATGGAAACCGCAAGGTATAGAATTCGCCGACACGCTCGCCGACAATCACATCGAAGGCATCCGCAAGGCGTATTCTGCTGCCGAGCGGAGGCGATTTCGATGCCCGCACCTGCGCATGCACGGTATGATGATCCACGACGCGTTCGATCAGCACTTCGACCTTGCCGCCGGTTTCTTTTGCGCCGAAGAAGCGAGCCTTTAATACACGCGTGTTATTGAACACCAGCAGGTCACCCGGCGAGAACTGATCGACGATGTCCGAGAACACGCGGTCGATCAGTTTATCGCCGTCGACATGAAGCAGGCGCGATGCACTGCGTTCTGGCAGCGGCAATTGCGCAATCAGTTCCTGCGGCAGATGAAAATCAAAGTCGGAAAGCGAATACATGCGTCAGAATGGCATAGGATTGGGACAAAGTCGGCAGTGCGGCGGCATAGGGATAAGGCATCGATCACCGCAACCACGGGATCAAGCGCATCCATCCTTAACAGAATTGCCATACAATGGCTGACGCACTTTCACCGACTTCGTCAAACAAACCCGCTATTTTACGCCCTGCCGCACGATTCTCATGGCCGCTGCACAGCGAAAACCCGCATCACCGGAAAAAAACAAAGTAAATACCCCTGCAGCCAGGCTGGCGCGGCTGGGCCTGCGTTCGGACATGGACTTGGTACTGCACCTGCCTCTGCGCTATGAAGACGAGACCCAAGTGCAGCCGATCCGCACAGCAGCTTTCATGGCTGGCAATGCGGTACAGGTCGAAGGCGTGGTCACTGAATGCGACATCCAGCATCGGCCACGGCGCCAGCTGGTCGTGACCATTGCCGATGATTCGGGCCGGCTGGTGATGCGCTTTCTAAATTTTTACGGCAGTCAGGTCAAGCAATTGGCGGTTGGTGCGCGGGTGCGAGCACGGGGGGAAGTGCGTCACGGTTTCTTCGGCACGGAGATGGTGCATCCAACCTACAAGGTTGTGCAGGAAGGCGAGCCGCTGCCTGACGCCTTGACGCCGGTGTATCCAGCCGGCGAGGGACTGTCGCAGGCGTTTCTGCGCAAGGCGATCGCAAATGCCATACGCCGTGTCGACTGGCGCGACACGCTTTCACCTCCTTTGCTCGCCTCGCTCAAGTTGCAGGCGTTTGAGCCTTCGGTAAAGCTTCTGCATCATCCACCACCGCATGTCAGCGAACAGGCACTGATGGACCGTTCGCATCCGGCCTGGACCAGAATGAAGTTTGACGAATTGCTGGCGCAGCAGCTTTCGCTCAAGCGTGCACAGGTGGCGCGGCGGGCCAAAGGGGCGCCGGCTCTGCCGGTCATCGGCAATGTATCGCATGCCTTTCTGCAGGCGCTGCCCTTCAGCCTGACCGGCGCCCAGCAGCGCGTGCTGGAAGAAATCCGTGCCGATCTGCGCGCCTCATTCCCCATGCAGCGCCTGCTACAGGGTGATGTCGGCAGCGGCAAAACGGTCGTCGCCGCACTGGCGGCGGCACAAGCCATCGACAGCGACTTTCAGGCCGCATTGATGGCGCCGACCGAGATCCTGGCCGAGCAGCATTTCCGCAAAATTGCGTTGTGGATGGAGCCTCTTGGCGTCAAGGTAGCGTGGCTCACCGGCAGCCTCAAAAAGAAAGAGAAAGCTGAAGCGCAGGCCCGTATCGAGTCTGGCGAAGCGCAACTCGTGATCGGCACGCATGCGCTGATTCAGGAAGGCGTGGAATTTTCACGGCTGGGACTCGTGATCGTCGATGAACAGCATCGCTTCGGCGTGGGCCAGCGGCTAGCCTTACGCAACAAGGGGCTGGATGCGCAGACTGTACCGCATCAACTCATGATGTCTGCCACGCCGATCCCAAGGACGCTGGCAATGACCTACTACGCTGATCTCGAAGTCTCCGTGATTGATGAACTACCGCCAGGACGCACACCGATCGTGACACGCCTCATCGATCAGAACCGGCGCGATGAAGTGATCGAACGCATCCATGTCGCCGCCTTAGAGGGGCGACAGGTGTACTGGGTCTGCCCGCTGATCGAAGAATCGGAAGCGCTACAACTGCAAACGGCGACCGATACCCATGCGATGCTGGTGGCAGCCTTGCCCGATCTGCATGTCGGACTGGTGCATGGCCGTATGAAGACGGCGGAAAAACAGGCGGTGATGGATGCCTTCATAGGCGGCGACATTCATGTGCTGGTCGCAACCACAGTGATCGAGGTTGGCGTTGACGTGCCAAACGCCTCTTTGATGATCATTGAGCACGCAGAGCGCTTTGGCTTATCGCAGTTGCACCAATTGCGCGGCCGCGTTGGACGTGGTTCCGCGGCGAGCGTCTGCTTATTGCTATATCAAAGTCCGCTTGGGCCGGTGGCAAAACAACGCCTGGCGACCATGCGCGAAACCACCGATGGCTTTGAAATCGCGAGACGCGACCTGGAAATCCGCGGCCCCGGCGAGTTTCTTGGTGCTCGGCAGTCGGGCCAGGCGATGCTGCGCTTTGCCGATCTGGAAACGGATCAATGGCTGGTGGAAAAAGCCCGAGATCTCGCACAGACGTTGTTGCGCGATGATCCTGCCACGGTAGAGGCGCATCTGGCTCGGTGGCTAGGCGGTAGGGAAGAGTTTCTCAAGGTATAACGCGTTTTCGCTAGTGTCCGGAGTTGCTCATTCGTTGAAGCAAACCGATGCAATCGGCGCCAAGCGTCGTTACAAATCCTCGCTATAGTCCCTACTATCGCTGTGGTTTGCGCCTAGCTGACACCAATTGCATCAATTTTCTTTTTCAACGAATGAGCGACTCAGGACACTAAAGCAATGCCATATGAATTGGCATAGTTTTATACTATGAAGACGTCGCCTCTCATTGCCAGTTATCGTTCAGACAAGATTGCGCGACGTCATTCCAGCCACTGCGGGGACCAGCCATGACGCTTACCGAACTTAAATACATCGTTGCCGTCGCGCGCGAAAAACATTTCGGCCATGCCGCAGAAGCGTGTTTTGTTGCGCAACCAACGCTATCGGTTGCCATCAAAAAGCTGGAAGATGAACTTGGCGTGGTGATTTTTGAACGTGGCGGTGCCGAAATTTCAATGACACCACTGGGTGCCCAGATCGTTGCGCAGGCTGAGCGGGTGTTGGAACAAACTGCTGCGATCAAGGAAATCGCCAAACAGAACAAGGACCCGCTAGCCGGCCCTTTGCGTCTGGGAGTGATCTATACAATTGCCCCTTACATGCTGCCGCCCCTGGTGAAAACCATGATCGAACGCGTGCCGCAGATGCCATTGGTATTGCAGGAAAACTTCACCGCGCGCCTGATCGAATTGCTGCGCCAGGGCGAGCTGGACGCTGCCATCATGGCGCTGCCGTTTGCCGATCAGGGGTTGATGGTGCAAGCGCTGTATGACGAGCCTTTCGTTGTCGCCTTGCCGAGACACCATGCATGGTCAGGGCGCACGACCATCCATGCCGAAGAATTGAAATCCGAGACCATGCTCTTGCTCGGGAACGGTCACTGCTTCCGCGATCAGGTATTGGAAGTCTGCCCAGAGATGTCACGCTTTTCCACGACGGGCGATGGTATCGCGCGCACTTTCGAAGGGTCCTCATTGGAAACCATTCGCCACATGGTGGCCTCCGGCATCGGCATCACCGTGCTACCGCAAGCCTCCGTTCCTGATATGCACGCCAAAGACGGGATGCTGCGCTACGTACCGTTTTCGGAACCAACGCCATCACGGCGCGTTGTCATTGCCTGGCGCAAGAGCTTTACGCGCCGTGCGGCGATAGAAGCAGTACGGCAAGCGGTGCTGTCCTGCGATCTGCATGGCGTTACCATGTTGGACGAGACGGAAGTCGTAGCAGCTTGAAGAAGTATTCAAGCGGCTGCCATAAGATCACTCCTCTCCTCCATTGCGACGCTAATCTCCTCTTACGTCATGGCATTGACGTTGGATCATTTCCCCTTGTGTCGCCGCTTATAATTCGCTTTTGCAGCGCAATCACTGACCATGAACCGACTTGCTCTCTACGCCCGTCTGATCCGCATCGACAAACCCATCGGCATTCTGCTATTGCTCTGGCCCACGTTGGCCGCATTGTGGCTGGCCTCGAACGGCAAACCGGATTGGAGGATAGTGGCTATATTCACGCTGGGCACAATGTTGATGCGTTCGGCCGGATGCGCGATCAATGACTTTGCTGACCGTGACTTCGACAAGCATGTCAAGCGCACCGCAGAGCGCCCACTGACCAGCGGCAAGATTGCCGCGTGGGAGGCGGTGGCGGTTGCAGTCATTCTGGCGTTACTCGCCTTTATGCTGATCCTGCCCCTGAATACGCTGACCAAGCAACTTTCAGTCGTCGCGGTCCTGGTCGCCGCAAGCTATCCTTATTTCAAGCGCTTCTTCGCGATCCCTCAAGCTTATCTGGGGATTGCATTCGGCTTCGGTATTCCAATGGCCTTCGCTGCCGTGCAAGAGACGGTACCGCCGGCGGCATGGCTGTTGCTAATTGCAAATATTTTCTGGGCGGTTGCCTACGACACGGAATATGCGATGGTCGATCGTGACGATGATTTGAAGATTGGAATCAAGACATCGGCAATCACGTTTGGCCGCTTTGACGTGGCGGCCGTGATGGTGTGCTATGCCATCTCCTTCGCCATCATTCTTCTGGTCGGCCTTGAATACAGCCTAGGCGCGTGGTTTGTCGCTGGGATACTTATCGCCATTGCCTGCGCAGCCTATCATTACACGCTAATCCGTGACCGCGACCGCATGCGCTGTTTTGCGGCGTTCCGTCATAACAACTGGTTGGGCGCGGCGATCTTCGCCGGTATCGTGCTCGACTATGCGATGAGCAATACCATATAGTTTGACAGCGCGCAAAATCGCCGTCGCCCTCGGTTCTTACACTCAAAGTCGGCTTCTTCAATCTGGAGTGTGCAATGGAATCGAATGGACACCGCAATGACATCCGCGACCGGCTGCTCGACGATCTACGGCTGGTGATCAAGGATGCGGAAGATCTGCTTCGCACTACCGGGCAGCAAGTCGACGAAGGATATCAACAGGCCCGAGCGAGGTTCGAATCGACATTGAGCAGCGCCAGGAGCGGCCTCTCATCTCTGGAGGAGCACCTCTCCGCCACGGCACGCGATGCACTCGAGACTACCCAGGAATACGTCCAGTCGAATCCCTGGCAAGCAGTAGGCGCTGGCGCACTGGCCGGACTGGTCATCGGGTTGTTGATCGGACGCCGCTAGCCTATGGTTCTGGCCGAATCGATGGCGCGATTAGCGGCTACGTTGCTCGCAATCCTGCAGAACCGGGTTGAGCTTGCGGCCACAGAAGTCGAAGAAGCGTCGCTGCACTACTTTTCCTCTCTGATGCTATCTCTGGCAGCGATGTTTTGCCTGGGCATGGCGATCGGGCTTGGCGTGCTGCTCGCGCTGGTGTTGTATTGGGAGTCGCACCGCGTTGTCATTCTGTCGGTTCTGATGACATTGTTTGCCTTCGCGGGGGGGATGATGCTCTTGCTTGTCCGCGCACAGCTTCAGCACAAGCCAAAACTGTTAGCGCATACGATGACAGAATTATCCCGCGACAGAGAATTATTGCAGCCCCCCACATGAGCACTCGCACCGAATTGCTTGCATGGAAGCGGCAGCAGTTGATTGCAGAGAGCACGGTGCAGCGTGCCGACCTCGTGCAGCAATTGCAGCCATTAGGATACCGAATGGCATCGTTGCATACGGGCTTGCACATCGTTGAGCGGCTCAGGCGACATCCAGGGTGGATCGTCGCGTTGGCTGCAGGGCTGATGCTGCTGAAACCTCGCCGGCTGGCCTCGTTGTTCCGCCTTGGTTCAGCCGGCTTACGCACGTGGCGCGCTGTCGCACCAACATTGCAGGGATTGCTGGACAACCGCCGCTAAAGCGGTTCGCTGATCAGCTACGGCCGAATTCTTCCCCCAACTCCTTGCCGCGCGCTGCAGCTGCCTTCATCGCCTTGCCGATTGCTTCCTTCACACCACTCGCCTCCATGCTGGTCAATGCCGCATAGGTGGTGCCGCCCTTGGAGGTCACGCGTTCACGCAGCAGCGAAATGGGTTCTGACGACTGCGCCGCCAGTTGCGATGCACCGACAAAGGTGGCAATCGCCAGTTGCGTGCCCTGCTCCGCGCTCAGGCCCATCTCCTGCGCCGCTTGCTGCATCGCCTCGATGAAATAGAACACATAGGCGGGGCCGCTGCCGGAAACTGCCGTCACAGGGTCGATCAAGGCTTCATCGTCCAGCCAGACGGTGGTACCGACCGCACGCATGATGGCATCGGCGGCATCGCGCTGTTCGTGTGACACACCAGCCATTGCGACCATCCCAGTAATGCCCTTGCCGATCAGCGCCGGTGTGTTGGGCATGGTACGCACGATCGCGCTGTGCCCGTTCAGCCAGCGCGACAAATCGACCATACGAATGCCAGCCGCGACGGATAGCACCAGTTGCGACGATACATGCGGCTGCAACTGCGACGCCACTTCCTTCATTTGCTGCGGCTTCACCGCCACGACGATGACGTCGCATTTCGCTATCGCCGCATCGATCTGTGATGTTGTGGTGACACCGAATTGCTGCCGCAATTTTTGCAAGGCTTCGGCGTTGGGGTCTACCACGTGGATATTTACTCCCGCCGTCAGCTTCCCTGCCAACCCGCCAATCAGGGCCGAGGCCATATTGCCGCCGCCAATAAAACCGACCTTCAAATCATTTTTCATAGTGTCTTTGTCCAAAAATTGCTGTTCCAACTCTGACGATCGTTGCGCCTTCCGCAATCGCCGCATCCATATCTGCCGACATGCCCATGGAAAGTGTGTCGAGGACGAGTCCGTTCTCTTGCATGGATTCCTTCAGCAGTCGCAATTGCCGGAACGGTTCGCGTTGCTTCTCGGTATCGGCAAGCGGTTCCGGTATCGCCATCAACCCGCGCAGTCTCAGCCGTGGCAGTGCCGCCACATTCCTTCCTAGCACGACGGCGTCTTCTGGCCGCACGCCGCTCTTTGTCTCTTCGCCACTGATATTAACTTGCAAACAAATGTTCAAGGGCGGCAAATGTGCCGGCCGCTGCTCCGACAAACGCTGGGCAATCTTTTCGCGGTCCACGGAATGCACCCAGTCGAAATGCTCGGCGATCGGCCGCGTTTTGTTACTTTGTATCGGTCCAATGAAATGCCATTCCAGGGCGAGCTCAGGCCGGAGGGCGCGTACTGCCACCATCTTGTCCAGCGCCTCTTGCAAGTAGTTTTCGCCAAATGCCCGTTGTCCAGCATCCACCGCTTCGATCACAGCTTCTGGACCAAAGGTCTTCGACACGGCAAGTAACGTCACAGTTTGCGGCGCGCGCAACGCTGCCTGTGCAGCGGCGGCGATATGCGTCTGCACGGCTTGCAAGTTGTGGGAAATTAAGGACATAATCAGTTCACTTCAAGCAATACTGGTAGGCTGACAAGGTATTGTGCTCAACTCGACCGTGGCATTTTTGCCAGCTCAGGGATTATAAATGGACATTTCCGAACTCCTTGCCTTCTCCGTCAAGAATAACGCGTCTGACCTGCATCTGTCGGCCGGCCTGCCACCGATGATCCGGGTACACGGCGACGTGCGCCGCATCAACTTGCCGCCGCTGGAACACCGCGACGTGCATGGCATGATCTATGACATCATGAATGACGGTCAGCGCAAGGCGTATGAAGAAGTCCTTGAGTGCGATTTTTCCTTCTCGATCCCCGGCCTGGCACGTTTCCGTGTCAATGCGTACAACCAGGACCGTGGTGCAGCGGCAGTGCTGCGTACCATTCCTTCCAAGGTACTCACGCTGGAACAACTGAATGCGCCGAAAATCTTTGCCGATCTTGCGCTGAAGCCACGCGGCCTGGTGCTGGTCACCGGGCCGACCGGTTCCGGTAAGTCCACCACGCTGGCGGCTATGATCAACCATCTTAACGAAACCGAATACGGTCATATCCTGACCGTTGAAGATCCGATCGAGTTTGTGCATGAATCAAAGAAATGCCTGATCAATCAGCGTGAGGTGGGCCCGCATACAATGTCATTCCAGAATGCGCTGCGCTCTGCCTTGCGTGAGGATCCGGACGCGATTCTGGTCGGCGAATTGCGCGACCTGGAAACCATCCGCCTGGCGCTGACCGCTGC
Source organism: uncultured Noviherbaspirillum sp. (assembly GCA_965974465.1). GTDB lineage: Bacteria > Pseudomonadota > Gammaproteobacteria > Burkholderiales > Burkholderiaceae_D > Noviherbaspirillum. The sequence goes on from CBHCMF010000013.1 coordinate 16,187, forward strand.
GGAAACCGGTCACTTGGTATTCGGCACCTTGCACACCTCCTCGGCAGCAAAGACCATTGACCGTATCGTCGACGTATTTCCAGCGGCAGAGAAAGAAATGGTGCGTGCAATGCTGTCCGAATCGCTGCAGGCAGTCATTTCGCAAACACTGCTGAAGACCAAGGATGGCAGCGGCCGTGTCGCTGCGCATGAAATCATGCTGGGCACTCCAGCGATCCGCAACCTAATCCGCGAAGCAAAAGTCGCGCAGATGTATTCGGCAATCCAGACCGGCAACAACATGGGCATGCAGACGCTGGACCAAAACCTGACCGACCTCGTGCGCCGCAATGTCATTTCGTCGGCAATGGCGCGTGCCGCAGCCAAGATTCCAGAAAATTTCCCTGGCTAATAAAAAGGACAATCAACGATGGAACGCGACCAGGCCACCAAATTCATGCACGACCTGCTGCGTCTGATGCTCAGCAAAAATGGCTCAGACCTCTTCATCACGGCAGAATTTCCACCGGCGTTCAAGATCGACGGCAAGATGACGCCAGTGTCGAACCAACCGCTGACATCGACGCATACGGTTGAATTGGCGCGTGCCATCATGAACGACAAGCAGGCAGCGGAATTCGAAGCGACCAAGGAATGCAACTTCGCGATCAGCCCCGGTGGCCTTGGCCGCTTCCGCGTCTCTGCCTTCGTGCAGCAAGGCAAGGTAGGCATGGTACTGCGGACTATCACCACCACGATTCCGAAGCTGGAAGATCTGGGGGTGCCGGAAGTGCTGAAGGAGGTCGCCATGACCAAGCGCGGCCTGGTGATCATGGTGGGCGCAACCGGTTCCGGTAAATCCACCACACTGGCTGGCATGGTCGGGTATCGCAATGAAAACAGTTACGGCCACATCATCACCATCGAAGATCCGGTCGAATACGTACACCCGCACAAGAATTGCATCGTCACGCAACGCGAAGTTGGGGTCGATACAGCGGACTGGTTTGCTGCGCTGAAAAACACCCTGCGTCAGGCGCCCGACGTGATCTTGATCGGCGAAATCCGTGACCGCGAAACGATGGACTACGCAGTCGCCTTCGCCGAAACCGGCCACCTTTGTCTTGCAACCATGCATGCGAACAGCGCCAACCAGGCGCTGGACCGCATCATTAACTTTTTCCCGGAAGAACGTCGCGCGCAACTATTGATGGATTTGTCGCTCAATCTGAAGGCGATGATTTCGCAGCGCCTGCTGCCGCTAAAAGACACTAAGGGCCGTTGCGCCGCAGTGGAAGTGATGCTGAACTCGCCGCTGATTTCCGACTTGATCTTCAAAGGTGACGTGCACGAGATCAAAGAAATCATGAAGAAGTCGCGTGAACTTGGCATGCAGACCTTCGACCAGGCACTATTCGATTTGTATGAGGCTGGCAAGATTACGTACGAAGATGCGCTGCGCAATGCCGACTCGATCAACGATCTGCGCCTGGCAATCAAGCTACAGGGCAAGGATGCAAAAAACCGCGATCTGAGCAAAGGCACCGAACACCTGGGGATTGTGTGACCACTGTTTTCGACTTCAACGCAAAGGACCTCGGCGGCAAGACCGTCAACCTGGAGCAATTCCGTGGCAAAGTGCTGTTGATCGTCAATACCGCCAGCAAGTGCGGTTTTACCCCGCAGTACAAGGGGCTGGAAGCGGTGTATCGGGAATTCAAGGACAAAGGTGTCGAAGTGCTGGGTTTTCCGTGCAATCAATTCCGCGCGCAGGAACCTGGCACCGCCAACGAAATCAGCGCATTCTGTGAGCGCAACTATGGCGTGACGTTTCCCCTGTTCGACAAGATCGACGTCAATGGCAACAACGCACATCCACTTTTCAAGTACCTGAAAAGCGCAGCTCCCGGGCTGATGTACACCAAAGCAATCAAATGGAATTTCACCAAATTTCTGGTGAGGCAGGATGGCACGGTGTACAAGCGCTATGCGCCGCTGACTGAACCAAAAAATTTGACGCAGGATATCGAGAAACTGCTCGCGGAAGGATGACAGAGGGCCGTTGGGCTAAGTACCCGCGTATAAAAAACTGTGAGTGTCTGCGGCCCAGCCCGGCGCGTTGCCGCGTTGCCCTTTCCTAGAGCGATTTGCATCCCATCCGGCCAGGACCCCATCCATCTCACATTTTTTATGCGCGGGTACTTATCACCCTGCTCAGGGCCTCGAGAGCGCACTGTCGATCAACTCGATCCAATGCATAACCGGCATCGTCGTTCCCGATTGCAAATGGACTTGGCAACCGATATTGGCAGAAACGATCATGTCCGATGCAGTCGCGTGCAGGTTGGCCAGTTTGGCGTCACGCAGCTTGTGGGACAGCGTCGTCTGCAAGAGTGAATACGTCCCTGCCGACCCGCAGCACAAATGACTGTCTGCGCACAACGTCACATCGACGCCGAGCGCGCACAACAGCCCTTCCACCTTGCCACTAATCTGCTGACCGTGCTGTAGCGAGCATGGCGGATGGTACGCAACGCGTTTGGCGATGTTGCCGTTCAGTTTCTTTCGCAGCTCGGCTGCGAAGTCCGGCAACATTTCACTGATGTCTTTAGCCAATTCTGCGATACGTGTGGCCTTGGCGGCGTACGCCTTGTCATGCGCGAGCCTGTGTCCGTATTCCTTCACCGTCACGCTGCAACCGGAGGCGGTCATCACGAGCACCTCTACTCCACCTTGCACATAGGGCCACCAAGCATCGATGTTATGCCGCATGTCATCCAGTCCGCCGCTCTGGTCGTTCAGATGATAACGAATCGCGCCGCAGCAACCGGCCTGCGGCGCGACGATCAATTGGATACCGAGGGCATCAAGCACACGCGCTGTTGCAGCATTGATGTTAGGGGCCATCGCCGGCTGCACGCAACCGTCGAGAAGCAACATCTTCCGCGCATGCTGCGTCGTCGGCCAGGCGCCTGCGCCCTGCTTCGCCGGCACCTTGCTCTTCCATGTCTTCGGCAAGAAGGGGCGCAACAATCGCCCGGCTTTCATCGCTGGATTGAACAGCCACTGGCGTGGCAACGTTTCCTTCAACACGGTACGCAAAATGCGCTGCGACAGCGGACGCGGTACTTGTTCCTCAACAAGCTTGCGGCCGATATCCACCAAGCGGCCGTATTGCACACCGGACGGACAGGTTGATTCACAATTGCGGCAGGTCAGGCAGCGGTCCAAGTGCGTCATCGTCTTGAATGACGCCTGTTTGCCTTCGAGCACCTGCTTCATCAGATAAATGCGCCCACGCGGCCCATCGAGTTCATCGCCGAGCAACTGATAGGTTGGACAAGTAGCGGTACAAAAGCCGCAATGTACGCACTTGCGTAAAATCGCATCGGCTTCTTCGCCTTCCGGGGTGCCCTTGATGAAATCAGCGAGTCTGGTTTGCATGCTTAATAATCGATGTACATCCGGCCCGGATTGAAAATGCCGGACGGGTCGAATGCATTCTTAAGATTGCGATGAATAGCAGCGACCGCGGGCACCAGTGGATGAAACACCCCTACGCGCTTATCCCCGCCGCGAAACAAGGTCGCATGACCGCCAGCTTGCCCAACTACAGCACGAATCACTGCTGCATCCATGTCAGTACGCAGCCAACGCTGCGCACCACCCCATTCAATCAGTTGCTTACCTCCTAACGCAAGCGGCGGTGTCACTGAAGGCACCGACAACCGCCACAAGGCAGATAGACCGCAGGAGGCAGCAAAAAATGCATGCTCGTGATTGCGCAATGCCTCCCAAAAGAGAGCGGCTTGCGTTTCTTCCTCGCCCCCCAATTTTTGCCTTGCCGCTTTCACAGCGGCTTCCGCGCCCGATAACCGTACCATTAATACGCCATCATGCCAGGCGCTAGCAGAAATCGGCAGTGGCTGACCGCCCCACTGGTTAAGCCGCTCAATGGCCTCCTGTTGTGCCAGCGTAAAACGCAATGTCGTCTCGAAAAAGGGTTTCGGCAACACCTTGAGTGAGACATCAAGAATCAATCCAAGGGTACCAAGCGATCCAGCGAGCAGACGCGACACATCATAGCCGGCCACATTCTTCATAACTTGTCCGCCAAACTTCAAGACATCGCCCCTGCCGTCCATCAGCGACACGCCTAATACGAAGTCGCGTACCGCGCCAACCGCCTGCCGACGCGGACCGGAAAGTCCGCTCGCGACAACCCCACCGATAGTGGAATGCGGACCAAAGTGCGGCGGCTCAAAGGCAAGCATCTGATGGCGTTCATGCAATGCCGATGTGATATCGGCCAGCGAAGTGCCGCAGCGCGCAGTGATCACCAGTTCGGTCGGCTCGTAAGCGATGATGCCGGCATAGTTGCGCGTATCGAGCAATTCACCTTGCAACGCCTGGCCATACCAATCTTTTGTCCCACCACCACGGATACACAACGCAGACTGGGTAACGACAGCCGAAGCGATTCGGCCACGAAATTGTTGCAATACCTGTTCCATTCGTTGGAGGATGGTTATAAGTTGCAACAATAAACCACGCAATGGTGAACGGTAAAATGCGGGCCGACGCTATTTTCCCAGAACCAGCGTTGAAAACATTTTTGCAGCATAACGCCCTTTGATGACATAGATCTGCTCGGAAGGATGCAAGCCATCCGGACAAATGGCAAGAGGGCTCGCACCATTGAGGTATTCCGTCAGATAGTGATATTGGTCGATGACGGCCACACCCTCTTGTGCGGCAACTTCCTTCATCGCGTTGACATACACATCCAAACCAGACGGACCGCTGTCGCGAGTAGGGTTCGGCGTTTCAAAGACCATTTTCTTGCCATGCTGTTTCGCAATGCGCGCCAACGATTGCAGGCATGATTTGTAGGTGTTCAGATCATGCTTCCATTGGTCATTGATCGCGAAATTAATGAACACATACCTCGCCTTTGAAACACGCATTTGCTGTTCCCAGGCCAAGTGCTTGCCATCGGTTCCATGCAATAGATCACATGCGGTCGTGCCGTTGACACCTTCGTTTCTGACATGGAATTTGATGCCTTTTGGCAGCGCTTCAGCAAAGGCAGCGGGCGCTGGCTTTGCGACCTGTCCACCGGTTTCTGAACGATAGCCCCATACCGTCGAATCACCGTAGTATTCAATGATGGACATCGTTCCGCGCTGCGGATGCTCAGCTGAGGCTGACACAGCACCGGGCACAATAGCAAAGGTGATCAGAAACAAGCCGGCATAGAGAACGGCACGAAACGAAATACCAAACGAGGCATGAGGATCAATACGCATGATCAGAAACGCATGCCGATGCCGCTTGTACGAGCGCTTGCGGCGAAACGGTTGAATCGTTCACGTAAAGGATTTTCAATGTACCGGTATGTCCATCCCGATATGGTGTACAGGACGACGATATAGGTCACCAGGATCGCCGTATTGGATAGCATCCCACTAGCGCGCTTGGTCAGATTTTCGAAAATCAGTAGTAGCGGCATGTGCATGAGATAGATGGAGTACGAGCGTTGTCCGAGCATCTGGAACCAGCGTGCTTTCAATGCATCCGCGACCGGACCGGCATCGCTACAGAGACTGTATACCAGAACGGCAAATGCGGTCGGAAACACGAAGGCTGCTACGGCAACATAATCGACAAGCGTAAAAAGTAGGTACAACCAAAACACCGCTGTCAGCTGCACAGCGACAGCATTCAATCTTATCAGGCGGGCGGAGTAATACGCCAATGTGCCTAAGAAGAATGAATGCACACAGCGGGCAAAGCCAAAATCATACGTCAGCGAAAGACATCCTTTTTCCTGAATGCAGTGATGGATGCTGACCGACGCCCATGCCGATATGATCAGGCCTGCAATAGCAAGCAGCGTCAGGATGACAATCCGGCTTTTCCCATTGAAAAATAGGCATACCGCGGCAAACAAAAGGTAAGTATAAAACTCCGTACTGATGCTCCAGGTGGGCGTGTTCAGTATCAAATGATCGAAGATGCCAAGCGAATGGGTGAAGGTCAGTGTGGAAAAAATTTCTCCCACGCTTGGAAGCAAGTAATCAAGTGCCCCGGGGTTATTCAGCACTGCGGCATTGCCGGAGGCAAGCGCCAATTTCTTGCCAAGAACAATAGCATTCGACCCCACGATGAAAATGAATGTGGAGAAAATCAGCATAGGAAAGAGCCGACCAATCCGCCGGAGGATGAAGGCCCGACACGCCTCCATGGTCTGCAAGGAAGCGGCATATGCCGCACAAAGAACAAAGCCGCTGATGACAAAGAACAGGTCGACGAAAAGATATCCATTGCGGATGAAAGTGAAGTAATCGCTTCCGATCTTGAGATGGTATAGCGCGACGAGTAGAGCTGCCACACCTCGGATTCCTTCAAGCGATTTGATCATGTTCTCTCGAATAGAGTTTTTTCGTTGATTGAGATTAGAACTCCGGCATAAATGGCATGTTGATGATTTTTTTGAACGTCACAACTGATTTAAACTTTTTGGATGTAGTCACCTTTTAGCAAAACGCAAAAATATCGTATCCATTCACTTCTCTTTAACACCTTTTCCTCTTTGCATTCGCCAGCCACTTGGCTTGCTTCGAACCAATCACGACGAATACATGCCTTTTGGATAAATGCCTTGCTGCGTAATCTTTCCGTCATCACATTGCGTGCGAATAAAATGTTTGACGAAAAGATAGCGAACAGGCTTTCAGTTCTTTTACGAGATTGTGCGTGAAAGGGAGGTCAGGCCCGAGATGGCCCCCTTTCACGCACAGGCAAATCGCTCTAGGAAATCGGCTTGCGAATCCCCCGGGCCGTAGCGCAATTTGAGGGTATGAGCCGGGTAATCGCCAAGCATTGCGCTTTACTTCGTTTGCTGCAGTCAACTTACATGACACTTTTTCATGTGCAGAAATAGGCTCATGCTGACGTAAAAAAACCCCGCCTTCGTAAAAGGCAGGGTTTTTCCGCAATCGACTTGATCTCGTTTTTGTTGGAATTACGGTTGAGTGATGACCACTTTGTCGATACTTGCGGTGTTCAACATTGCAGTGTTGTTAGAAGTCACCGCCAAACCGACATACACTTGCGAAGCCATTGGGATAGTGCGCGTATTTACCGTGGTCCAGTTCTTGCCGTCCGTCGAACAATACGTGGTAAAAGTATTGCCTTGACGGGTCACTTTCAGCCAATAGGGTGCAATTACAGGGAGTCCCGTTAATTTTTTCTGAGCCGATACCGAGCCGGTATTTGTGCGGTGTTGCGCCACCACACCATTACCCGGTGTTACCTCCACCATCTGATAGCTTGAGCCGGGATCAAGTGTTTCCCTGATCATTACCCCTATCTTGGCCCAGCCCGACGTGTACTGAAAGCTTGTCACGCGGGCAGAAAGCGTCCCATCGCCCACCATCGGTTGATAGACATAACGGAAGTGATCAGCACCGTTCCAGATATCCCTCCCGGAGCCGGCGATCTGGAACACGCCGTTATTCAGGTATGCAGTTCCGGCCACACCATAGCTTTCGTCGGTGCTCGCAGCACTGGGGTCGATACCGATGTCTTGTACCTTCCATGGCGCAGTCAATGGCTGGCTGGCGGCAGTGGTCGCTTGCGTGATATTCGAATAGGTGGAGTTACCCGACGCGTTATAGGATCGAATCCGGAAATAGTAGGTTTTATTCGGCGCCAAAAACCCGATCGTCTGCTGAGTCGAGTTTGCAGGAAGCGTCCCTGCCAATCGATACAACTTCGTCACGCCATCTGCAGCAAGCGCGCCGTCCGAATACTCAATCTGGTAACCATCCTCATTATTGGCATTGTCAGTCCAAGAGAGTTCGATGTTGCTTGCGACAGCACTTGCGGTCAATTCCGTCGGTGCAGCAGGGGTCGTTGCGCCATTATATGGATCATAGGAAACGCCCGGACGGACGATTTTCGTACTCGACAATACTGGCCTGGTCACATCAGCATGCATCTGACTCCAGGAGACTGGCGTAATGCCAAGATTGTAGTCAGCCCCCCTCTCGTTTTGATTAATTGTGACGGTTCCATCGAGATAAAAGTACTGATTATTCCAAATCATGGGGGTACCAGGCGGTAGCGTCTGATATCCGACAGAAGGGCGCCCTAGCAGCGTTTCACCGGCCTCCTTGGACGGGTCAAGATTAAGCAGGTCATCGTTCCGCCCATCCGCATTAGCCACATGCAACAGTGTGCCGGACAAATTGGTAAAGGTCGGCATGACAAGCTCGCCCACGCGATTGAAATACGCTGTCTCCCATCGCATCAGAAAATACCCTTGCCCCGAGAGTGTTATCGAGTCACCTCTATAGAACATGAGGTATTTGCCTCCCAGACACTTAGGGCAGGGGGCTTCATATTTTCCATCGATCGCCGTCACGGGCGTCCCTTCAGGCCGCTGGTACAAACCATCTACAATCGGGTAAGGGGCCCCCGTATTGGGGTTAGTGGTCGCGGCGTCGGATTTGGTCGTTTCGGAACTGGCAGGTTCAGTGGTCGCCGCGTCGCCGTTAGTCGTTTCGGCGCTGGCAGTTTCAGTGGTTGCGGTCGCAACGCTAGTGATTTGGGGATTGCCAACATTATTGTCCTGCGATCCTCCGCCACAACTACTAAGGAACAAACTTAAAAACAGTAAAGACGCAAGCTTTACGACAGTATGAGTCGGTGTTGCCATATTGACGTTCCCTTTGTTTTCTTTTTTCCCGGAACAGCATTATGTCGCGACATTGCATTCATGACAACACCGATAAATGTAGCGAAGACGTGAACAGCGGAACAGTGGTAACTTGGTGTACACCAATATGGAATGAATGGTGATGGATGATGAGGCGAGACAATAAATTTCCAATGGCCTAGGGCGGTTTAAGGGTATGCAAGGGAGGTCAGGTCGGGCCGAGAAGCGCAACCGTAGGTGAGCTACGGCGAGCATCGCAGGCCCGAGATGCCCCCCTTCACGCGTATTCAAATTGTTCTAAAGGGCGGCGAACCTCGCTACCCTCGTTCAGCAGCAAAAGTCCCCCCATGCTGGGCGCATACAATAAAACGCCCCACCTACCAATGCAGGTGGGGCTGGCAGCGATCAGAGGATCGGCTTATTTGATGAACAGGTTGGCAAAGGCCTTCGCAGCGTACTTACCCTTCATGAGGTACACATCCTCTGTCGGATGCAAACCGTCCGGGCAAATGGTGTACGGGCTCTGGCCGGCGAGGTAGTCGGTCAGATATTTGTACTGATCGATGACCGGTACACTTTCCTGAGACGCGACTTCTTTCATTGCATTAACGTAGACATCAAGTCCCCAGCTGCCGCTATCGCGTGTCGGATTTGGCGTTTCAAAAATCATCTGCTTGCCGTACTGCTTAGCCGTTTTTGCAAGAGAACGCAGGCAGGACTTGTAAGTATCGACGTCGTACGACCATTCGTCATTGATGGCGTGGTTGACGAACACATAGCTAGCCTTGGATGCGGCCATCTGGCTCGCCCATGGTTGGTGCTTGCTATCCGTGCCGTTGAGAAGCTGACAGGCAGTGGAGCTGTTCACGCCTTCATTGCGGACGATGTAGGCGGCGGGATTAGGCAAGGCTTCGGCAAATGCCGTCGGTGCCGGCTTGGCGACTTGGCCGCCAACCTCGGTACGATAGCCCCATACGGTAGAGTCACCGTAGTACTCGATGATTTTTGGGGCGGCGGGTGTGGCATCCGCTGAGGCGGAAGAAGCCGTTGCCTCCGATGCAGTACTTGCTGTTTCCTCAGAGGGAGCAACCTCTGTTGCCGAGCTGGCGACGGTGGTGGAAGGTGCGGCAGTGCCAGCAGTACTTGCCGGAGTATTGCTCGCCGCAGCAGTAGCGCCTGCAGAGGAAACCGCCGTATCTGAAGAAACTGCAGCCTGTGACGCTGCACTTGCAGTTGTGCCATCGAGAGTGCCACTGGAGCCTCCGCCACATGCAGCCAGCATTAACGTCAAGGTAAAGAAGAAAGGATAGGCTGAATACTTCAATTAGAACTCCATAAGTGTTTGGCACATGCTGTTTTTTGCCATCGATGAAAGAGCAATCGCTCTTGTGTTGCGTCTTAGGCAATGCAGCGTTCGAGGCCCATGGAAAACAGAGTTTCCCGCGAGGAAAAAAGTTCCAAAAGAAAGTGTCGTGCAGGAGTCTTAAAAGCGCGGCAGATGTGCAAACTGCAATTGACCGTTTGTCACGTGCATCTTGCCGTATTCGGCGCAGCGGTGAAGGGTCGGGATCGCCTTGTCAGGATTGAGAAGAAATGCTGGATCGAAAGCACGCTTAAGGGCGAAGAAAACCGCAATTTCTTTGGATGAAAATTGCACACACATCGCGTTGATTTTTTCGATGCCGACGCCGTGCTCGCCGGTGATGGTGCCTCCTACTTGTACGCACAGTTGCAGAATATCGGCACCGAATGCTTCGGCGCGCACGAATTCGCCTTCTCGATTAGCATCAAACAAGATGAGCGGATGCAGGTTGCCATCACCTGCATGAAAGACATTTGCACAGCGCAAACCGTGCTTCTTTTCCATCTCAGCAATGCGGGTGAGGACGTAGGCTAAATGCTTACGGGGAATAGTGCCGTCCATACAATAGTAATCGGGTGAAATACGCCCCGCTGCGGGGAAGGCATTCTTACGTCCCGACCAAAATTTCTGACGCTCTGTTTCATTGCGCGATATGGCAATTGCGGTCGCGCCGGAAAACTTCAACACCTCGCTCATGCGGGCGATTTCCTCTTCGACTTCTTCCGGCATACCATCTGATTCGCACAGTAGAATGGCTTCCGCATTGGTGTCGTAACCAGCCTTGACGAAAGGCTCAACCATGCGCGAGGAAGTCTTGTCCATCATTTCCAAACCAGCAGGAATGATGCCGGCAGCAATCACATTCGCAACCGCATCGCCGCCCTTTGTCACCTCGTTGAAGGAAGCCATGATGACGCGAGCTAGCTGTGGTTTCGGTACCAGCTTGACTGTCACTTCAGTTACTACGCCAAGCATGCCTTCGGAACCAATGAATACCGTGAGCAGATCAAGGCCGGGGGCATCAAGCGCTTCGCTACCGAGTTCGACCACCTCGCCCTCACTCGTCACCATGCGCACACGCAATACGTTATGCACAGTCAATCCGTATTTCAAACAATGCACGCCACCCGAGTTCTCCGCAACATTGCCACCGATGGTGCAAGCGATCTGCGACGAGGGATCGGGCGCATAGTACAAACCGTGTGGCGCTGCCGCCTCGGAAATGGCCAGATTCCGCACCCCAGGCTGAACCACGGCAGTACGAGAATACGGATCCAGCTTCAAAATGCGATTGAGCCGCGCCGTTGACAGCACCACGCCATCCGCAATCGGCATCGCCCCACCAGACAAGCCCGTGCCAGCACCGCGAGGAACAATCGGCACCTGAAGCGCGCGACAGATTTTCAAAATATCGATGATGTGCGTTTCGCTCTGCGGCAATAGCACAACCATCGGCAACTGCCGGTAGGCGGCCAGACCATCACACTCATAAGGACGTGTGTCCTCTTCTTCGAATAGCACACACCCTTCCGGCAATCGCTTATGCAATGCAGCAACAACCTCGCGTTGTCGCTCTATCGTGAATGCCGTTGGTGAAGAGGGATCCATGTCCGTTTCCGGTCGGTTCGACTCGCGTGAGAAAAGTGTTGCAAATACCCTGAATTTCCCGATTTTACGCCGTAGTGATAGTCCCTACCATCTGAGCAGCAACGCGATTTTTGCCGTATCCTCACTGCTTCTTCTCTCATACTCTCTTGCAAACAATTATGGGCAACCGACTTTCCAAAATTGCGACCCGCACTGGAGATAATGGCACGACGGGCCTTGGTGACGGTAGTCGTGTCAGCAAGGACAGCCTGCGCGTACATGCGATGGGCGATGTGGATGAATTGAATTCCCATATCGGCCTGTTACTGTGCGAAGAGTTACCGCCAGCACTACGCGAAGAACTGAACGTAATCCAGCATGACTTGTTCGACCTCGGTGGGGAACTATGTATCCCCGGCTATACGCTGATCACCGACGCACATGTCGCCCGTCTTGACACGCTTCTGGAAAAGTACAACGCCGATCTGCCGCCTCTCAAAGAGTTCATCCTTCCCGCTGGATCGCGTGCCGCCTCACTCGCGCATGTATGCCGCACCATCTGCCGCCGCGCTGAACGTACGATCGTCACGCTCGGCAATAGTGAAACGGTCAATACCAATCCACGGCATTACCTGAATCGTTTGTCCGACTTACTGTTTGTGTTGTCGCGGGTATTGAACCGGTTCGCCGGCGGGAGCGATGTGCTGTGGGAAAAGGATAGGAAGCGAGAATCGTAGTCTGGGAAGATGGCAGAGCCGGTGCCTATTTAATCGTGTTCAACCACAGCAGTACAACGGTCAACGGTTTGCCCGGAGCCTGCGTACAGGCAAATCCTATAGCAAGGAAAGCACGGTGTCGGTCGCATTAGAAAGCGATGCTATGTTTCAGTTGTCGCGATGAAAGCCCCACACGGTTGCAATAAGCTCTCACTGACCTAAAAGGGAAAGCGTCATAGAAAGAAGCGGGGGTATGAAGATATTTAAAGGCCTGAGAATAGTTAAAGAATGGAGAAATAGAAAAGTTCTTTCTTCCGACAACATCGCTTGCGTTCAGTGGTTTATGCATGGAGACCACCCTGCCGTTGAAAAATGGCTTTCGGTGTATGACTATCAAGAAACCTATCGTACCCTTGTCGAACAATCCCATGCGGATATATGGCAAGTCCGTGGCCATCTCGTCAATTTCGAAGAAGTCACGCCAGGCGATTGGATCGCTGGCCCCCTCGCCACTGATGCGTCTACATTCTCAAAATTTGCGGTCATCAAAGAATCAGCACCGCACGCCCCTCCCAGCGAGGCATTGAAATTGGAGGGCGGTGCGATTTGCATCAAAACAGGCCTCTGGTTCAGCCCCTCCTTTCCAAAGAAACTTCATGATTTCAAGGCGGGAGAAAAACTGCCCCATTCTCAAGGTCTTCAAGTTGGGGAGGTTGTTTGGTATTGGCATCCACGGTGGAACCAAAAGTGAGAAAGTAAAAGAGAGAATAACAAATCATGTTTTATAGCACCGCCCCCCTTAGAATTGCGCTCCTCAAAAATAGCGTTCGCTGCTTTTATCTGTTCATGATTGGAAGCCTGTTTTCCGCCTATGCAGAAGAAACCGCTCAAAAATTCAATATTGGAAAGATAGAATTCATCGCAAGCCATACCAGCGTAAAGATCCTGAGGGAGAATCAGCCTCCAGTCACTGTCGAAATTTTACCCGGAGGTAAATTTTGGCCACCCGTCAAACATGATGCCCAAGGAAGGTTTTTTGTCGGAGATAAAATTGTCGATACCAACACCGGAAAAATAACCCAGGTGCGACTTAGAGACGACAATAGCTTTCTATTAAACAGCACTATTGCCATCTCACCCAAGGATATCAAGCAACGATTTAAGATAAGGACAGGTACCATAAATTGCACGTTGCAATTGAAAAAATTGGGATTTGGCAGTGAAAACAAAAAATCGGCAAGCGCCCTCGTGCAACATTACAATGTCCAATTCACTGCATCGGACAAGGAAATTCTTGCACTACAAACGCACTTTGATGCCTCAGGCAACGATGTCGCCACCTACAAAGTCAGCAGCATCAATCCGCTGAATTGCCAAGTTCTGTCCCAAACTAAGCTTGGCGACCCCGATTTGCTGGTTGAGCTTGGCTGGTCAAAAGAAGGAGGATGGTGGATCATCGGTTCCATTGAGCAAACCTTGCTGCGATCTCGCGATGGCAAACACTGGCAAACATCGCCGTTACCCGAGGATATCTCTTCAATGGTGAGTGGCTATATGGTGTCCGATAAGGAGATCTGGCTCGCTGCTGGGATGGCGTCACATACTGAAGAAGACGATCCCATGCTGCTTCGCTCACTGGATGGCGGAAAAACATGGGCATCCTTCAAACAGGATGCCCCCGAACTCAACACGATGCCCCCTTATTGGATGGAGGGCATCCAGCGCGGACGCTCGGTTACTGTTCCACGGACCTGACGCTTGAGAACCCAACCTTTCAAACAGCGCGAATTCACTTCGCTGCTGGTGATTGCAGTTGCTACAGAAAGCCGCCAATGTAGACGCAAGTATGAAATAACAATGGAACATCCCGTCAGAAAACCGCATTTGCTCGTGCAACACCTCGCCTACGGATTGGTTGGTGCATCGCTTCTTGCTTATGCCTACTTAGAGCGGTTTGATGGTCAGTGTACGGGAGCCAAGGTCGGGCCGAGGAGCGGACGTGTACGTGATGCGCACCGAGTACCGCAGGTCCGAGATTGGTCGCGGCCGGCAAGGCCTTGTACGCTGATCAGCAAACCGCTCTAGGGGCGAAAATCTATGTATTGAATCAGTGGTTTTCTTTTGAATATGCCCCTGAAAAGTTCTGGCTTTTCGCCTCGGGATTCGGCCTTACCGGGGTATATTGATCGTCTTTTCCGCAGCGCGCCTGATCGACATGCTGCTCAAGCTACCTGAAAATATAAAGCCAGCTATTTTAGTCCCCATGAAATTTCTATTCTCGGCCCCCAAGTCCCAAGTACTGCCTTTGGTGCTAGCGGGTTCACTGTACGCAGTAACAGCGGCAGCAGCGGCGCGCTGGGCTATCGCCATCCACACACCATGCAAGTCAAATTTCGAGGGAGGCTGCGGATATGGATTAATGTGGGCAGGCATCCTCTCTTTCTTTGCCGCATGGACTGCAGTCGGTGCGGCTGCCATTCTGTTCGCTGTTGCCCCATCATTCGAGAGCAAGAAAATCAAGCGCTGGATCAAGATCTGTGCCGGCATATTGATTGGACCTCCCGCCCTCTACATTGGATATTGCATATGGTCCATTGCTGCTTTTCTTTTCGCATCACCCCTTATATAAGTCCCGACGAATAATTCCGTAAAGTCCCCTAGAGCGGTTTGATTGTGCGTGAAAGGGAGGTCAGGTCGGGCCGAGAAGCGCAACCGTACGTGAGCTACGGTGAGCATCGCAGGCCCAAGATGGCGCCCTTCACGCACAGGCAAATCGCTCTAAAGCGCATCTCGCTTTACCTCGGTTGATCAGTCAGTTCTTCAATTGCACAAGCTTGTGGAACGCTTTCCTTTGCACTTGAAGAAGATGCCTTATCTCGAACTCAGGTTGAATAGTGATTTCAGTTCGTCCGCACTGAGATTCCCAACCCATTTCTCTCCGGTAGCCACCGCCATGTCGGCCAACTCACGCTTGGCGTGAATCATGTCGTTGATGCGTTCCTCGAAGGTGTCCTTCGTGATGAAGCGGTGAACCTGCACATTGCGTTGCTGGCCGATGCGATAGGCACGGTCGGTCGCTTGCGCTTCGACTGCCGGATTCCACCAGAGGTCGTAATGGATCACGTTGGAGGCTGCGGTCAGATTCAAGCCGGTGCCCCCGGCTTTGAGCGAGAGAATAAAGACGCGTTCGGTGCGATCATTCTGGAATCGTTCGACCATCGCATCACGCCTGGTTCTGGCAACGCCGCCATGCAGGAAGAGCGGGTCGCGGCCGTAACGCTCGCGCAACCAGCCGTAGAGCAAGTCGCCCATCTCGCGGAACTGCGTGAAGACCAATACCTTTTCGTGACTGCCATGGATGTCGTCGATCAGATCAAAGAATCGTTCGACTTTGCCGGATGCCGTCGCGTCAGCCTGCCCCTGCTTCAGATATTGGGCCGGGTGATTGCAGATTTGCTTTAACGCCAAAATCATTTGCAACACGAGCCCCTGGCGTTTAAAGGTATCGGATTCGCCTGAAATGGTTTTCAATCCTTCCCGCACCACGGATTCGTACAGTGCTATCTGCGTTTTGGTCAGCGTGCAGTATTGGTTCTGCACGATCTTGTCGGGCAGATCGCTAATAATCGATTTATCGGATTTCAGTCGACGCATCAGAAACGGGGCCGTGACACGCTTGAAACGTTGCGCCACATGTTGCTCGTGCAGGGTCTGAATCGGGGTGGCATATTCACGCACGAATTGCGTCAGGTTTCCTAAATAGCCCCGATTCGCAAAATCCATGATGCTCCAGTATTCAGACAAGCGGTTTTCCACCGGCGTGCCGCTCATGGCAATGAAGCCAGCAGCGGGGATTGTCTTCACGGCTTTGGTCTGGGCCGCAGCCGGATTCTTGATGTTTTGTGCTTCGTCCACGACGACTACATGCCAAGCCAGGGCTTTGAGTGTTGCCGCCGCTGTGCGGGCGATACCGTAAGTGGTCAGCAATACGTCCGGGCGATTTTTTGCGAGTTCGCGCTTGCTGCCGTGGAAGGTATCGACACGCAGGCCGGGAGCGAAACGGCTAATTTCTTTTTGCCAGTTCGTCAGCAGACTGGTCGGTACAATCACCAGCGCCTTGGCATCGTCCAGTGCGCCGTCCTCTTTTAACTTCTGCAGCGTCGCAATGACCTGCAGCGTTTTTCCCAACCCCATATCGTCGGCAATTACACTGCCGAAACCGATGCGGATATTACGGTACATCCACGCATAGCCACGCTGCTGGTACGGACGCAGGGTTGCGGCAACCCCGGCCGGCACGGGGACATCGCCTGCTTCCGTCAGCTCCCGGAGAATTTTTTGGGCCTTGGCATCCAGTCCCACGGGGGCACCGGCAAACTCGCCCGCAAGAGCGGCACGCAACAATTCAGCCCCAGACAAGGCGGGCGGATTGGCCAGTTGGACGCGCAAGCGCTCTACCTCGTGGGGATCGAGATAGACATATTCTTCTTTGAAGCGCACCACATTGGTCGCGTTTTTGACGAGCTTTTCAAACTGGGCGTGCGTCAGTAGATGCTCGCCAATGGCCACCTTCCAGTCAAAAGCGAAAATATCGCTGGCATTGAGAAACCCGCCGGAGTCTGGTGCCGCTTTGCCTTTGACTTGCATCGATAGCCGGGGCCGCAGCAAGCGATCCAGCAATTTCGGCAGCAGGGTGCGAATCCCGAGCAAGCGGATGACCGGCAGCGTATCGAACAGCAAACTAGGCAAGTCGTTTGGCGTGATCTTGATGGGTGACTTGGCGCCAGCGCTGATATAGCTGTGGAATGGCGGAAAAAATTCTGCCAGCAGGGAAATGGTCTGCAGAATGCCAAATCGCGTTTTTTTCCATTTTTTATTGGCGAGAACGAGGGCCATCGGCACAGGTTTTTCAAGTGTGGCGGCTTTACTTGCGGCGGCCAAGCCCAGCGCGAAGTCGCCGGATTTTTCCTCATCGAGACACAGCACCGGTGAATGTTCGCGCTGTGCCAGATGAAATCGGGATAACCAGCTGTGAATACTGGAAGCAATCGATCCCTCGCCAGGGCCATCGTAGCTTGCTTGGCCGGTGTTAAAAAACAGCGCGATGGTTTTGTCGCCGACCGGCTTTTCTTTCGCACTATCCGACCAAGCCGAAATGAAGTGGCGCAGAAACAGGGAGCACAGACATATCGCCTGGGCATCGCGCGTGAGCACCCTCTGTTCCTTTCCTTTGCCCGATACAACCAGTCCAGGAGGCAGTCCATGCGCAAGGTGCTGCATCAGCTCGCGCACCGTACCATCCAATGTGGCAGGCAGCCAGCGTAGTCCGACGGTACGCGCATTCACCGCAAAGAGTTGCGGCACCATGGCGCCGTGTGCGATCAATTGCAATGCCATGAGCCGTACATGAAACAGTGCCGCCAATTCGGGCTGCAAGTCGGGTAACTGGGATGGTTCGATAGTAGCCAGCGCTTCGGCCAGGCGATCAAAGGTAGCGATATTCGTCAGGCCGGATACCGTGGCATGGCCGTTTGAATCCAGTACAAGCGTGGGCACTTCCCCGGCACGGAAAGGAACATTCTTTGAGCTGGTGGCATCCTCCTCCAGTACGTGCCGAGCCGCTTTGGTGACGCGCGCCAACACGCGCCGCATCGCTTCACGGAAATCACTGCTGGTAAAGAAAGCGGGTTGTTGTGGCAGAACACGCAGGAGTGGTTCCGCAAGGTCTGGGATCACGGACAAATCCATCTGGTCCAGCGCGGCAAGGTCACCTGCATCGGTCTGCGCCTTCGATTCTGTCGGCAGCAGATCAGCCAAGGGAGGCAGTGCCGCGCCGACTTCGCGTGCGATATGAATGTTGCGGGACTTCAGCGCTTCTGTGAGATCGATCCCCCGCAAAGAAAACACCAGGAACGGATTGCCATCGATCTCCCGGCTCAACAGGTAGATCACAGCCGCCAGGTGCTTGCAGGGAACCGCCCAATCCGGGCATGAACACTGCATGTCGAGGTCTTTCCACTGTGCAGGAAAAACCGGGATATTGAGCTTGCGCGCATGAGAGAGAACCGCTGGATCCAGTTCCCGGTTGAGCATTCGCGCGATCAAGGCGGGATCGTCGGCAATCGCGTTCAGGAGCCGGGTTGCCTCTTTGGCGGGAATGGGTGGCACGGCAATCGTGACCTGATACGGCTGCGGGCGAGAGCCCTGGACCTTGGCGTGAATCGCGCCATCTTGAATGACAAGATCTTTGACCGCCCCCTTGTTCGCGTAAGCACGCCCGCGAGGCAGGCGGTTGTCGTAATCGATATGCGTGAGAGCATTCAGCCATTGCTCTCCCCACCAGGTTTTACCGAATGATTGCCGTGTCACCATAAAGTTGCGGAACTATCGCTTCCCGAATGATAAAAACCGCAGAAATCGCACCTCGATGGGCTTCAGCCATCCTCTGGCGGCGAGATACACATTTAAATAAAAAAGCGATGCTAATGCATCGCTCTTTACCTAAAACCACCGCTACTTGCCTTACTTCACCCTTTTATCATTCTCAATCAAGGCATACGCCGAATGATTGTGAATCGACTCGAAATTCTCCGCCTCCAGCGTATAAGCCACAATCCTCTTATCCGCATTGAGCATTCCTGCCACGTCACGTACCAGATCCTCAACGAACTTCGGATTGTCGTACGCGCGTTCCGTCACGTA
The DNA here is from genome assembly GCA_965974465.1 of uncultured Noviherbaspirillum sp. Lineage (GTDB taxonomy): Bacteria > Pseudomonadota > Gammaproteobacteria > Burkholderiales > Burkholderiaceae_D > Noviherbaspirillum. Next base: position 35,259 of record CBHCMF010000013.1, read on the forward strand.
TTTCTCATCGGGGCGCTTGAGCAAGCCATACAGTTCACAGGATGCCTGCTCCTCGACCTTCGCAATCAGTTCATCCACCGACAGCTCGCCGTCGAGCAGAGCGCTGATCATGATATGCGAACGCTGGTTATGCGCACCATAGGCAGAGATCTTCTTTGAGCAAGGGCAAAGGCTGGTAACCGGCACCAACACCTTCAGCGTGATCTCGACCGTGCCATTCTTGATTTCTCCAGTAAAGCCGACCTCGTAATCCATCAGGCTTTCTACGCCGGACACCGGGGCGATCTTGTTGATGAAATACGGGAAGGTGACCTCAATCCGGCCAGCATCCGCCTCCAGCAACGTCACCATCTTGCGCAGCAGCGAATCGAACTTGGCCACATCAAGAGGAGCACGATTGTCTTCCAGCAGCGCGATGAACCGCGACATATGTGTGCCCTTCTGCTGCTCCGGCAAATGCACATACATGTTCCAGGTGCCGACGGAGGGCTGCGTGCCGTTATCCGTTTTCAAGGAAACCGGATAGCGCACACCCTTGACGCCGACGCGCTGGATAGATAAACGTCGGGTGTCCGGGGTGCTTTGCACGTCAGGAATGATGTGCATGTTGGGGTCGCGTGAATTCATCGCCTCGCCTAATGGTGAAAGGCGGCCTTGCAACGGCCGCTCTTAATGTTGAAGTTATTCAGATATTATTGACGACCAAGCGCGGCTCGCCCTTGTCGAAACGCTTTCTGATGGAGGCGACAATGCCTTTGGCATCCAGGCCGCACATGGCGAGCAGTTGGGCCGTGTCACCGTGATCGATGAACTTGTCCGGCAGTCCAAGATGCAGCACCGGCTTGACAATGCCGGCCTCGGCCAACGCTTCGGACACCGCGGAACCCGCACCGCCCATCAGCGCACCTTCCTCAACGGTCACCAGCACATCGTGGGTCTGTGCCAACTGCTTCACCAACGCGATGTCGAGCGGTTTAATGAAGCGCATGTTGGCGACTGTTGCGTTCAACTCCTCGCCAGCGGTAAGGCTAGGCGCCAGCATGGTGCCGAACGCCAGAATCGCCACTCCCCTGCCCTCGCGGCGGATCTCGCCCGTACCGAGCGGAATCGTACGCAGATCTTTCTCTATCGCTGCACCGATACCTGCACCGCGCGGATAACGCACCGCTGCCGGACCATTGAACTGGTAGGCGGTGGAGAGCATCTGGCGGCACTCGTTTTCATCGGAGGCAGCCATCACCACCATGTTGGGAATACAGCGCAAGTAAGCAATGTCGTAATTGCCCGCGTGCGTGGCACCATCCGCGCCAACAAGACCAGCGCGATCAAGCGCAAAGGTGACGTCCAGGTTTTGCAATGCGACGTCGTGAATCAGTTGGTCATACGCACGCTGGAGGAAGGTCGAGTAAATGGCGACGACCGGCTTCAAGCCCTCACAGGCGAGACCAGCGGCAAACGTGACGGCGTGTTGTTCCGCAATGCCTACATCGTAATACCGTGCCGGAAAGCGCTGCTCGAACTGCACCATGCCCGAGCCCTCTCGCATCGCCGGCGTGATACCGATCAGCTTGCGATCCTGTGCTGCCATATCGCATAGCCACTCACCAAACACTTGCGTATAAGTGAGCTTGCTGCCAGCCGCTGGCTTGAGGCCTTCGGCCGGATTGAATTTTCCGGGACCGTGGTATAGCACCGGGTCAGCCTCAGCCAGCTTGTAACCTTGTCCCTTCTTCGTCACCACGTGCAGGAACTGCGGGCCTTTCAATTGCTTCAGGTTCTGCAGTGTCGGGATCAGGGAATCCAGGTCGTGCCCATCGATGGGGCCGATGTAGTTAAGACCAAATTCCTCGAACATCGTGGCCGGGACCACCATGCCTTTCGCGTGTTCTTCCAGGCGCTTGGCCAGTTCTAACATCGGCGCGGGCAGCACCGACTTGCCGACGTTCTTGGCCGCCGCATAGAACTTGCCGGACATCAGGCGTGCGAAATAACGGTTGAGCGCGCCGACCGGCGGTGAGATCGACATATCGTTGTCGTTCAGGATCACCAGCAGGTTGATGTCGTTATAGACGCCCGCATTGTTCAGCGCTTCGAATGCCATACCGGCAGTCATCGCACCATCGCCGATCACGGCGATGGCATGGCGGTTCTCGCCCTTGGTCTTGGCGGCAAGCGCCATGCCGAGTGCAGCAGAAATAGAGGTTGAGGAGTGCGCGGTGCCGAAAGTGTCGTATTCGCTCTCGCTACGTCGCGGGAAACCGGAGATGCCGTTAAATTGCCGCAGCGTGGGCATCTGATCGCGTCGTCCGGTCAGTATCTTGTGCGGGTAGGTCTGATGGCCGACGTCCCAGACGATGCGGTCTTCCGGCGTATTGAATACGTAATGCAGCGCGATCGTCAACTCCACCGTGCCGAGATTGGAAGACAAGTGGCCGCCGGTCTTGGAAACGGAGTCGAGCAAGAAGGCACGCAATTGATCCGCCAGCGGCTTGAGTTGCATGCGCGACAGCTTACGCAAATCCGTTGGCCCGTCGATGATATTCAACAAATCCATACTATGCTTTCCGTTGCACAATCAGGTCCGCTATCTCGCGCAACCGCCGTGCCTTATCCCCGAATGACGCGAGCGCTTTATGCGCGTCCTGCCGTAGTGTTTCTGCCAATGTCCGGGACTGTTCCAGGCCGAGAATCGATACGTAAGTCGGCTTGTTGTCCGCGGCATCCTTGCCAGCCGTTTTACCCAGTGTGACCGAATCAGCGGTGGCATCGAGTACATCGTCAACAACCTGAAACGCCAGTCCAATTGCCTTTGAATAGGCATCCAGCGCTGCCGTTTCTGTTTCCGCCAACCGCTTGCCACTTAATGCACCAAGCAGCACCGAGGCGCGTAGCAAGGCCCCGGTTTTCAAGCAATGCATCTGTTCCAGTTCACCCAGCGTCAACGTCAAGCCCACGCTCGCGAGATCAATGGCCTGTCCGCCACACATGCCGACCGAGCCCGAGGCGCGCGCCAAGAGACAAAGCATCTCGATCCGGCGCATAGGGTCACCGCCAAGCTCGCCTTCGGACAACACTGTGAACGCCTGTGACTGCAACGCATCCCCAACGAGCAACGCGGTGGCCTCATCATATTTGACGTGCACCGTAGGCTTGCCCCGCCGCAGTGCATCGTCGTCCATGCAAGGCATGTCGTCATGCACCAGCGAATAAGCATGAATCATCTCTACCGCTGCCGCCGCACGGGCCAGTGTTGCGGCATCAGCGCCGAATAATTCGCCAGCAGCAAATACCAGCAACGGCCGCACACGCTTGCCGCCATCCAGTACAGCATAACGCATTGCCTCATGCAGGCGCGCCGGCGGCTCCGCCGCGGACGGAAGAAACATTGCTAGCGCCTCTTCCATCGTTGACTGGACGCTTTTCATCCAGTCTTCAAATACGAGAGACGCCATTATTCGTCCGCCTCGGGGGTAGCGTCCGCAGCAAAGGGTTTCAGCATCTCGCCTTCGAGCACCTTAACTTGGCTCTCGACTTTGTCGAGTTGCCCTGCGCAGAACTTGACCAATTCGGACCCGCGCTTATAGGCCGCTACCGACGCTTCCAACGGCAACTCTCCCGCTTCCATCCGGGCAACCAGCTGTTCCAGCTCAGCCATGGCATCCTCAAAGGACGCGGGCTGCCCGTCAGGCGTTGATTTCTTTGACATAGTGGACAAAATTGAAGTGTAGCCCGATATTTTAGAACAAACCATCTCACCCAGTTGAGTTTGAGAAAGCGGCAATGCGCTTATTCAAGCAAAAATGGTCGCACCGTGAGCAAAATCAATATCTTTTACAAAAGCGGCCACATGATGAGAGTGAGTACTTTACTTTGCTTGTTCTCGGTGATTTCTCGGGAAGAGCGCAAGTATCAAGGATCACGAATCAATCGTTTTATTGCCAATATCGCAATATTCTACAGTACGCCAAACTGCCATTTGCCCAAAGGCAAGCGCCTTACGTCATTGTCTGAGGTATAATCTCGGGTTCTGTCCAAAATTTCCGTTTCATCTTATTTGAATACAGGTTTTTGCGGATTCTTTCTCTCTTAGGTTGGTGCAAATTAATTTGGGGGTGGGG
>CBHCMF010000014.1:0-38827 GCA_965974465.1 uncultured Noviherbaspirillum sp.
ATCCATCTCCCACCGGTTGCGCGTATTCACCGCGCCGCGTTTGGACAGACGAGGGAGAAGGCGGGGCGCATACTGGAGCTGGAGAGGGCTGTGACGGCCCTGCTGGAGCGCGCGCAAATTCATGCCGGAATGAAGGACATGCCTTTGGTTCATGACGGCGCAGCCATGCAGCCCGCCGAAGAAAACGCGCAGCAGCAAGCAGCTCCTCGCTGCGCATGGTTGGTGCACAATGCCGGCGATGTGCAGTGCGCGGGAAGCCGTTTGGCGGCAATCGGCAATGCCCTGATGCGTTATCAGATCGAATTGAATCCTATTGAAATGGGAACCAATCTGGTGCGTCAGGTAGGTGACCTGGGACGCGCCACTTCCATTGGCATGCTCGCCATTGCCTTGGCTAAGGCGCAGGAGACAGCCGCGCCAGCCCTATGCGCCGAATTTTCAGCGCCAGATAGTGTCGCGGTCTGGTTTGCCGTGCCAGCAAAGATAACTTGATTATCTACGAAGGAGAAAATAATGAAACGTGTGATTCGCCTAGGCGACCCCACCAGCCACGGCGGCAATGTGGTATCCGCCGCCAGCAATGTCAGTGTCATGGGAATTCCAGTTGCCCGCCTTGGCGATGCCTGCACTTGTCCGATTCCTGGGCATAGCGGCTGCACCATAGTCGAAGGGGATTCCACCCATACCATTGACGGCATTCCTGTCGCTTATGAAGGCCATAAGACCAGCTGTGGCGCAGCGTTGATTGCCACGGTGCCCAATTTCAGCAAGGGCTAACCGTGCTTGACGTGACTGAACATATCAGCCCGCCATCCTGGTTTGCCCAAGCATTCAAACATCTTTCCGCTGAAGATTTGCACATCGTCGCAAGGCTATGGCAAGAGGAACCCGCGTTGCGCGAATTGATCCAGCGGCTGGATATGTATCATCCTTCGCGCTGGAGACCGCTCGTGTGCCCGGTCTGCGATAACAGCCACATCCGGCGCACGGAGGATGCCAGGAACGGCGCCAAACACTATTTTTGTGGGGCGTGTGACACTTCATTCGCTGCCACCCTAGGCACGCCTTTCTACCGGTTGCTGGAGCGCTCCTACCCGAGACTATATGGTGCTGCTGTCACCTTATGGGGGCCGTGGACGCCGTTCTTTGCATGGAGGATCGCAGGCTGTAGCGATACCAAGCAAATGGCGGATTATTGCCGCCGCCTGCAGCCGCTGTTCGGTTTGCTTGACGTTATGCCCCTGGTATCCCGGCCCGCTTATCGCCTCGGCTTTACGCCAGGACAACAAGGGGTGCGGTGCCTGCGCTGCGATGGCACCGATCTGGGCTATGCCAATCGCAATGATGCCGACAATCCCTGCTTCAAATGCAAGTCGTGCAACTACAGCTTCTTTTTACACGCGTCCCGCCGGCATTTTCTGCCCATCCCGCCAGAGGTGCATTGCCCTGGTTGTGAAGGGCGAAACTTGAACAAGAAAATGCAACGGCCTGATGGTCGCCTGCTCTATCGTTGCCGGGATTGCAGCCGTACCTTTATTACGTCGAACAAGAAATATCAGCCAGCGAAATACGGCCAGCAGACGACGCGGCCTGTTCCGGCAGGCGTAACGTGCCCGTCGTGCGATAACGCGAATATCCGCATCACGACAATACGCCAGGATGGCCGAACAATTTTTCAGTGCAATGACTGTTCGCGGCAATTCCTCAATAACCCGAAACGGCTGCCAACCAGGCTGAAATACGGCGCGGTTGCCAGACGCTGATGGGCCGGAGTTCTAAAGAAAGAAGTCGTCTATATGGGAATCCAATCCGTACCATGAAGAAAAAAGGCAAAAACGGGCGCCGTTATCTTGTTGTCAGCACTTGGCTATTCATCGGTATGGTAATGCTGAAAGTGATTGCTATGATGGGGGCCGGTGGTTCTGGAACCGGAATGGCCTTCGCCGTTGCAGGTGCTCTATTTATGATTCCGGTCGCAATCGCCGGAATGAATTTACTTTTTGCTGTGATTGCTAATCTGTCCTCCGATTCCAACCGGTCGTTGGCAATCACGATATTCGTAGTCATTGGGGTACCTGTTTCCCTGTATTTGTTTTCCGTTAAAAAAAGCGAAAACGAAAGCATGGCCTTGCAAGCGGAGCAAGAAGCATTGCAACGAATTCGGCCCATGTTTGATCACGCCGTTCAAAATAATGATGTGGATGCACTTGAAAAAATGAGAGTGGAGGGGGTGTTAAAGAAGTATCCTGTTCTTATTGAACTCGCGATGTGTAACGTCGGCATGGCCAACAAGGCGACTTTGAATTATTTACGTGATTTAGGTGCGCCGTTGGCCGGCGATTGGCGCTGCAAATACACGCCATTGGAGGAGGCCGCAAGAGAGGTAAATGTCGAGGCAATTCAGTTCTTCTTGGCGTCAGGCGCTGATCCTCTCAAAATAGGAGAAGAGGGTGACACTCTCATTCATAAAGCCATCGTTCATGAATTTTCAGATGAGATACCAAAGCGCCAATTGGCGGAGGCGATAGATACGTTGGTAAAAGCAGGCCTGTCCTTAAATACGCGGGATAGTGATGGATTGACGGCAATCGAACTGGCTGTAAAGAGGGGCGAGTTGAATGCCATCGAAGTACTGCTTGCACGAGACGATATCAAACTCGATAAAAAGCAACTTGGCGCACTTACGTATCAAGCATTGGAAAGATGTTCTCCTGAAGGTGCAAAGCTGCTTATTCAGCGAGGCGCTGATCTTCGTTTTCAGGATGGCCGGGGCAGGAATTTGCTGATGATGACGACAACGCTGGGCGATCTTGATTTAAGCCGTACGCTCATTAAAGCCGGCATCAATCTGAATCACGTTGATAAGCATGGTGATAATGCGTTGGCATATATGTTCAGTAACAAAGAGGATATGGTCGACTTCGCCAGGCTATTTGTCCAGTCAGGAATTTCGATCAACCATAAGAACCATGCTGGATTGACAGCGCTAAATTATGCGTATCCTCCGCACCATACTTCTTCCCTACTTTTTTTAGAAAAACATGGCGCAAGAATAGGCGAGAAATCGGAGCGTATCCAAGTCCATGATGAATATAAAAATTATGCAGTAGTCGCCAATGGCTCTGTGATATTAGAGGGATGGACCGATGGCGAAGGACGAACACAACATGCCCTCTCCGAATTGCCGGACGATGTGCGCATTGAATTGACGGGAAGCGCTTGCTCTAGTGTTTATCAAAATAGCCAGGCTCAACATGAAAAAATCACTAAAAAAGCGAAGTGATGCAGATTTCCGCCCTCAACTGGACGGCGAAAAGGAAAAAGGAGTCGCCTGCACCGTGCTAATGCTTTCGCTACCGAGCGAGCCTACCAACGCGCAAGAAATTCTCCCTTCCAAGGCGAAGGCGTATTTTGCTCGATGCCTCCCTGGATCGTCTCGGTGTTACTGCTAGCTTGGCCGTACCATATCTGCTCAAAGGGTTGCCCGTTCGAGGTGCCAGTGCGTTTGAAAAATACGCCATTAGGCGTTACCTGTCCCGCTATCGTACCCACATCCACCGGCGTCGTTCCACTGAAAAGGCCAGCGAAGGTGCCATCTGGCTGTTGATGAAGAATATAAAACTCTCCAGAGAAGGACGGGGCAGAGACTAAGGCAGCAGAAGAGGTCGCGGCGGACCATTGCCAAATCCCAAACACATAAGTCAACGTTCCGGTGTATGCTGCAACCTCATTGATAGAGGTTGTGGTTGAGCTACGCTGTGATTTGATTTCTAAGGAGAAACTTCTGGTGAGCGCATTATAGGCTCCATCGACAACCCCTTGCGCGGGGTCTTTGGGGCGCAGCGCTGGTGGCAGCGCGAGAACAGCTTTGAGTAGGCGCGTAGCCGGATCGTATTGACCGGTGATCGCCAATAGAACGTTGTCTTGCGGGTTCGGGTCCAACCTGATAAAGGTTCCGTAAACCCCAAAAACCTGACCTTGCGGTTTTAACCTCAGAACGATGGTATTTTCTCCTACGTCCCTCGCTTGCCATACATAAATTCCGGCCATCGGGGATTCCGCCGGTGTCTGTGCACTCAGCGTTTGATAACTTCCGCAAAGGGCAAGGAATATGGCGAAGAGTACTGCCATCCATCTTGATTGACGTTTCATGACCGAACCTCTGAGTAAGGACATGCTTGCCGGCCAGTGAAGCACATCTGTATCTATAAGAACGTTGATGCTTCGTCTTGATGCGCTTTTTTGTCAGGGCAGAGGTAAGCTGGTTGTCCAACTGCCATGGCTGCCAGCTAGTGAAAGGCATAAACTCTTCTCGATCGTTCCTGCATTGCTCATGCTAATAGCCAGAGCCGCACTCCTGATTGACGACTGAGTAGGAGATACAGAGACACGACGCTTTTCATGTCAGAGAGTGAATGAGAAGTGACATCGAATTGTCAGAAGGCGAACTGATGAACTAGGTGAAGACGCCTTATGTTTAGCTGAGTGCAACGAGAATAGGCTTGCGTTCACCCGGCGTCAATGTAACGAGTCTGGCAGATTTGCGGAATATCAAACCATGACGTACTTAGGCGATTTCCGGGAAAGATTCACCATTTTCGCGATACATACGGGCGTGCTGGGGCGGTGGTCGTCGCTTGTGTGGTCCGCCACAGAGCGCTCCTCGCGCCTTGCAGCACCTCCCGTCTGCACCACGCCAATGGCAAATCTTTCCCGGAAATCGCCTAAGTTGCTCAATGAGCGGGAATAGGCCGCTATGCGTCACCCGGACTATATGTTTTTGTTTCCCCCACAAACTCGATAACGCAAAATCCGTTGCCGAATGGATCCGAGAAGGTGATGCACTTCGAATCGTTCCATTCGACACATTCACTTTCCTGGATCGCGCCTGCATCCAATGCCCGTTGTGCGGCCCTGATAATGTCATCCACAACGAAGTCCATATGCACTGGCGTCCAGTGTCTTGAGTAATGGCGTACGAGGGGGAGTGCGCTCACAGGATAAGATCCGGCGGGATTTCTCAGCAGATAGATTACGGAAGACGCACCGGTAAGTTCTGCAACATCGTCTTCAATGGTACGACTTAGCGTTAGTCCGAGAGCGGCACTGTAGAAATCTATTGCCGGGGCGAGATCCGGGACGTCAATGTTGACTATGACTCTCATCGCCGAGCTACCGATTCAGATTGGCTTTCACATGATTGCAGAAGAGACCTCACTCATTTTATACGTCACGCAAAGTCCCGCTTCTGATCAATCCCCGAAATTGTCTGAGCAGCGTCAGCGTTGCATTCGTGTAGACCTTATCGTTTGCGTGCCGAGCGCGTCTATGTATCTTGAGCAAGAGGGAATATCCGCTTTCATGGGACACGCTAACCCGCAGAAATGAAAATATCAGAAACCCCAGCGTGTCTGTCTCCGCGCCGCATATTTTCTCCTCGAACCGACAGATGATCCCCAAATTTAGGGGATTATCGGGAATCAATTCGATAGCTAGAATACGCTCACTCGTTCCGACCTGACCCTGAGGCGCGTCGAGTGCGCGGCGCCTTGCGGTAGCGATTCCGCGGCCGGGCCCAATGCATGTTACTGATAGCAGCATGCCCCTGAACTTATGACATCATCACCGAGGTATAACATGAAAAAACTGATTGCTCTTACCGTATTTGCTACCGCCAGCCTGAGCGCCAATGCCGCTTTGACTGACAATGGCCTGCAATTGAACGGCCTTGCCTATAATGCGCTGACCTCCAACGGACTCAATTTCAATGCATTGGGAACGAACGCGCTGGTCCCGAATGGCCTGACGATGAACGGTATCTCGCTCAACGCACTGCACGCCAACGCCCTACACGTCAACGCACTGAGCCTCAACGGTATGAGCCTTAACGGTGTGACGCTCAATGGTCTCAAAATTAACGGCGTTCAGCTTAATGGCATCAGACTCAACGGCGTTCAGCCCAATGGCATTGAACCCAATGGCTTAGTGGTGAATGGCCTGTCCGTACATAATCCGCTGGTTGGCCTGGCTGCCCAGCCGTTGGCTCGGTAAAAGGAAGGGCTCACATGTTGCGCTGCACCGGCCTTTTCTTGCGCTACGTCGCACTATTGTTCCTTCTTGCCACCGCGGGCGCAGGCCATGCCATCGAATTCACGCTCCGTGATGAAAAACTGGCGCAGACGGCTGAAGGCCGGCAGCAGCTAAAGTATCTGGTCAATTGTGCGCTGCCAGCTGATGCGAGCGTCATTGCCGTCGTCGATGATCAGCGCTTTTCCTTTCCCGGAGGGATGGGACTGGCACCGGAATGGGCCACCCAACCCTTGACGGCTGCGCAGCAGCGCCGGGTATCAGCCTGCATGCTGGCCCGCACCAATCGTTTTGGCGTGCCGGTGCAACTTTCGATACGCAGTGAGGCAACCGATGCACCGGAGTCGCTACGCACCGATGCTGATGAACGGCGCGCCTTTCCGTTTTTCGAGGCGGGTTTTTTCGGCAACCTCTTTCTTGAACAACCTGAAGGCTATGTCTGTACAGGAGAAACGCAACCACAGCGCACGCCGCATCTACGTTCCTTATTGCGTGTCTGCAGCTTGCCGATGAGCGGTGCGCACGCCGCATCGGGCATCAGCCGTTGCGGGTTTGTCATGGTTGGCGCCTGTAAGGAACGTCCTTTCATGCAGAACGGGGCCGATTATTCGTCCGACGTATTGAATGTCTATTTACCTGGGCCTAGATAAGGCGTGCAGGGCGGGTCTCCGGAATCGAATATGGTTGCCTCCGCTAAGCACCATAGCTTTCAAGATCCTGCAAAGTCATCTTGCGTCCGCAGATACCCAATCTGGTACGGATATTCTTGATAATGGTTTGCACATAGGATTCGGACAATTGCAGACGATCAGCGATCACCTTGGCACGAATGCCTTCAAGGTCAAGAATAGCGACCTGCATTTCACGTGCGGTAAGAGGCAGCAGCCGCGTAGGGAGTTCCATGCTCTTGGCGTGAGGTCCTTGCATACACTGCTGCCATTTGTACAGAATGGAGGGAACAAGATATTTCGCCCACTCGGCATCCATTGCGGTAAAGGGCTTGTCGTCCTTCCTGTAAAACGTGATCCACGCCAGTCCGAACGAGCTATCCAGGCCAGCCAGCATGAGATGCCTGATGCCATTGCTGCCGAGGTAATCGGCAATGCGCTTTCTGCCTCGGGCACCGGGGACGCTTTCCTCCCAAGCAGGATCCGTTTTTTTTCCCTCGGCTTTCCCCAGGTTCCGGTAATCTTCCACCGATATCACCTGAACAATGCGAGGATATGCAGCAAAAAGCTGCCCAACCACATCCTCATGCGCAATGGCCGGATAGCCATCGATAAACGCCTGACTGACGCCGTGGCAGCCAAGAACCTTTGAAATCGTTACTGCACCGTCTTCTTCTCGGATACCGGCGCCGGCAATGAGCGCATCGAACTGGATGTGCGCCTCCAGATCATTCACTACGATATCTAGCATGAATAGCTCCTCCTATTTTTGTTGATTGTGGATGCATCGATGATTTCATATAACGATACCAAACCGGCAAGAGTATGCGGGCGGTGGGCGGAAAAGTGTACCGCCTTCCGCCCTACTGAGCCGTAACACGTAAAGCACGAAGGCACTGTTGGCGGGAATTTCATTTGATCACAAGGAGGGGGGAAGGCGCTGTGATGCTAAGTACCTGCTCGATATGTTGAAATTCCTTACCGAGATCAGCGAGCAAGCGATTCTTGCTCAAGGCTATCTGTGGGATCTGCCGCAGACATCACTTGCGGCGAGTAGAGGCTATTCCGGAACTTGACGTTTGACTGGCCTAACTCGGGCGGATGTTACGGCGCACGACCATATCAATGCCGTTTCCTGAATTGGGGCGGGGGCGACCGGTTTGTCGTTCTCGCAGTCTCTGGCCGATGCTGTTATTCGGCAATGACAGTGACATGCATTATAATGCGCCGGTTTTGGTGCTCGCGCGCATGTTCATGCGTGCAGTTAAACGGGAAACACTGCGCTTTTTCAAGCCAAGGTGTGCTGCCCCCGCAACGGTAAGCAAGCGTCATTCAATTCGATGACAACTGGTCCTCATTGCCACTGTGCACTCTGCATGGGAAGGCGGATCGGTCCGACTTGCCAGCCCGGATACCGGCCAAAACAGGTGGAAGTGGGCGGACGGGGATCTTCGCGACGCGAGTACGGCATGCCTAAGGGCGCCCGGTTTTCTTTTGAATATCGTATCCAGTCGAACACTTCTGTTTCATCCAGCCTGCGGGGAAGCGGGCTAGTTGCTTATTCACTGGATCTTCATCATGATTTCACCGGTTTTCCGGCCTGGCATGGCGGCAAGCAAGCCGCTTGCAATGTGGTTTGTCGTTTGTACGGCATGGTCTTCTTCTGCGATCGCGCAAACCCCTCAGGGCAAGACCTTGACGCCTCTGGTTGTCACTGCCAGCCGTTCGCCGCAAAGTATGGCGGATGTGTTGAGCGATAACGTTGTCATTACTTCGGACGAAATTGCACGTTCTGACCCGACTGCACTGGTCGATTTGCTGCAAAAGCAGCGTGGCATTGAAATTATCCGGAATGGTGGGCCGGGAGCCAACGCTTCGGTATTGGTGCGAGGTGCAGACAGTAAGCAAAGCATTGTGTTGATTGACGGCGTGCGCGTCGGCTCTTCGACGAGCGGCGACGCCGCCTGGGCCAATATCCCGCTATCGCAGATCGATCGAGTGGAAATTGTGCAAGGGCCGCTGAGCAGCCTGTACGGTGCCAATGCAATGGGCGGTGTGATCCAGATTTTCACTAAGAAAGGCAATGGTCCGGTTGCGCCTACTATTGCATTCGGCGCAGGTAGCTATGGCACACGCAATATCGAGACGGGCGTGTCGGGTGCGAAGAATGGCATACGCTACGCCATTAGCGCGTCGCATGAAGAGGCGGATGGGTTTTCTGCTAAAAAGCCAGCGGCATCGAACTATAACCCGGATGAGGATGGCTATCAGAGGGATAGCGCCAGTGGTCAGCTAAGTTTTGAGTTCGCAAAAGACCATGAGCTTGGTATCCATTTTCTGCGCAGTCGTCTCGATAACCAGTACGATGCAAGCGCTGCCTATGACGATCATCTCGTGCATCATCTGGGAAGTTATGCGATATCGTCGAAGAACCGGTTTCTGCCGAATTGGACAAGCCGTTTCCAGCTCGCTCGTTCCTCAGATAGGGCCACAGATGAATCGACCTCCAGCAGCCAGTTCGACACCAAACAAACCCAAGTCAGTTGGCAAAACGACTTGAGCATTGGTACCGCGGACCTGTTGCAACTGGTACTGGAGCGGCGAAAGGAAGAGGTGGATGCAACAATGGCAGCTCTGAACCGTGAGCGCGTCACGAATTCTGCCGCTGCCGCTTACCAGTTGAAGCGCGGCGCGCATCTGGCGAGCCTGAGCGTGCGTACCGATCACAGCACACAATTCGGCTCGCACCAGACCGGGAACGCGGCGTATGGCTATCGCATCACACCGGTGCTGCGTGCCAACGTTAGCTATGGCACCAGCTTTCGCGCACCGACTTTCAACGAGCTTTATTTCCCCGGTTTCGGTAATGCGTCTAATCAACCCGAGAAAGGGAAGAATGCGGAAGCTGGCTTGCATTACGATGACGGCACGTTGCAGTTCGGTGCGGTCTATTACCACAATCGCATTACCGACCTGATCGTGACGGCTAGGCCTTGCCCGGTGACACCGGCGGCCTATCCGCGCGGTTGTGCGTATAACGTCAATAAGGCGCTACTAACCGGCCTATCTTTAAATGCCGGCACAAAGATGGGAAATTTCACGTTGCGCGGCACGCTGGACGTACAGGATCCGCACGATGAAATGACCGGAAAAATCCTTGCACGTCGGGCGAAGCGGCACGGTACCTTGTCTGTCGATTATCGCGCGGGTGCGGCCCAAGCCGGTGCGGAATTGGTGTTATCTGGAAAGCGTTTTGATGATGCTGCCAATCTGAATCGCTTGGGCGGGTATGGCTTGCTGAATCTTTACGCCAGCTATGATGTTGCGCCGAACTGGTCTTTATTCGGACGCTGGAATAATGTGACGGATAAGGATTATGAGTTGGCCAAGAATTATGCGACGGCAGGGTCCAACCTGTTCGTCGGTGTGCGTTACGGCATGAGATAGCGAAAGGTTTTTGATCTGATATGGCAAGTACAAACCCCAACATGACAGCGGTAGAGGCGCTGCCCTATGCCAGCAAGGGCCGGCGGCGCGCCGCTGTCGTGCTGGCCCTGCTCAGCGGGGTCGCCGTCGTCAGCTTGCTGATTGCCTGTGCTGTTGGGTCCGGTTCTTTGTCCGGCGATGAATTGTTTTCCGCTTTGGGTGAATTGATGCGTGGTACGCCAAGCGGCTTGGGCGCGGTTCTGCTGGAGCTGCGCCTGACGCGCGGGCTTGCTGCCTTCGTGACCGGTGCGGCCTTGGCTTTGGCAGGGGTGATGATGCAAGCCTTGCTGCGTAATCCACTGGCTGAGCCTTATGTCCTTGGCGTATCGAGCGGAGCGGCTGTCGGTGCGTTGGCAACGATGCTGTTCGGCGGCGCGCTCTGGATGGTAGATGCGGCTGCACTGGCGGGCGCGGTGGCGGTGGCCATGCTGTTGTATCTGCTGGCGCATCGGGATTTGCGCGGGGGATTGGCCACGGACGGCAATGCGTCTTCGCTGCTGTTGACGGGGGTGATTCTGGCTTTTGGGTGTGGTGCGCTGGTCACTTTGATGCTGTCGATTGCGCCTGACAATCGCTTGCGCGGGATGGTGTTCTGGCTGATCGGCGACTTGTCTAGTACACCGCTGCGGTGGCTGCCTTGGGTGGTGCTGGGTGGGGCCCTTGCTTTTTCGGTGAAGTCAGCGCGGGCGATCAATGTGGTGGCACAGCATGCGGAAGCCGCATTGACCTTGGGCATCAAAGTCGGGGCGCTGCGGCAGAAGTTGTTCGTTTGCGCTGCGTTGCTGACGGCAAGCGCGGTGACCAGTGCCGGCAGTATTGGCTTTGTGGGATTGATCGTGCCCCATGCCTGCCGCTTCGCCTTGGGGCCGGACCACCGCGTATTGTTGCCTGGCGCAGCATTGGCTGGCGGTACCTTCCTGGTGTTAGCAGATACTGTCGCGCGCAGCGTGATTGCGCCACAGCAGTTGCCCGTCGGCGTCATTACCGCTCTGATCGGTGTGCCGGTTTTCCTATTGCAGCTGCATCATGCGCGAAAGAAATAACATGCTTGAGCTCACTAACGTCGATTTACATATCGGCCAACGCCAGCTGTTGACCGCCTTGCGTTGGCAAGTGCAGGAGGGGGAGTGCTGGTGTGTGATCGGCCCCAATGGCGCAGGAAAAAGCACGCTATTGCGTACGCTTGCAGGCCTGCGGCAGCCGGATCGCGGCAACATATGTTTGCGTGGTCGCGCGCTGTCCGCATGGCCGGTCGAGGCACTGGCGCGTGAACGCGCCTTCTTGCCGCAAGGGCGTAGCGATGCATTTGGCTATAGCGTGATGGAGACGGTGCTGACTGCGCGTCATCCGTATCATC
Source organism: uncultured Noviherbaspirillum sp. (assembly GCA_965974465.1). Classification (GTDB taxonomy): domain Bacteria; phylum Pseudomonadota; class Gammaproteobacteria; order Burkholderiales; family Burkholderiaceae_D; genus Noviherbaspirillum. The sequence goes on from CBHCMF010000014.1 coordinate 11,599, forward strand.
ATGCGCATTACTGGGAATCGCCTGCGGATCACCGCGCAGCATACGATGCCCTGAGCGCCATGCACGTGGCGCATCTTGCCGAGCGCGATATACGCTCGCTGTCCGGCGGGGAACGCCAACGTGTTGCCATTGCTTCCGTGCTGGCCCAGGACACGCCCTTGTTGCTGCTCGATGAACCGGCCAATGCGCTGGACCTGGCGCATCAAGTCGGGGTCATGCGGTTGCTGTCGCAACTGTCCCGTACTGCGGGAAAAGCGATTGTGCTGGTTAGCCATGATTTGAATCTTGCGCAAGGCGTCGCCACACATGCTTTGCTACTCATGGGGAATGGCCAGTGGCTTGCGGGGGCGGTCGCTGACGTGATGCAGGCATCCTTGTTAAGTCACTGTCTTGGACACGCAATTGAAGCGGTGCCGCACGGCAGCAGAACGATTTTTATTCCAGCAGAGGAACATCATCATGAGTAATGACGGTATCAACGAGCGGCACCGCGCCCGGATGCAGCGCAAGAAGGAGGTGGTCGATCAGAAGATCGATGCAGCCAAACGCGATACCGGTGTATTACTGGTCAATATAGGCAACGGCAAGGGAAAGAGTTCCAGCGCATTTGGCATGGTGATCCGCGCCTTGGGGCACGGCATGAAGGTTGGTGTTGTGCAATTTATTAAGGGGGCGAAAGCAACCGGTGAAGAAAACTTTCTGCGTCGCTTTCCCGACGAAGTGAGCTTTCATGCCATGGGTGAGGGCTACACCTGGGAGACGCAAGACCGCGAGCGCGACATCGCTGCTGCGCAGCGGGCGTGGGAACGGGCACGAAGTTTTTTGAACGACCCTGCGATCGGTCTGGTCGTGCTGGATGAACTCAATATCGCGTTGAAATATCGCTATCTTGATGTGAATCAGGTGGTGACCGATCTGCTGTCGCGGCCTGAGATGCAGCATGTCGTGGTGACGGGCCGTGGTGCACCGCCGGAGTTGATCGATGCTGCGGATACGGTGACCGAGATGCAACTGGTCAAGCATGCGTTTGCCGCCGGCATTGCAGCGCAGCCCGGTGTGGAATGGTAAGGCGGCATTAGACATGACGACTTCTCACAATGCACGGATCGTTCTTGTGTCCGCTGTCGCGTCCGGTCAAGGAAAAACCATGGTGACTGCAGCATTGGCACGCAAGTTAGTGCGGCAAGGGCAACGCGTGCACGTGTTCAAGACCGGACCGGATTTCCTTGATCCGATGATGTTGGCGCGTGCCTCTGGTCAGCCGGTGCAGTCTCTGGATTTGTGGATGGTCGGGCGCGAGCATTGCCAAGCGCTGCTGGCAGAGGCGGCGGAGCAAGCTGATGTGATCCTGATCGAAGGGGTGATGGGCTTGTATGACGGCACGCCTTCGTCGGCTGATCTTGCGCGTGCATTCGGCGTGCCGGTCATGATTGTGCTGGACGCCGGGGCGATGGCGCAGACAGCGGGCGCCGTGGTGATGGGGCTGCGCGATTATGGTCCAGTCGGTCTGGCCGGCCTGATTGCCAACCGCGTTGCGAGTCCGCGCCACGTGGAGATGGTTGCCGAGGCAATGCGGGACATCCCCTTGTTGGGATCCTTGTCGCGTCAGGCAGAGGCGCTGCCGGAGCGGCACCTGGGTTTGGTACAGCCCGACGAGTTGGCGCATATTGAGTCGTTGCTCGACCAATTGGCGGATCAATTGATGCTGGATGAAGCGGCATGGGCGGCATTGCAACCTGTGCAGCTTGAGGCGCCGAAGGCATCCGATGCCGCGCAACGCCTGTTGGATGGCAAGACGATTGCGATCGCGCGCGATGCGGCATTCGCCTTCCTTTATCCGGCCAATATCGCTTGCTTGAGCGCGCTTGGCGCCACCGTGGTTTTCTTTTCTCCTGTGGCCGACGAGGTCATTCCTGACGTGGCAGATGCGATCTACTTGCCAGGCGGCTATCCGGAGCTGCATGCGCAAAGCCTAGCGCGTGCCACATGTTGGCGCGATTCAATGCAGAAGGCACATGCCGCTGGCAAGCCCATTCTTGCCGAATGCGGCGGCATGATGGCGCTTGCTGAAACGCTGGTCGACCAACAAGGAATGCACTGGCCGATGAGCGGTCTGTTGCCGGGCACCGTGTCGATGCAGAAGCGTCTTGCCGGACTCGGCCCCCAAGCCTGGGCGACACCCTATGGTGAATTGCGCGGGCATACCTTCCATTACTCGCGCTTCGATACACCGCATGCGCCGCTCGCCTATACCGTAAAGCATCCATCAGGGGCTGCGGGTGAGGCGATCTACCGTAGCGGCAATCTGACCGCTTCTTACTTCCATGCCTATTTCCCTTCCTGTCCTGAAGCCGTCGCGCATCTTTTTCTTGGAGCTGCCGTATGACACGCACCTTGATAGTGGGTGGTGCCCGGTCCGGCAAAAGCGCTTATGCGGAGCGGCTCGCGGCAGAATCTGGCAAGGACATGATTTACCTTGCGACCGCACAGGCATGCGATGCCGAAATGGCGGCGCGCATCGCGCACCATCGGCAACGGCGCGATCATCACTGGACCACGGTTGAAGAGCCGCTCGCGTTGGGCGATGCGCTCGCGCATTGGTGTACGCCTGGGCGATTGGTTCTGGTCGATTGTCTAACGATCTGGCTGTCGAATCTTTTGTTCTCCGAGCGGCATGATTTTCCTGAAGTCGGCAATATCGCGCCGCCGCCGGTTTTTCAGCGACAGCGTGAACGTTTTTTCCAGGCGCTGGAACAAGCCGCCGGTGACATTCTCCTGGTGTCGAATGAAGTCGGCATGGGGGTGATTCCGCAAGGGGCCATATCGCGCTGGTTTGTCGATGAAGCAGGGCGCTTGAATCAGGCGGTTGCCGCGCGTTGCGAGCGTGCAGTATTGATTGTCGCCGGCTTGCCGCTGACATTGAAAGGTTGAGCATGCTGGCTGGCCTGACCTTGCCTATGCTCGCGCTGCTGATGGCGGCTGGTGTTGTGTTGGATGTGCTGTTGGGTGAAGTGCGCCGCTGGCATCCGTTGGTTGGCTTTGGCCGACTGGCCGGTTTTCTGGAGCGTAGGCTGAACCGGCGTGCGTACCTGCCTGGCGCGGCGGCGTGGATGCTGGCGGTATTGCCGCTGGTGGCGCTGGTGTATGGCGGCATTGTGGCGTTGGCAGCGGCTTCGGATGGGTTCTGGCTGGCGCCGGCAATGCATGCGCTGCTGCTGTATCTCTGCCTCGGCTTGCGTAGCCTGCGCGACCATGTGTTGCCGATAGCGCAGGCGCTGCTTGATGGCCAGCTGGAACAGGCTCGCATGCTGACTGGCCGTATTGTCAGCCGCGATACACAGCAGGCGAAGGAGACGGATCTGGCGAAAGCCGCGGCGGAGTCGGTGCTGGAAAACGGTAACGATGCAGTTTTTGGCACGTTGTTCTGGTTTGCCGTTGCCGGCGGTCCTGGTGCGCTCCTGTTCCGGCTTGCAAACACGCTGGATGCCATGTGGGGTTACCGCACGCCGCGCTATCGTGCATTCGGTTGTACTGCAGCGCGTATTGATGATGTGCTGAACTGGCTACCGGCACGGCTGACCGCATTGTCGTATGCGGTGCTGGGCAACACCCGCCTGGCGTTGCAATGCTGGCGTGCCCAGGCACCGCAATGGAGTAGCCCAAATGCGGGGCCGGTGATGGCGTCAGGAGCCGGGGCGCTCGGCATCGCGCTCGGTGGTGCAGCGAGCTATGGCGGCGTACTGGAGCACAGGCCAGCACTTGGCGCGGGGCGCGCAGCGACGGCTTCGGATATTGGGCGTGCGTGGGGGCTGGTTGCCCAAACTACCGCACTATGGCTTGCCGCTGTCAGCGCGGTAGCGTTCATATTTCTTTTGATGAGGTAATCCATGCCTGAGCATGGCGGTAACTTGCATGAAGCGGTCGCACGTTTTGGGCGGCCATTGGAACAATGGCTGGATCTGTCGACCGGAATCAATCCGCAGCATTATCCAATACCTGTGCTGGCTGCAAATGTCTGGCACCGCCTGCCGCAGGCAAACTCGGAGCTGGTTGCGGCAGCACGGGCCTACTATGGCGCACCGCATATGCTGCCGGTCGCTGGCACCCAGGCGGCGATCCAGGCTTTGCCACGCTTGCGCGCACGTTCGCGCGTGGTCATCGCCGCGCCCTCGTATGCGGAACATGCGCATTGCTGGCAGCAGGCAGGGCACGAAACGCATGAAGTGCCCTATGACAGACTGGATCGGCACATCGACGACGCGCAGGTGGTCGTCGTGTGTAATCCCAACAATCCCACCGGGGCAACGGTGTCGCCCGCGATCCTTCTTGGATGGGCCATCAGGCTCGCTACGCGCGGTGGCTGGCTTGTGGTCGATGAGGCATTCGGCGACACCACGCCGCATGCGAGTATCGCGCCTTGGTCCGACCGGCCTGGGCTGATTGTGTTGCGTTCAGTCGGCAAGTTCTTCGGCTTGGCCGGGATGCGGCTTGGCTTTGTCGCAGCGGAAGAAACATTGCTGGCCGATCTCGCGGCATGCATTGGCCCCTGGTCGGTGAGTGGCCCCGCGCAGGAGATCGGCATCGCCGCGCTGCGTGACGTTCAATGGCAGGACGCGACACGGCAGACGCTGCGACATTCCGGACAACGCCTACGCCAGTTGTTGGCGGCACATGATGTCGCCGCTGGCGGCACGGCACTGTTTCAATGGTGGCCTGAAGCAGAGCCGGAAGCTTGCCAACAGCATATGGCCGAGCGTGGCATCTGGGTCCGTCTTTTTGCAGAAAAGGCACGCGGCATCCGTCTTGGATTGCCGCCGGACGAGCTCGGTTGGCAGCGCGTGCAGCAAGCGCTGGAGGCGTGGTTTGCAGGTAAGGAGAAGAAGCGATGATGCGCTATTGGGCCTTGATCGCCTGCCTATTCACCCTGCAGGCAAATGCCACCATCACGGTGCGCGATGATGCCGGCGACACCATCGTGCTGCCGCGCCCGGCGCAACGAGTGATCTCCCTCGCGCCACATGTGACTGAAACCCTGTTCGCAGCGGGCGGTGCAGACCGTATCGTTGGCACAGTGAAATACAGCGATTATCCGCCTGCTGCCAGTAAGATCCCGCGCGTCGGCGACAACCGCAATGTCGATATCGAGCGCTTACTTGCGCTCAAGCCGGATCTGCTGGTGGTATGGCGCCACAACGCCGCCGCGCCACAGATGGAACAGTTACGCAAGCTCGGCATCCCCTTGTTCTACAGCGATCCAGGCAAACTGGATGACATCCCGGCTGCGATCCTGAAGATGGGACAGCTGATGGGTACCGAACAACAAGCCCAGAAGAGCGCGGCGGAACTACGCCAGAAAATCGACCAGCTCAGCGCGCGCTATCGCAATCAGCCCCTTGTCCGCGTGTTTTATCAAGTATGGGACAAGCCGCTCTATACGCTGAATGAGCGCCATATTGTGAGCGACGTCATTCGCCTATGCGGTGGCGAAAACATTTTTGCGCGTCTGCCTCTGGCAGCACCCAGTCTCAGCATCGAAGCAGTGCTGCAGGAAAATCCAGAAGCAATTGTCAGCGGTGAACGCCGTAACCAGACGACGAACGGTCTCGAACACTGGCAACAGTATCCGAAGCTGCAGGCGGTGCGTCGTGGCAATTTGTTTGCTGTGGATGGCGACTTGTTGAACCGCTCGGGACCGCGCATCGTCACAGGTGCCACCGAGTTGTGTGCCGCGCTGGAGCAGGTGCGTCAACGCAGAGGAGGGAAGTAATGGCTGGTTATCAACGGATCGTCTGCCTCAGTACGGAGGCGGTAGAAACGCTTTACGCGTTGGGGGCTGAGGAGGCGATTGTTGGCATCTCTGGCTTTACCACGCGTCCGGCGCGCGCACGCAGTGAAAAGCCGAAAGTCAGCGGTTTTTCCTCCTCGCGCATTGAGCGCATTCTTGCTGTCAAGCCGGACTTGGTGATCGGCTTTTCCAATATGCAGGCCGACATCTGCCGCGATCTTGCAGCGGCAGGCTTTGAGGTCCATATATTCAACCAGCGTGATGTGGGCGGCATTTTTCGCATGATACGAACACTTGCCGCGCTGGTGGAAAAGCAAGCGGCGGGAGAGCGTCTGATCGCCGATTTACAGTCGAAGATCGGTGCAATTCGCGCACAGGCACAACAATGGTCAGACCGCCCCAAAGTGTACTTTGAAGAATGGAACGAGCCGCTCATCAGCGGTATTGGTTGGGTGTCGGAATTGATAGAGATTGCCGGCGGCGACGACGTGTTTGCGGAATTGGCTGTCCATGCCAGCGCGAAGGCGCGCATCATCGCCGATCCATTGGAGATCGTACGACGCGCACCGGACATCATCATCGGCTCTTGGTGCGGCAAAAAATTCCGGCCGGAGACGGTGTGCGCGCGCCCGGGGTGGGGGAACGTCCCGGCGGTGGTGAATGACATGGTCGTTGAAATCAAGTCGGCCGATATCCTGTCACCGGGGCCTGCTGCAATCACCGAAGGGCTGCGCGAAATGGCAGCACTGATCGCGCGTTGGCATGAACGGCGGCACGCATGAGTTTTCCCTATTCCACATTGATGGTGCAGGGCACCACCTCGGACGCCGGCAAAAGCACGGTGGTGGCTGCCTTGTGCCGTCTGCTGGCTCGGCAGGGTGTTAAGGTCGCGCCTTTCAAGCCGCAGAACATGGCGCTCAACAGCGCGGTGACAGCCGACGGCGGTGAGATCGGACGTGCGCAGGCATTGCAGGCGCAGGCGGCTGGACTAGCGCCGCATACCGACATGAACCCGGTCCTGCTCAAGCCCTCTAGTGATACCGGTGCGCAAGTCATTATTCACGGCAAGGTGCGTGCTGACATGAATGCGCGCGACTACCATCAGTACAAGACCACTGCGATGGAAGCCGTGCTCGCGTCCTATCGACGGCTGGCTGGTAATTATGAGGCGGTGATCGTCGAAGGTGCGGGCAGCCCGGCCGAAATCAATTTACGCGATCGTGACATCGCCAATATGGGATTCGCGGAAGCGGTCGACTGCCCCGTCATTCTGGTTGCCGACATCGATCGTGGCGGCGTATTCGCGCATATCGTTGGCACGTTGGCCTGCCTGTCCGAGAGCGAACGCAAGCGCATCATCGGCTTTGTGATCAATCGTTTTCGTGGCGATATCCGCTTGCTGGAGCCGGGGCTTGAATGGTTACAGCAGCAGACCGGCAAACCTGTGCTGGCAGTGCTGCCGTATCTGCACGGGCTGTTCCTCGACGCCGAAGATGCCGTCCAGCCGGTGCAGAACACTCGTGGTGCCTTCCGGGTGCTGGTGCCTGCATTGCCGCGCATAAGCAACCATACCGATTTTGACGCATTGCGTGCCCATCCAGATGTGGATATGCGTTTTATCGGGCCGGGGCAATCCATTCCTCCCGCCGACTTGATTATTCTCCCCGGCAGTAAAAACACCCGTGCCGATCTGGCATGGTTGACCGAGCAGGGCTGGTCGCAGGCATTGCATCGGCATGCGCGCTATGGTGGCAAGATCATTGGCGTATGCGGCGGCTACCAGATGTTGGGACGGACGATAGGGGATCCACATGGCGTGGAAGGGGCACCCGGCGTATCGCAGGGGCTTGGCCTGCTGAACATCGATACGGAATTGACGCCGGAGAAGCGGCTGGCGCAGGTCGGCGGCCGCTGTGCGTTCGCCGACGCCGCCGTCACTGGATACGAAATCCATATGGGTGTGTCGCGTGGCGTGGGAACGGAGCGTCCTGCCTTTTTCATCGGAGAACGCCCGGAAGGCGCGCGATCGGATGACGATCGCATTCTTGGTACTTACCTGCATGGCTTATTCGATACTGCGCCAGCGCTCGCAGCGTTAATGCGCTGGGCAGGACTCGACAGCGGCACGTCGGTCGACTTGACGCAATTGCGGGAGCAAAGTCTGGATCGTATCGCCGATGCTGCCGAGCCGCTGCTCGCTTCTCTGCGACAGCAATAAGCTAAGGGGCCGCACAGGAATAACTTGCACAATTTTGCTGGCCGTATCGGGCGCGCTGCGGCGTTGCTCGTCGTTGCCATAGCCCCGCTATGACGCCTCCTCACGCCTTGCATCGCATCCCGCTACGACCGCCAAATCTTGCCTGAGCAGGCGTACTGCATTTACATCAACCCTCTATCAAGAGAATGACCATGCCTGATTTTTTACATGCCGCTTTCGCCGTGCAGTCGATTGAGACTGTGCTGTATTCGATATCCACAGTGCTATACCTGCCGGTGCTGCTTGCGGTCAGTTTGCTGGTGTTGTATTTGCTGACATGCCTGGGGGCCGTTGCACGAGAATGGCGTGAACGGCGGCGTGGCATACGCCTATTATTCGCCAGCGCGGAAGCCGACATGGCCAGCGCCGCGGCATCCACCGAGGCACATCCTGCACTCGATGCAAGGCTTGAGCGCATTGTCCAGAGGGCGGAAGCGCAAGGCCTGCGTGCATTGGACGCTGTACGGTTTGCAGTGCGCATCGGCCCCGCGCTTGGCCTGATGGGCACGCTGATCCCGATGGGCATATCGCTGGCCGGACTGGCCCAAGGTAATCTGCCCAAGATGGCAGAAAGCATGGTCACCGCGTTCACCGCTACCGTCGTGGGCCTTGCCTGCAGCGTGGTGGCCTACCTGTTGGCGCTGGTGCGCGAGCATTGGTTGCGCAACGACATGACCGACATCGCTTATGCCGCTGAAACGCTGTTGTCGCGGCATGTGTCGCAGGATGCACGTACGGAGGTCTGAAATGCGTTACCTGAATCGACACCGTTATGGCCGTGCAGACGACAGTGCGACAGAGGATCCGCTCGCTGGCGTCGCCAACCTGTTCGACGCCAGCATCGCCTTCATCGTGGCAATGATGCTGGCGCTGTTTGCAGCGTGGAACATGCTTGATTTGCTGGACCCTGATTCGGAAGTCACGATCGCCAAGAAGGGCGCAGACGGGCAAGTCGAGGTCATCACCAAAAAAGGGCCCGAGATCAAGGTCAGCCGCGTCAGCGACAAACCGCTGTCCGGTGCCGGCAAACGCCTCGGTACGGCCTATCAACTTCCCGATGGAAAGGTTGTCTATGTTCCGGAATAAGCTCTGGATCGTGTTGTGGCTGCTGATTGCCACGAGCAGCGCGCATGCCGCCCAGCGCACGCTGGTCTTGCTGCTCGGCGATGTCGAGTCCCATCCCGCCGTGTTGGCGGTGCGTGCTTTGCAGGCGCCTTTGCAAGCGCGTGATGTGGCGGTACGCATTATCCCGAGCAACCGCATCACGCCCGCCGACCGTGCCACGCTCAGTAAGGCAGATGTTGTGGTGTTGAATGTGCTGGGGCGCCAGTCGGTGCAGTCGATGACGGCGGAACTGCGCGCATTGCAAAGCGCACGCCGTCCGGTGTTCGCGGTTGGCGGGGCGGTCGAAGAGGGGCTGCATGCTTTAGGCGTACGCGACGAGCACACCGTGCAGGAATACCATCGTGCCGGTGGCGTGGAAAATCTTGAAAATTTAATGCGCTATCTGCTGCGCACTCAGTTTGGTGCCGATATCCCGGTTGCGCCGGTACAAGCGATGCCAGAAGCCGGCCTGTATGACGTGCATGCCAACCGCACCATGGCAAACTTCGACGAATACCTGCGCGGCTATGCGCAACATCGCCCGGGCGCCCCCTGGATAGGCGTGGTGTTTTATCGGGCCAACCTGGTAGCCGGTCAGACCTTGCCTTTGAAGGCCATCGTGACGCGCCTCGAACAGGCGGGGTACAACGTATTACCCGTGTTCGGCTACCCGTACGAAGTGCCTTTGCGCTATTTTCTGGACGATGCCGGAATGCCGCGAATTGACCTGATTGTCGCACTAGGAATGAAAGTGGGAGGAACGGCAGCCACCGGCGCCGTGCTCGACAAGATCGGCGTTCCCGCAATCAATGCCATCACACTGAGTCAGCAGTCGGCAGCGCAGTGGCGGGCGTCGAAGGTCGGCTTGGACATTATTGAACGCACTTGGCAACTGGCCGGTGCAGAACTTGCCGGACTGATTCAGCCGACAGTGGTGGCCAGTCGTGAACGCGTCGCCGACGCTCAGACCGGTCTTGCTTACATCGAAGAACAGCCGATTGCCGAACGCATCGATCGGCTGGCGGCACGCGTCGATGCCTGGCTAGCGTTGCGCCGCACGGCAAATGTCGATAAGCGCGTCGCCATGCTGTATTACAACTATCCGCACGGCACGGAAACAATCGGTGCCGCCTACCTCAATGTTTTGCCGGAAAGTCTTTGGCAAATCGTGCAGCGGCTCGGGGCAGAAGGCTATCGTACCGTCAACGCGACATCGCGTGCGCCGTCCGACAAACCAGCGCTGCAAACGGATATTCAACGCTGGGGCAGCTATCCGTCCAAGGGCGTGCGGGAATATCGCACCGGCCTGGCACAACTAGCGGCAAGTGGTCAGGCGCTCTTGGTGCCGGTGGCCGATTATCGGCGCTGGTATGCGCAGCTGCCGGCCGAGTTGCGGCGTGCAGTCGAAAAGGCTTGGGGACAGCCGGAGCAGGCGCCAACGCTGTGGCGCGATGCGCAGGGACATCTGCAATTTGTTTTTCCGGCACGGCGTTATGGAAACGTTCTGCTTGCGCCCCAGCCTTCGCGCGCATGGGAGCAGAATTTGGAAAAACTGCATAATGACGTGACGCTGCCACCAAGCCATGAATACATCGCCTTTTACCTATGGCTGCAGCATGGCTACAACGCGCATGCCGTCATCCATCTTGGCACCCATGGCACGCAGGAGTGGTTGAGTGGTAAAGAGGCTGGCCTGTCTGATGCGGACCCTACCGAAGCACTGATCGGTGCCATGCCCAATATCTATCCTTACGTGATGGACGATGTCGGCGAAGGGCTGCAGGCAAAGCGGCGCGGCATGGCGACCATCATCGATCATATGACGCCGCCGTTCGATGTGGCGGGCCTTAATCCCGATTTGCGTGAGCTGGGCGCCTTGCTCAATGACTACCGTGTCGCCGAGCAAAAAAGTCCGCTGCTGGCGCGCGGACATCTCAGCGCTTTGAACCAACTGGCAGCAAAAAGCGGTGTGCTCAAGGAGATGGGCCGCAAAACGATTGCCAGTGAGGCTGACATGGAGGCGCTGGAAGAGTATCTCGACACCGTGGCGGCCAAACTGACGCCATTCGGCTTGCATACCTTCGGCGTCCCTCCCGACGCGACACTGCGCCAATCCACCGCACGCGCCATTGTTAGCCTGGACAAAGATATTCCGGAGGCTGAACAGGCGGCACGTGTGCAACAACTGGATCAGGAAATACGCACCAGCGCTGCACTGGAATTGGAACGGTTGATGCAGGCGTTGGCGGGCCGCTATATTCCCGCCGGCCCCAGTGCCGACCTGGTGCGCAATCCCGCCGCGTTGCCCACAGGGCGCAATTTCTATGGCATCGATCCAGCCCGCATTCCCAGCCGTGCCACGTATGAGCAAGGCGCTAAGCTTGCCCAGCAACTGGCCAATGACTACCGCGCCCGCCATGGCGTGTATCCCGACAAGCTCACCGTCAATCTCTGGGGCGTGGAGACCTCGCGTCACGAAGGCATCATGGAAGCCCAGGTATTGGCATTGCTCGGGATTCGTCCCACCTGGGATGAGCGTGGCCGCGTCACTGGTGTCGAAGCGATTTCCCGGCGCGAGCTGGGACGGCCGCGTGTCGATGTGACGATGGTCTCGTCCGGCTTGTTCCGCGACCTGTTTTCCAACGTGTTGCAACTACTGGATGATGCCGCGCAGCTGGCGCAGCAGCAGGACGACAGCGACAATCCCTTGCAAGCCCATACACGCGAACTGGCCACTCGTCTGCAGCAGCGCGGCATACCGGCACAGCAGGCCCATGAACTGGCCAGCACCCGCATCTTTGGGCTGCCCTCGGGCGGATACGGTACCAACGTCGAAAAACTGATTTCGCTCTCCAATGCGTGGCAGCACGAGCGCGAAATTGCCGATGTCTTCATTAACCGCATGAGTCATCCTTTTGGTCGCGGTCGCTGGGGCGATGAATCCGCGCCGGCCGATTTGCGCCGCGAAGTGTTCCGGCAAGCGCTGTCGGGCAGCAAGATCGCGCTGCACAGCCGGTCGAGCAATCTTTTTGCCACGCTCGACAACGATGACTTTTTTCAATATCTGGGCGGCACGGCCTTAGCCATTCGCAGTGTGGACGGCAAAACGCCGGAAGTGATGGTCACGGATTTGTCCAATCCGCGCCGTCCGCAACATACGACGCTGGACAAATACATGGGCCAGGAACTGCAGAGCCGTTACCTGAATCCGCGCTGGGCGGACAGCATGCTGCGCGAAGGCTATGCCGGCGCACGATTCATTAATCGTGCCGTCGACTACCTGTGGGCCTGGCAAGTGACCGTGCCGGAGGTGGTGGATGAGACAAAATGGCAGCGCATGTATGAGACCTATGTCGCCGACCGCCATGGTCTACGGGTACGCGAACGTTTTGCACAGAGTGGAAATCTGCGCGCCTTCCAGGCCATCACCGACCGCATGCTGACGGCCATCGATAAAGGGTATTGGAAGCCTTCGGCAATGGTGCGCGCCCACCTGAAGCAAGAAAATGCACGTGCCATCGCCGAGGCCGGGATCGCTTGCAGCGCCGAATCCTGCAGTCGGGCGACACTGCGCCAAGCACCGCATCTTGCGGCATCCACGTCGATGCACGATACAGCGCCTGACAATCCCGATACACTTCCATCCAAGCCAGCCCCAGCACCTGTGCCCGCACCTTCGCCCACGGCACCCAGCCCGACGAAGGAGCGTGGGCCGTCAGACCAAGTGTCAGGATTTGAAATGCAATCCGTATCGACCCTGACGCCAGCACAGAAAACCACTGGCACATTGACATTGCTGATATTGGTCGTGGCGACGGCGGGATTCGGATACTGGAGGCGTGGTAGCAAGAAAAAGGAAAACAGCTGATGAAAACACATCATTTTGTGGAACCGGGGGGCAGAATCATGAAGGCGTTCATGCGCAGTGCGCGGTGTTTGATCCCCATGGCCGCCAGTTTGTGCATGCTGCAGGCGCATGCACAATTGGCCGAAAAACCTTCAACACTGTTGGCAGAGCGTATCCGTGTGCCGGTGGTGACGGCGCCGGGTGAGAGCACCCGGGCACCATACCTAGACCAGATCGGCAGCCGTACTGAATTCGAACGTATCGCACGCATTTACAACCCCGGCACGCCGAGAGCCATCGTGCACACGATCTTCGCACTTGACCGCATGCACGGCGACCGGCTGTACTACATCAATGCGCGCCGCTATCGATTGCATGAAGACTTTCTGCGTAAGCAGTACCTGGTGGCCGGCTTGGACCACAATACGCTTGCCGGTTACTACACACGGCCGGACCGGCGCTTCGTGCTCGGCACGGTAAGCTTCCTGCCTGATGTGCAGCAATGGGTCTATGAGTTCTGGGAAGGCGACCGCCTCACGCCATCACTACTACAACTGACCCACCGCCGACTGACGCAGACCTTCTTCGCACCGCTTACCTTCAAAGCCAATTCGGCCCAGCACGAATCAGTTGCGGGTGAAGCTGGATTAGCAGCGCTGACCGAGGCGCAGATCCTCGGTGAACGCTCGTTCTTGCCACTGAATACGGGCAACGCACAAGGTCGCTTGCGCTTGGTCGCCGATATCGAATCGGACGAAGAGGATGATATTGCCCCGACCGACATCGTCGTATTGCGCGAGGTGCCACTGGCGCTGCCCCCAGTAGCCGGCGTGCTGACCGAAAAGCCCTCCACCGTGCTTTCGCATGTCAACCTGCTGGCCAAAGGCTGGGGCGTGCCCAATGCGTATGTGAAGGACGCCTTCGAGGCATTGCAGCGCTACGATGGACAATGGGTGAAGCTAAGCGTACGGCCCAATGGTTACAGTGTCGAGCCCGTGGCGAAGCCTGTTACCTTGCGCCAGCGTGCACGCGCTACTGCCTTGCGCGCTCCTAACTTAGCGCAGCGCGCGCTGCGACCGTTGACCGAATTACGTGAGCGAGACGCCGGTGCCTGCGGCGGCAAAGCCACACGACTGGGTCAGATCGAAGCCGCACGGCGCGCTGGTAAGCTGGCCGGCGTGGCACCGGTACCAGACGGCTTTTGCATTCCCTATGCCCAATACGTCGCCTTCATGCGTCAGCCGCAGGTGATGGCACGCGTACAGGCCGCGCTGGCCACGCCGGGATTTGAGCGCAGCCGGCGTGTGCGGCGCCAAGCATTGGATGCACTGCGCAAGGACCTGGTCGAGATGCCCGTGGATGAGACCGTCATCGCATCATGGATCCAGCGCTGGCAACAACAACTCGGTAGTGCCGGCGTGTTCGTGCGCAGCTCGTCGAACTCCGAGGATCTGTCCAACTTCAGTGGTGCAGGCCTATACAGCACGGTGCCCAATGTGCGTGAGGCAACCGACCTCGTGCGCGCCGTGCAAACCGTCTGGGCCTCCGTGTTTAACTTCGAGGCATATGAAGCGCGCCGTCAGGCTGGCATCGCGCCCGAGCAGGTGGTGATGGCGGTATTCGTGCAGCACGCCGTCGATTCAGTCAGTTCCGGCGTGATGATCACGCGAGACCCCTTCGATGTCACGCACCGCAACGCGGTCTACGTTTCCGCCAAGCGGGGACTTGGCATCAAAGTGGTGGAAGGACGGCGTGTGGCCGAACAATCGATGTACGACGCACGTAGCGGCGCCGTACGGCGTCTATCGCGTTCAGATGAGGACACCGAACTGAAGCTCGATGCCGCCGGTGGTGCCGTCGAAAAACCGCTTGAGGGCCAGCATGAAGTACTGGACGAAGCCACAGTGCGTTCACTGGCGAGGGTAGGGCGCCAACTGAAGCGACTGCTGCACGGCAAGGACCAGGACATCGAATGGGCAATCGACCCGCAGGGCCGCATCGTCGTGTTGCAGGCACGGCCTTATATCGAGCGCAAGGTGCTGTAAGAAGGATTTGTTCTGTCGCGGCTTCTGCCGCAAGGGTAGGAGGCGACAGACGCATTGTAACTTGCCGTAACTTGCTCATAATTTTATTGAGAATGAGAGTTATTCTCATTTATAATTTGGGAGAGGTCATCATGACTGACCCTGCCAGCCATCCGGTCTCTGCCGGTTTCTAGCCAGCCATCATCTGCGTTGTCGACGCTGAAATATGCCCACTTGGTAGTGGACTTGCGCCGCCCTCTGTTTGTCTATGGAAAAAGAGGCAAAAAGCCAAGGAAGCGACACCGTGCCTGTTCCTCATCATTGAAGGAGTGTTTCGATGTCTCATCAGGATTGCCGCTGTGAACTAGTGACCCGTAGCGACGTTGGTCATGTGACCGTCTGCGAGGGATGCGGTCAAGTGCATCTGACCTTGCAATACATTACCTTGCGTTTTGATGCTGCTGCCTTTCGCACATTAGCAACGATGATTAGCCAGGCGCAAAACCGGATGGACTGCGCAGCGAAGGCAAATGCCGCGACGCTGTCGTTTGCAGCCGCTAGTGGTGTGCATTAAAGAGGAGGGGATGCATGTGCGACCATGACCCCACCCATGCACACGGCGCGGTACTACCTGCTTCTCTGTCCGAAGCCTTTCCGGGCGGACGCCGTCTGTTTAGCGTGATGTCCTCTTCGTCCCAAAGTTCTCGCCGATACCGCCTGTGGGAGCTGCCCAGCCATACGCATTGTCCGTTAATTGGCGTGTGTCTACCGATGCCGTTATTGCGCCGTCTGATCAGCAAGGCGCTGGGAAGCAGCCCGCATGCTGACGATTATGACTTTCACGTCGCCGCCGTGGCTGAGTGCGGTCGGCGCATGCCGATATCGGAAGCACTACAGCGCGAATTGGACCGACGTTATGCTCCGACGCTGCGCCGCTTTTCGCAAGCCAAGACGACCGAAGCGCTGGCAGCCCTCTGGGCGGAGGCATTACAGGGGCCGGGTGTGGCTGGTGCGCTATGGGCGACCCTGTCCCATGCCCGGTGTGATGAAGCGTTGCGAGAACAGGTGTGCCGCGATATTCACATGTTCCAGCACCAAGTCGGGGCTTGCAATCGTGCGGACCTATCCCACCTGGAGCAACTGCAGGACGAAAATACGGTACTAACCTGCGAGCTCACGAAGATAAAAGAACGTCATGCGCGTGTGCTGGCGCAACGTGTTGCCGAGATAGACCACTTAAACGCCGAATTACTGCGCGTCAAGGGGCAGATGAGTGCGCGCGATTCGATGCTGGCATCGCTACGTGAAGAACTGGCCACGCTCAAGGCAGAAGTGCCCGATTTGTCCACTCGCACAGATCTTGCGCGGCGTGTCGAGCTGCAACGGCATCGCATCCATGAATTGGAGCGCTATCGTGTGTCATGGCAGCAGCGCGCCATGCACGCGGAAGCGCGAGAACAGGAGAGGGCGCGAGAACTTGCCGCCTTGCGCGCCCGTGTCGCGCATCCGAAAGTCTCCGCACCAGAGGAAGCTGAGTTGGCCGACCTGCGCAACAAGGCTGTACTATGCGTCGGCGGCCGCATCGCCAGCGTCCCCTCCTACCGGCAATTGATCGAATATACAGGGGGCAAATTTTTGCATCATGATGGTGGAGAAGAAAACAGTGCTGCCCAGCTGGAGGCCAGTCTTGCTGCCGCCGATCTGGTGATTTGCCAGGCTGGATGCATCAGCCATGGAGCGTACTGGCGCGTGAAGGATCATTGCAAACGTACCGGCAAGCGCTGCGTGTTCGTGGACAAACCTAGCACAAGCAGCCTTGCTCGTTGCTTGCGCGGATTGGGACAGGTCGATGCCGAGAACCAGGAAAGGGAAAGAGATCTGTCGTCATGAGCGTTACCCTATCTCCCTTGTTGCCGGATCAGGCCTATGTGCCTTACCGCAACGGCCTCCATTGTTGCGTACGCAGCTATCAATGCACGCGCTCAATGATGGTGGGGGATCATGCGCTACTACGGTTCGAGAACGAGCAGACGATTCGTTCTCAGCTTTGGGACATGCTACGCGTCGTTCGCGTCGAAGACATCGTCGACATGCAAGAGCAGATCAATACATACATGGCCTTGCTGCCGAATGGTGAAAACTGGAAAGCGACACTGATATTTCAGACCCCGGATACCGGTTTAGGCGTCGCTCTGCAGGCACGGTTAAATGACATTAGTCGCTGTTTCTATGTCACGGTCCAAGGTCATGCACCCATTCATGCAGTGGTGAACAAGGGCCCCGCTCCAGCCGATGAGCGCACTTCGACAGTACATTTCCTGCGATTTGATCTACCATTGCCAATGCGGCAGGCAATACGGGAGGGTGGTGCGGTCGTCGTAGGATGCGATCATCCCGATTACTTAACGTACCGAGCAGTGCCAGAGGAACTACGTGATGGGCTCGCGACGGAATTGCACTGCCGTTCGCATGCATTCAGCAAAAGACGGCAACAATGAGATAACAGAAAGAAGCGCTGCGAGAGTACGGTAGCTCACTGTGGGGAACCGATGCGAATAGATGCAAATACATTTCTTCGAGAAGCCCAACGGCTATTCGCGTTTCTATTGGATTTTGGCTTTAATGTTAAACGAGCCGAACCTGACGAAACGGGGTGTCGTGGTGAGGATGTATTAGATTACCAAAGTAGCTATTTGGCTTTGATGTTACTGCGATCCAGTTGGGATAGTCGCGTATGGTGCATTGTAGGAAGGCCAAACCAGAATTATCCGTCGAGCGCAGTCCGCATTGAAGAACTGCTGGAAGAAGCGAGCATTGCGCACACATGGCAGTCAAATTCTTCGGCGAGCTTAGACCGCATGCACGAAATCGCCGCAATATTGAAAAAGTATTTCCCTCATGTGCTGAGTGGCGACTTAACCCTATTGGAACGTATATGGGAAAAGCGAAATCTGGCTTCGGCAGCGCTTGATGACCTTCAATGCAAACTGGCTTACAAGATCGAAGTGCATCCGGGTGGCGAAATTCTGGAGTTGCCTAATACGCCCGAAGCATTAGGAAAAGAATATATCGAGCGCTTTCCTGACCATGCATTTATTAAGGAGCGCATTTGGTTAGTGAAATGCGGGTTAGGCGAATTTTACTGCGATGACTACGCTAGCGCGCTGGATCTCGTACAGGGGAAGTAACTGCACTACAGGTAGACGCAAGCATGAACGCGCTATGCGCGAGTGCCTTGTCATCG
This sequence comes from uncultured Noviherbaspirillum sp., assembly GCA_965974465.1. Lineage (GTDB taxonomy): Bacteria > Pseudomonadota > Gammaproteobacteria > Burkholderiales > Burkholderiaceae_D > Noviherbaspirillum. Next base: position 29,860 of record CBHCMF010000014.1, read on the forward strand.
ATTTTGGTGAACCGGGTTAGATCTGCCGTTCGTAACGATTTGCGTAACGGTGACGCAGAGTCCATGTCGGTACGGGCCACAAGAGAGCACATCACAGATGCCGACTATACGACGGCAGGCTTCTCCCTCATGCCCTCCCTATTGATCAGCTTCTTGTACTTGGGGGCATATAGAAGGCTAGGCTGCACATTCTCGAATAAGAGTAACGATAGGCTCGTTTTTAATGCCATTAGTTGTGTTTTGAGAAGTGTAAGTTGATGGGGAAATCGATACAAGCTCATAAGTTGGGAAAGATTCTTTAACGAAAGCATCCGCATAAATGCATCCATGTGTACCGAAAATTTTAAACTCCAACCTGCTTTCAGAGCATAGGATGTCGCTATAGCTGCAGTCTGTGCCACGATGAACAAGGATGGCCTTTTGAAACTTACCTATGTTTTTCTTGAATATCGGCTCTGAAGAGAGTTTTCTTTCGATGTCTGCATACATTTGGTTGTTTGAGTAAGCAGCATAGGCAAATAAACTTAACAGCGAAACAAAGAGAGCTAAAGAAACAGCAATTTTCATAGTGGTCTGACGTCTAATTGGCCGGCGCGCAGCGTCTAGCCGAACGCTGAATTATGTGGCATTACGTGCCAACGCGTCTGCTAAAACCGCTTCGGATTCGGCAACTGCCTCTGCAGATAAAAATTTACGCTTCGATCGGAATGCATTTATCCAAAAAATTATGACACTGTCAGGCACTCCGCGTTGATGCATAGCTTGGTCAACTATGTTCGCAGCTTCCAACTCCAAAAGAGACTTGTACTGTGCTTCGGTGATTTCGAATCTTTCGTTCTCTTTATTAGGTATGGTCACGAATGGCGGCTCACCATCGACGATGTCATAAAAGCTGCGGCGGTCTGCAGCACCAAATAGATATACCAGTGCTTCGGCGTCTTCCCCGATTAACGCTACTATTTCAGATCGTCTTTCCAGAGAGACAGCGCGGGTCTTAAATTCTTCGGTGCCATAGATGCTATGAAAAGCACCGGCAGCGGCGACTTCTGATGAGTTTCCCCACTTTGACAAAAGGCGAAATGTCCCTATTAGATGCTCACTCAACGATCGGTCATGATGATTAATTTCATCTGCACCAAGAGACGACAAGAATTTTCTGTATTCATTTTCCATGGCTCGACATTACTAAGAATCATGGGGCGAGAAGAGCCCATCGTTCGTGGTCTCGCCATCTTCCATTTATTTTTAGATAGCGAGGTGAATAGCCTTCCAACTGAAAACCAACACTCTTTACTAGGGCAATTGACGCTTCGTTGGTGGGTTGAATATTTGCTTCAAGCCGATGTAACTTTAGAGATTTAAGAGCGTGACGAACAACCAACAATAAGCCTTCACGCATTAACCCTTTACGCTCGAATCCAGAGAAAACGTAATAGCCAAGGTAACCACTTCGAAACGCACCTAATACGACGTTCGTGATGTTAATGACACCTACCAGGTCATGTGATTTTCCGCGACATACGAGAAAAGCGTGATTTGTTGGTTGCGCCATTCTCTCCAGGTAGTCATTGAACTGCTGCGGCGTGCTAGGTGCAGTCGTCCATGGCGAGTGCAATGTGCGACTAGCCTTCGACGCTTTGAGAAAGTGCGCCATATCGTCAGACGTTGGCTTACGAAGATAAACTGATTGAGGCATAGCGATTTTACGTTCAAGCTGACTGGCACAGCGAAGCTGCCTCCCTGTTCAGCGACAAGTTTATGAGTAAATTTATAGTTAGCCTGGCGTTACCATGTATGTTCATCCGTAAAGCGAGAGTGCACTATTCCGTTTTCCGCATACCCTTCGCAGGTATACGCGTTTGCAAAAAAACCGGAGAATCGTGCTTGATAGTGAGTGCCACCATCCTTGTCTTTCGGCCATAACCATAGTTCTACATCGCTATTCTTTGCAAGCCCTTCGACCGAAGTAATTGGCGCCCCCACTCTAATCGCCTTGCACATTTCCTCAGCCTTACTCTTCGCACGACCGTCCCATACTGGACCGCTCAAAACGTAGATGCCGGGTATAGCGACAAACAGCACGACCACCAGCAATACTGCGGAAGCCAAAAAATTAAAAGATAGCTTGACTGAACCCATAGATCATGGACTTGTACGGTTAATCGGGATAGGAAGAAGCCTTGCTGCCCATCTTTCCCGCCCCATCGGACATATGGGGCACGTATCCGGCGGCCCGGCAGATTAAGTCGCGGCACAAAGATTCATTGTGCCGACCAAATGCAATAGTCCAAAGCGCACAACCGGAGCGTCATTTTCCATCGCGCCAACAGCGGTTTCATCCCAGCCCACTAGCTTGCGCCTATGGGGCTCATGGCGGCGATAAGCTGAATGCCGCGCAGGACCTGCAGTGCTTCGACAAGTGGTCGGAATACCCAGTCCCGGATGAGGTCGCGAACGACTTCATCGGCGCGATCGGGCACATGGACTGGCGCCAAATCGCCGTTGCAGGCTAGTCGCGCCGGCAGGATGGTGCCGCGGCGGTCGGTCTTGATCCGGTCGCCGGGGCGCATGGGAAGGGAAGACGGCGAGATGATCCCGACCGTCATGCCGTGGTCGGTCAAGTGCCGATAAATGACATAGCCGCAGGGGCGGCCTCGTAGACGACATGCAGTTTGTGGCCTTGGCTGATGAGGCGGCGCAGCGCCCGATCCAGCGAGGCGAGATGTACATCTAACCCTACAAACAGAATGCTAGACTGCTTCATGGCTCGTCTCCTTTTACGGAAGTCTGATTGCACCGAATGGGCAATCATGTGGCTCGGTGTGGCTTATGTCACGCAACCCACGATACGCTTGGGGACGGGCCACCTTAAGTTAAGCCATTCTGTCTAGAGTGCTGCTAAACGATCGGGCAAGCTTTTGAGTGTGTACATCTGCCAAAAGAACCGGTCCCACTCATGTTGATCGCCAGGGAAATTTTGTACCTCGACTATCTTCCCCTCTTCAAATCGCCAGACCAAGAGTGAGTTCCCATCCAATTTCAAAGGCCCTTTTGTGCTGTATACCCTGTGGAAGTCAACGACGTAGCTATCGTTGGCCTCCATAAACTTTGGCTCGGCCTTGAAGCCAGCCTTAGAGAGTTGTTCAAAATACGCCAGAACTTCGCGAACTCCGACCTTCGTCCCAGCCAGAGGATGATGCCCCGGGATAATCCAGCGGATGTTCGGCGCGAGAATCGATTGAATGCCTTCCATGTTTGCGTTTGCAAATGCGTCAAAGAACTTTTCAATGAGTTGAAGATTGGGATGTTTGTTCACTTCGAAAACCTTGTGGTTGGTGAAAAAAAATGACATGTGCGAGCGCCGATTATTGCTGAATTTGAGCGCATGCGTTGCATGGGGAGAAACCCAATGCGCCGGACGCGAGGCGCGATGACGCCTTGATGGCTCGACGAGAATGAGCGCCCTAGCGTTCGAGCTGACCCACGCGAAGCGTGGGTGTCCAGCGGCATGTTATAGCTTGGTCACTAGGATAACTCCGCTAGCCCACGATAATTTGGTAACGTGGAACCCCTGTAGCTTCTCCAGAGTCGCAATAAGCATCGCAACTTTCTCGGCATGACCATCTGGCCAATTTTCCTGAGGGAGCATGTCATCGATCACATACATTCCAGAGGGAGCCAGGAGGTCAAGTGCTTCGTCCAGAAGGCGATATTTGCCCGACCAAGTGTCAGCGAAAATAAAGTCAAATTGCTGCCCACGCAAAGATCTCAAAAAATCGTCCCCATCCGCGCAGATGGCAGACAACCTGGGGTCGGTGCCCAAGTGCTTTCTTAGAATGGATAGTAGATTTTCGTCACAATCGACAGTAATGAGCTGTGACTTCGCATCCATCCCGTCCAATATCCATGCTGTAGACAAACCCGTACCGGAGCCTAGTTCAAGAAAGCGCGCAGACGGCTTTAATGCGGCTAACGTACGCAGCAAGGAACAGGTGAGTGGTTCCGAGGCCATGGAGAAACCGGCTTCAAGGGTGTCTGCCAAGATAGCATCAACAATTTTCGGCTTATTGAGGTTGGAAAGATCATTCATTTTTTATCGAAAGTTATAACGAGGATAGAGGAAAAGTCCTTTTGCCGATTTTTGAGCGCTGTAAATCACTGATTTCTATAAAAGTTGAAGATTGAAAAAAAGGGCGTTTTTTGGCTTTTCTACAGCTTCACCGTTCAGTTCACTCGCGCCAGAGGCGTCGACATGCACGGCAAGTGAAGGCATAACACCAATTAGTCATCCTGCAATCCTAAGGCATTAATAAGGATAATTACGACACCTGCCGTTATTCCTGCAACATAAAAATCTGTGAAAGGGAGGCTGCACCTGTCAGCAGGTTTTAATCTCGATCAAATCTGACGCTGCTTAACAGATAAAGTCTGAGCTACTACAGTTCACAATCCCTTTCTAGCGCCCTTAACCAGTCGCGTTTTTGCGAAATTGTCGAAAGAGGCTCTGTAGTTAGTCTTTCGATGGTGTTTGCCCGTTTTCTGTTTTGTCGGCTGCAGCCAGATTGCTCAAGGACTGGGGGGAGTTAATCGCAGCAACGATATCGGGAACAATCTCTGTAGACAGGCCTGCCTTTATACTGATACCTAATGTGCCGTCTTTAGCGCGAGTGAGATCAAATTCATTGATCCCCAAAGAGCGTTTCAAAACAGGGATTTTGCTGCCATTATCTAACGTCACGATATTGAGCAATGATCCTTCGTTGACGACAGCGACAGGTCCAACTTTGGTTTGCACCCAATCGATGCGCCAGTAGTAATGCCGACTGCGGGTGCCAACGTCAGTCCAAAGTGACTCGAAGGTTACCATCGAGTTGCATTCATTGATGAGTGAGTTGCGCTGTCTGCAGTTGCGGCCCGCACTACGTTCCTTGCCGTTTGCTTCGACATCGATTGGAACGAGCTTTGCGTCTGCCAAACGCATGAGCGCATAGTCCTCTTTGGAGGTGACGCCAAAAGCTTTACCAATCGACTGTACACTGCTTGCTATGCGGCTAAATGGGTTATTGCCCCCGGTTGCGTTTTCGCGTTCAAGCAGGATATAGCCGGTTGTCCCGATGTTACCTCTCTGAAACGGTGTTACGACATACCCTTGAGGGACCGAGTACGAGGCCACGCCTGTGCCAGCCTTATAGAAAAAGATGGAGGCGTCACGTGAAATGACGAAGCCATTGGGCTGAACAGAGAAGTAGTTGCCATTGATCGTTGAGCCGGTCGCCAACTGCGCGCTCCATATTGCGCCACTGCTTGCAATTGTTGCGACCTTGATCGGTGTGCTAATGCCGGCACGCGTTACCTTTACTGCCTTCAGGCCGTTAGGCAGCTCGATGACATAACCTAAGTCGCCCGTCGCTTCATCAAATGAATATTGAATAATGCGTCCTTCAGGATCCAAGAGTTGCTGACCATTGACCTCTATGCCATCCGGCATCTTCTTGATTGTGGTGAGCCCGGAAAAGGCGGGCCACGTCCCCATCTGAAGGCGTACATCATTTTCAGTCACAGAGGTGATACCCACAGCATTGCCATTAGCAAGCATTGTCGGCACCCCTGGTGGGTTGCCAGTTGGGGGCACGCTCGCTGGAGCGCCAGATTGTAGTTGTGACTGAAGAGCCAGGGCGGCTCCCATCATCGCCGCCTGTTTCTGCTTAAATGCGTTTAACGCTGCATCTAGTTCAGCCTCAGATGCGTCTCGCCCCGTCTTTTTGTACATTTGCCGAATTTGTTCACGCAATGCGGCATCCTGCGGGGAGAGGCTCGGCTGATCGGACTGTTGGGCACCAACAATGGAGCTTGCCAAGAAAAAGGTCGAAGCGAGGAACAGACGGATTTTTGTGGATTGCATATAGGGCGACATTGAGGGAAGAGTTTCAATAAAAATTGCCGCCGCGATTATTGCGTGCTTATCAATACTTTGGCAATCCTAATCCACGGTATCGGCGTTGGCCTCGTGGGAAGTGATGACAACCTTGATGGATATGGAACAGCGATGCAGGCCGGAAGCCAATATTGCAGAGGTTAAATTGCTGGTGAACCTGCTCGCATTCCGCTATTTATCCAGATGAGTGCTACCGTCACAGCCGCCAACGGGCCATAAAAGATGGCCTCGTAGGCTGGATCAAGACTAGGGCCTGTCATCAATTAGTTCGCACTCCCAAACTAATTGATAACAGGCCCTAGTCGCCACGATACTGACGCGGAGCTGGGTGACAAGCAACGCGCCGATCAAGGTACGGTCGAGGCCGTCCACCCGGTCCGTCATTGCGGTGCCGCCGGCCAGGCTGAAGGTTAGAGCGGCGTCCGACCATGAAATCCAAGGTAAAGCTCCTTGAGTGGTTTCGGCAATTTATCCCAGTATGGCTTTGCATGTACGACTTTGACGTCAAAGAACAAATTCTCCACCAATGCGACATCAATGCATTCATAGATCTCTCTGATATCCTCTGCCAACTGATCACTTACGAAATTAAAAAACTTCGCATGATTCTCGTACGGTATGTTTTCGGCCATCTCGGCATTAAGTACGTCTGCCAAGCACTCGAACCACAAAAAATTTAGCTCAAACTCATCGTCCACATATCGCTGCATGTGCAGACGATCGGTTTTTTTGGCCAGTCCTGGAAACTTCGCCCTGATGGCATCGAACAGTTCCTTTACAGTTTTCATGTACTTGAGCTCGATCTCATTCCATTGTCACGTAGGTTCACCATCGACGATGTCATAAAAGCTGCGGCGGTCTGCAGCACCAACGAGCCAAATAGATATGCCAGCGTAATTACAAGTAGCGCCGGATACCGCGGCTAGTGACATATTAAAATATCATTAGTGCCAAATTAAGGTTCAAAAGTGACAGAATTAGGGGAAGCCGACAATGGGTTTTTTACAGCCTCGTAAACGCGTGTAAAAATATGAGCAGCGCAATGAATACTGATTCTGCCCTCCGGATACTTGCCGGGACGTATATTTGTATACTGTCTTGGGTTCTTGTCGCGATAGTGGATTTCAATGCGGCGACCATTTATTATCTAGGCGGAAGGGACAATGTAGAGGGCTTGATGGAGTGGTTTTCATATGTACAATCACATCGTGAAAAGTTCGGGAAATCGCTATTCATGGATGTCGGCGTTGGATTTCTAGGCAATTTGATTTTCTATCTATTATTCGCGATGCCGGTACTTGCCCTACTCGCCTCATATAGGGCACGGAAGATTCAATACTGCATTCTTCTATTCCAACTCCTACTTTTATGGGGTGACGTTAAGCAGGTCTTGGCCGCTGAAGGTTACACATCAGGGAACGGAGGGTATGACCTAAATTACCTTCTCGTTATACATTGGGTAGGTGCAATTATCGTCTTCGCACTTGGTCTGGCGGGGCTTTTCCTTTCATGGGGCACCGTCAGGCGACTTCAGTAAAGCCTCCTCTCAGGGCGACATCAAGGGCTGTGGTTATCTTGGCGTTTTGGTTGCGGCAAGGGCATAATGCAATGGCTTCGACCAGAATACTATTCGTGGCAAGGTCACACGCCTGCGCTAACCAATTTTCAACCTATAAAAATCAATGTCTTACAGCGCTAAAAAATCGGCAAAAAGACTTTTTCTGCACCGTCGTTAGGACTCAACATGTCGTCGTTGCTAGCGCATATGGCCATTGGGGCAACAATCTATCTCGCTCGGCGGGAGCGTCCCTCGCTGAAGGTCGGGGCCGGCATTTCGGCATGTGTACTGCTGGCAGTCCTGCCCGACATCGACTATTTTGCATGGTGGGTGCTGCGTATACAAATTGAGCCGCGGATAACACATAGCCTCGTGTTTTGCGCAGCCAGTGCCGTAGCCGCCTGGGCACTTCTACGCTTCTTTCACGGGCAAGAAGGTGGCCTGCCATCCATCCTCACCCTTTTATTGGCAGCGTGTTCACATCTCGCCCTAGACTACATGGTCGGTGTCCATACCTTGCCGCTACTGTGGCCCATTGGACAAACGGATTTCGTCGCTCCCTTTGGGGTTCTGCCAAGTGCAGGGCGTCTCGACATCGGCAACTTCTACCTTTGGCGAAATCTACTGATTGAACTTGGCGTAGTGTTCCCCGTACTAGCGGCGCTCATTGCAGTGGGGCGGCGCGAGTGCGCCCGAATTACCTCATCCAGAATCCTTCTTATCCTCCCGGTATGGGTAGCATTTCTCTGTTGGTCAGTCAGTCTGCAAAGATGAGTCTTAACCTTTCCATCGAGGCGATTGGGTTCTGTCGTGTTAATTTTGAGACAGGCGAGTGTTGTCGTAGGTGAAGGCACGCCCTTATGCCAGACGGACTTGTCGCGCTTGGCGGTCGACAAGTAATTGACCGCGTTGCCGTCCTTGTCCATAGCGCGGTACAGGTATTTTCCAGACACCCTTGACCTTGATGTAGGTTTCGTCCATTCGCCAGCTGCTGCCCACAGCACGCTTGTGTTTGCGAAACACCTTTTCCAGCAACGGTAAAAACTGGATAGCCCCGCGGTTGATCGTCGAGTGGTCGACAAATGCACCTCGCTCTTGCATCATTTCTTCCAGATGCCGATAACTTAACGGATACGCGACGTACCAGCGAATGCAGACCAGGATGACATCAAGGGGAAATCGCATTCCTTTGGCCGACAGCATCTTCCATTACCTGATTCTGAAATCCGGCACTCTACCTCAATTCATTCAGACCATTCTTAACGCGACTGAACGGCTATTCGCCCGCAACCCAAAATAAACCAGAGAGCGTTACACTCGTTCGCCCTTATATTGCCATGCCGCGTCAAGCGTTCAGTAGACTGGTCGACGTTAGAGCGATTTGCCTGTGCGTGAAAGGGGGGCATCTCGGGCCAGCGATGAGCACCCGAGCATAAGGAAGGGTGGGCGTAGAGGCCCCCCCAGACCAACCAATA
>CBHCMF010000015.1:0-36092 GCA_965974465.1 uncultured Noviherbaspirillum sp.
ATGCTGATCAAGTGGCTCAGGCCCCACCAAATCAGGGCGCCGGTTGCGATGATCGAGAGCGCCGAAGCGATAAGCTCGATTGGGGTCATGGGGTGGTGCATCTCTCTTCTCCTTGTGGTGCCAGCTCTTGCTGGGCGGGGTTATTTCATGTCGTAGCGCATAGGAATGCCGCCACAATTTTCGACGTACTGCTGCGAATAAGGGTCAAACCAGAACCCGTATTTTTCTTCTTTCTCGCCGTTTCGCTGTTTCTCACAAGCAAATAAGCATGTTGCCTTGGGGGACAACAAAAGCGAGGAAAGTTTCATGTCCTTTGCTTCTTCTTCCGACTTTTTATTGCGCCAAACGATGAAAACGTTGTCCACCTGGTCAGTGATCGAGCCAGACCCTTTGATATCGAACTTGCCTGGGGCCTTGCCTTCATGCTCACCCTTGCGGACGTGGTGGACCAGATGCACATGCACGTTATGTGCAGCAGCAAAGGCGCAAAGTTCAGTCACGAAATCCTTCTGCGCGTTGTAATCGTCCTCGCCCTTGACGCACTTCATCAAGCTATCAATAACGAATTGCGTGATACCAAAGGTCTTGACTGCATAGCGCAACACGGCCAGAAGCTTGCGCCATTCGACGGAACCAACATGGTCATAAATCCACAACTTATCGTCGGTCCAGTGTGCCAGTCTGGTGAGGAAATCCGCTTCGGGCTTGCTGTCAGCGTATGCCTGGCGACTCATGCGCTGCATCTGGCGAACTGGTTTCATTTCAAACGAGGCGACCATGACGCGGCTTTTCTGCACGCACAGATCAAGCACCACGTGAGACAGGAACATGCTCTTGCCGTGCCCGTTAATGCCGGCCCACAGGGAAACTTCGCCCGGGCGGAAATGGATATCGCCCCGGGTCTTGTCCCACAGCAGCGTTGGTGCCTGTACGTGATGTTCTGGCGCGTGGAATGCGTCAATCGTTTCTTGCAACCAATGCGATGCAGGATGGACTGCATGGCTCTCGGTTTCCTCCATGTACTGTGAAAAATCGATAGTGTCTGGAATTACGTTCATTGGAAATATGCCTCGTTTTCTTCTTCGTGGAATGGGCTGAAATCGAGATTCCAGTACCAGCCGCAATGCGCGATCATCTTTAGGTTTTGCGGCGCGTCTTCCACCGGGAATACCGGCCTCCAAAGCACCTCAGCACCACGATTACTATGCACGTCCCACACCACCAGATAGCTTGGGTCGGCCTGCTTTAGCGCCATCGCTACATCACGCCATTCAATTCCGGGAGCAATAAACAGGGCCACGTCCAAGCCTTTTATCCAACGCCAGTCGTACTCCAAGGCAGGATCTGGCAACACTGTTTGGTTCTCCAGAGCAACACCGCCGATTAGCGAAACCACTACAGTATCGGCAGGGCGATACCCACGCATGCGGGCCTTGACGATATGGTCTGCACCCGGGGCAATCATTTCCACCCCGCTGTAACGTCAGCAACTGGCATTTGCGGCCTGCTGCCCGGGCTTTCCTTGCGCACCCAGCCGCGCCAAGTCGCTGACCAATCGGCCTTACGTCCTTTCGCTCCTGGCTGGGCAATCCAGTAATCGTAAAAGTTCTGGGCTACCTCGGACAGGCGCAGGTCAGGTCGTTGTTTTTTGCAGTAGTCTTGGTCTTCAGGAGAAGGACGCCAGTCTTGGGGGAGTCGAGTGCCGCGTGCGGCGCTCTGCTCTTCTTTTGGTTTATGGTTAGTGGTTAGTGGTTGTTGGTTAGTTGCACCACCGTTCAACGCTGGTTCAACGTTGGTTGAAGGTTGGTTGGATTCTGGTTGAACCAACGTTGTCTTTTTGTTGGCACGGGCAGCAGCAGAAGCCTTGCCAGCGCGCGAAGATTTTTCAAGAAATGCACGATAATCAGCTATTTCTTTTTCGCAACGCTCATGCACCCAGCCGCGCCCTTCAACCTGCTGAAACTTGAGCAGAAGGATTTCGCTAACCATGGATTTTTCGCCATCCTCTCGCAGGCCGAGAAGCTTACAAACCGCTTCAATCGAAACAGGGAGAGGGGACTCGGTGTCGTAGTAGATGTCCAGCATCTCGCGGTACAAAGCACGCTCAATGCGGGTCATGTTGAAGCAGCCGGCACGGAAGTCGCCGATATGGTGTTGGTAGTAATGCATCAGGAATTAACCTCCTGATCGTGTTTTGCCTGCTCGTCGTTCAGCAAATCGCACTCGTCCTGAGCCAGTGCTTCGGATTGCGCGCAGCCTACGGAGCTGTGAACGTTAGTGCCTGGGACTTTGTAGAGGACGTGATACAGGCCGTCAATGGGGCCTGCAACGATGAATCTTTGGGACATTTTTATTGTTTCTCCAGACGCATGGGGAAAGGGTCCTGGCCGAACCCCGCAGAGGTCGGGGAGGGAGTCTTGCGACAACCCACCCTTTCCCCATGCGCCCCTCTGTTTGCAGTAATCCATCTTCCTCGGCCAAGATTCAGATGGTGCTTTGGCTACGTGCCGCATTGCGCGGCGACACCAAAATTATTTCCTATTCGAATTCTTTCGTCAAGAAATTATTGAGACTTCCTCAACGAAAGCTATTCGTTTGCCATGAGCGTATGCACAGCAAACGAATCGCTAGCAAATGACTATCGAAACGAATTCTTCTTTACTGCAACCATATCGATATCGGTAGTCATAGCAGCCGGCTGCATTCCCATGATGCTCAGGTACTTCTTTGTCAGCATATCTGCCTGCCGCTCAGACAGTGGCACCTCCGGCCCACAGCCATGTGGGCACTTCATCTTCGCCGCATTTGTTGCGCCGAACAGCCGGCATAAAAATGGACGATCTTTGTAAATTGAACAGCTATCATCAACCTGATAGGAGCAATCTAGGCAGCTTCCCATAACATGACGAGGATGCATCTTGATCGCCTTCCATTCGGCCTTTGCAATTGGCACTGGTCCGCAGCAATCATGACAACCTGGCTTGCATTCGAATGCCGGAATTTGGGCGTAGAGTTTTTTAAGATCAGCATCACGGTTCATAACAGTTCTCCTTAAAAATTCCACCAAAATCCGACGACGGGAATCCAGCACAGCAGGGCCAGCGACCAGCCGACGAAGCGGCCACGGCCTCGGCGCTCGCGCTGGATGCGCAATGGTTGGTTTAAGTCAGCGAGGTGGAAGTATTCGAGGATTTTCATTCCAGCACCCATACGATTGCATTCATTAGCAACACCACAATAACAACAAGGATAGCGTACAAGATCAAAGCGCCTTCAAAAGTTACTTCTGGCCTTAACTGAGTTTGAAAAACCGGGAATCCAAACCCTAAAAGGATGGCCCATCCTGAAATTTTCTTGATATTCACAGCAGCACCTCCTGTTTGTCAGTTATTGAAAGTTGGCGCGGGTCAGTTTCGCGCAATGTGTACACATTGGTCTTGCCGGTTGCGGGGTCAACGTCGTCGCAGTCAGGCAATCCGGCACGCTTGGCGATCTCGCAGGCTTCACGGCACACCTTGACGCGCTGACCGTCGAAGAGGCAACCAGAGCAGCTACGAAGCTTGCGCGCCGCCACGGCCTTGTATTGCAGTGTAGAAGGGTCTATTGGTGCTTCATACAGAGTGCTTAGGTCGAGCATTTTCATGCAGACTCCTTTTTCATTTGCCGCACTTTGGCGCGGTAGTGATCGCGCAGTGCGATCAGTTCATCGGTGGTCCACTTGCGTACTTCGTTGTTAGATTCCAGCGCTTCCACCCTAGACAAGCCGATACGAGCAATCAGGCCCAGGCGGTAATCCACAGCGTTGCCGGATTTCCACTGGTTGTCATGCTTACTCTGTGCGTGGCAGTTGTCCTCGTCGAAGCGCAGGTGTGGTGCAGAGCCAACAGAGCGGTAATGGCCAGCGTCCACCGCATTACCCGACCAGTCGAGAGGCCTACCACTGGAAATGCACGGATGCCCCGCCAATTGGTCACGAAGGCGGCAGAAGGCGTTAAACGCTACCTGCGCCTCCTTGATGTAGTCACGCTTCGTTTTGAGCGCCTGGAGCCCTTTCTGGCGTTCCTGGCGGTCTTTCTTGGCCTTTTCCTGTGTCACGAACTCAATCGAGCATTCAGGTCCGCAAACCTTGGCAAAGCTGGTGCGTGGCATGAAATACTCGCGGCAGACTTTGCATTTCTTCTGCCGAATCTTTGGCGCCGGCTTCATTGGCTTGAATTCCGCTGGCTTCATAGAGAATGCTTCCCCAGCGCCACAGCCAGGCGCCACATAGTCTCTTTGCGCCTCACGTCCCCCGACTCAAATACCTGCACGATGTCGCGCAGACGCTCGTCGCCGCAGACTTTGACCAGCACAGCCGACTGCATGCGCTGCTGCTTGTCTTTCAACTCGCGGGCATCCTGCTCTTGCAGGGCTTTCATTTCCAATGCGTCGATCATGGGGTCACCTCGTTTGGATTGGCTGAAAACTGCACACCGAGATTTGCTCCGGCAGCAAACAGTTGCTCAAGATATACACTCATACCGTACTTTGTGAGCATGGTCGTGCTACCAACCATTCTGCGCTTGCCGTCCGGTCCTTCCGTCCACTTCACATAGCCCTCTCGGCAATGCTCTGGGTCGAATTCATCTGGGAGGAAGTTCTCCTTTGCCCACTCATGCCAGACTTCTGCGCTGAACCGACGTCCTTCAACATAGGCTTGCTGCTCCATGTCTTTCAGCGGGCCGCTCCACATCAAATCATTCTGCGACTTCTTGCGTGGCGGCTTGTAATCGCTGACCACGATTTGCAGTGGCTCCAGCGCGTCGATTGGCAGGTTTCGAATCACAGCGATGGCGCGCTCTCGGATTGCTTCGGTGCTCAAGACAAGCGTGCGTGGCGTGTATGGTGAGCGGTTCATGATTTCGCTACCTTCGATAGGCGAGAAAGCAACCGCTTAAGGCGTTTTTGGCGAATCTTCTGCAACTGCTGGAGCCAGAACAGATTGCTTGGAATCTTTCCTCTTATGTTGTGAATTGGCTGCTCTTCATAGATAGCAAGAGACTCAGTCTGTAACCCTTGTATTTTTGAATCGCATCTTTGTAGCGTATAGCATGCGATTTCATGGAACCATGGCTTGCGTTTATGACCAACAATTCGCGTATCGAAATCATACGTGAAGCCAACATAAAGCAATTCCTGATTTTCAGAATAGAGCCGATAAACAAAGGGCTTTGGTCTTTTGAACTTCATGCCTTCCCCCGAAAGTATTCGGCCAGCTTGCGCACAGTCGTGAACGATGGCGCCTTGTTCGATTCGTTGGCGATCCCCCAAACCGTCCGATAGCTCAAGCCAACCTTTTGCGCGACCGCCTTGAGGTTGGTTTCCTTCAGCATGGCGACCACGTATTGCAGGTCATCTTGCAACATTTTTGCTCCTTTCGTTGAATTGATGTTTGGAAGCTTACTGCAACTATCGCGGAAGCGCAATGAAAATATTTATGCAAATTCTTCTTGACGGACATTTGATGAGTGGACTAAGATTTCATCCATGGCGCCGCACCGTGGCGCAAACACTGGAGAAGAAGATGGATATGGATGATGAGTTTCGAAAGCAGTTCGGAAATGAGTTTCACGAACGCATATTCTTCGTGATGTATTGCGGCGTCACAGACGAAAACATTTCGATTGATGACGTCCAGACGCATGACGCTATCAATCGCTCGTTCTCCGGTTCATTTGGGAAGGATGGTCAAACGTGGTACTTCCTGGCCGAAGATGGCAACAACGGCAGCGTGATCAACGATTACGGCCTGGAAGAAAAGACCATCGATCGCACCTATACGCGCCGAATCTACGTGCCAGACTATCCGCTCTTTGCTTCCGAAGAGAAGCGGGCCTTGATGAAGAAAATCTACGATATGAAACGCGCTGCCGGCGAGTACGAAGAAATGGAACGCAAGATGAACTACGACAAGTTCTTTTCGCCGACCAATCTCATCACTGAGCACTATCGTGATTGGGGCAAAAAGCGCGGCCTGAAAATCGAAATTATCGAAATCAATCCTGACGAACAGTAGGCTCAACATGATCGACCAAGGATTCCTGCGCCGCGAATGCAAGCGAGAATCAGACCGCGAGCAAGCCGAGGAGGCTTACAACGTGATCTACGAGCGCATTGCAGCGCAGATGATTGCCGAGGCTGTAGCCGAAGGAATGTCTGAGCACTGGCAGCCGCAGTTCAGGCATGTGCACGAAAAAGTCTTGCAGGAGCTGGAGTCCTGCGCAAACCGCAACGAACCTTAAACCACTGGAGAGAACATGGAAATCGAAATCAAAAATGCAGTTATTACCGCCGCCCGATTTGACACAGAGCGAGGACTTTCCGCATGGCTGACGCTTGACTATGGCGGCAGCGGCCAGGGCTTTGGCGGCTATCTTCTTTATGCCCCTAAGGGCTGGGCAGCACACGGAAAGTGTATGGACTTTGCTGGGCACTTCATCTATCGCTGCCTTGAGGTTTGCGAGGTAGAAGATTGGGCAAAACTGGTTGGCCGCACAATCCGCGTGAAAGCGGAGCATGGGAAGGTTCATGCAATTGGTCACATCATAAAAGATAATTGGTTTGACCCATCGGAAGAAATTAAGGAACTCAAGGCCATGAGTGGTGCCGAATGATCAAGCGCATCCCCACAAAATCCACCAACCGCGCCGCGCTGCTGCTGATCCTGATCCCGGTAGCGCTGGTGCTGGGGTATATGGTGACACTATGAAAATCGCACTCACAAAAACTGTTGAATTCGACGTTTCCTATCTGCTGATCAGTGCCGAGGTTCGGTACTGGGAAGATGCCTCTGTCAATGGCGTTGAGGATACCGATGGATCACTAATCCCTAAGCGCAATGGCGCCTTATGGGAACCCGTAATCGACCTGCATACCGGTGTGATTCTTGGCTGGCCAAGTGGAACCGTGGCCGATATCCACTACAAGGTATGCGATGCTGGTGAATACTGGTTCCTCAACAGCGCAGCCGAACATATCGCCAAGTACAAGAACTACTATGTTCCTGACTTCCTTCCTGGCGACCATTACGGCGACTACATCATCATGAAAGTTGATGGCGAAGGCAAGATTCAGAATTGGGATACAAACCAGATTGATGATGCCGAATGGGAAGCAGTGTGACAGAGACTGACTGGTACGAGGCTCTGGTTCTCGCCCGCTGGCTAGCCTGGTGGGAGCCAGGGCCGAAGCTGGACCCGAACTCGGTCGAAGTCTACATGGAGGCCCAGCGACTTTTAGAGCAATAGTACGAAGTCGGCAACAAAGTGCTTGCAGGAATAGTTTAGGTTTGGCAAAATTCGACGCAATGGTGTAGGAGCCAGAGCAATTATGGATAGCAGTACCCAGGCCGTTAAAGTTTGGGCGCTGTTGAGTTAGAGGGAGCTTTGCTATCCGCCCTCATGCTCTCTCCTACCAGCGTCCAGTCTTTAGCGGCCTTTTTGCTTTCTGGCTCTGCACCATTCGCACTCCGAGCGATATCAAGTGGCCAAGTCGTTGCCAGCGCGGAAGAAAAGACGGTGCGCTTACTGGCAAGACGGCGCAGCGAGCATTTAACGGTGACTCGTACGAACAGGCAAATGGGTTGATGGTACGTTGGCCGCGATAAGGCGCCTGGAAGAAGAAACGTTAGCTTATGGCAGCAGCAGTGTAGGCGAGTAGTCGTTGTCCTACATGGCTGAAAGAGCGGGATATCAACCTCTCTTGTCTTGCCCTATCCCTTAAAGAAAGGAACAACATGACACTGGAAGAACTGAAACAAGTAAAAGCTGACGTCGATAACGGCATCATGGTCAGCAAGGTAACGTGGCTGAAATTGCTGGAATGGACTATTGAACTGACCAAGCACCACGAAACAGGAAAGGGACCGAAGAATGCATGTGATGACTAAGGAGCAAGCTGCCGAGCGCGGCCTGTTCACCAAAGATCCAGTAACCGGCAAGCAAGTGCCATTCACAACCTGGCGCATTGAGTTGACCGATCAGCAGAAGCAAGAGCAGCAAAAACAGATTGACGCGGGCAAAATCCCGTTTTAGCATCACCGTTCAAACCATTGAAACCAGTAACCACCAAAGGAAAATCATGAGCATCGCAACTCTCATCATGGGCGAATCCGGCACCGGCAAGTCCACCTCCCTCCGCAATCTCGACCCCGAACAAGTCTTGCTGATCCAGGCGGTCAAGAAGCCCCTCCCATTTCGCTCCGGTGGCTGGACGCCGGCCACTGCTGAAGGTGGCAGTGTATTCGTCACCGACAACAGCAAATTCATTGTCAAGGCTATGCACAAAACGAAGAAGCCAATCATCGTGATTGACGACTTCCAGTATGTGATGGCGAACGAATTCATGCGCCGCGTGACGGACCAGGAAAGCGGCAACGGCGCCTTTGCTAAGTACAACGAAATCGCCCGCAGTGCCTGGGACGTTTTCCAGATGGCGTCGAACCTCCCAGACGAAAAGCGCGTGTATATCCTGAGCCACACCTCGACCGACGAAGCGGGCAAGACCAAGATCAAGACCATCGGCAAGCTACTTGACGAAAAGATCGTGCTGGAAGGTCTTGTGACTATCGTCTTGCGTACCTTGCGCATCAATGACGCCTACATCTTCGCTACGCAAAACAGCGGCAGCGACACAACGAAATCGCCTCTTGGCCTGTTCGATGATGAACACGTTGAGAACGATCTGGCCGCAGTAGACAAGGCAATCTGCGATTACTACGGCATTACCACCCCAACCAAGGAATAAACCATGTACCAACTCGATAGCACCCTCGCATCCAAAGCTGACACCATCGGCGCTTACATCAATGAAACCGGCAAGTACGTCGGCGACTTCACCCGCGTGGAAGCGCTGGTAAGCACCAATAAAGGGACTCACGGCGTTGGCTTCACTTTCAAGGCTGTTGATGGCCGTGAAACCAAGTTCGATATCTGGACGAAGAAGGGTAATGGCGAACCACTGACCGGCCTGAACCAGATGAACGCCATCATGGCTTGCCTGAAAGTTCGCCAAGTGAACGTGCAGAAAATGGACGTCAAGAAATGGCATGACGGCAAAGAGCAAATCATGACCGCCGATTGCTTCCCTGACCTGATGAACAAGAAGATCGGCCTGCTGCTGCGCTCCGAAGAATACGCCAAGATGAAGGACGGGCACGAAACTGGTGAATACGGCTGGCGTATGGGCCTGTTCGCTATCTTCCAAGCTGACACCGAACTGATGGCCTCCGAAATCCTGGCCCGCAAAACGCAGCCTGAACAGCTTGGCAAGGTGATTGGCCTGTTGGCTGACAAGCCTGTAAAGAACAAGCGGGCCGGCAGCGGCGGCGCAGGCAATAGCGGCATGCCTGAATCGCTGCCGTACGATGATGACGCGGATATCCCGTTCTAAGGAGCCACCATGACCGCAATGAGCCTCTACACCATCGCGCAGGATTACCGCGCCCTGGTGGATCACCTGATGGACACACAGACCGATGAACAAGCGATTGCTGACACGCTGGAAGGGGAAGCCTACCCGCTGGAAGTGAAAGCCCAGAACACGGCCTATGCTATCAAGAACCTGGAAGCGACTGCCGAAGCCATCAAGGCAGCCGAGAAGGAAATGGCTGACCGTCGCAAGGCCATCGAGAAGCGTGCCGCCAACCTGCGCGAGTACACGAAGACCTGCATGGAAATCGCAGGCGTAAGCAAGATCGAATGCCCACACTTTGCGCTGACCATCAAGAAGAATCCTTCGGGCGTCGAAATCTTCGAACAAACGCTGGTGCCGGCCAAGTTTCTGCGCACTCCAGAGCCGCCGCCACCATCTATCGACAAGAAGGCTGTTGCCGATGCGATCAAGGCCGGGGAAGAAGTGCCAGGCGCTATGCTGACGCAGGGAACGCGTCTCGATATTAAGTGACACGCAATCCCCATCCCTCCACAAAGGCCCGCTAGTCGGGCTTTTATTTTGCAAAGATACTTGCAATGTTTGCGTGCATGATCTATGATCTATTTACGTACACAACAGGAGGTGAATCATGGCTGGAAAGCCTACACAAGCAAGCGAAGATGGCAAGAAGTTCCTCGCAAAGAATCCAAAAGCTACCGCTGAACAAGTAGCAAAAATCTGCGGCCTGACTGTATCAGCCGTGCAGAAGTCCGTCTGGTGGAAAAACCGTTTCAAGGTGACGCAATGAAAGACCTAATCGCAAAGCTGCAACTGGACGCCAATTGCGCCTTGGGTGCGATCTGGATGCACATGGACAGCCGGGAAGCGCAGATTGCCAAGCTGGAGGAAGAAAATGCCGCATTGCGTGCGGCATCTGATCCAGCAGTAATTGAGTCTTTAGAAAAGGGGCCAACAGCTTATCTTGGCGAATACAAAGATTCCGGGAATAAGACACTGTTTTTTGCCAATTTCGGAACCGTATCGGATACCGACAATCTTACATTTACCGCCCTCTATCCAGCGCCGACCGCTTCCACAGCACTGCAAGCGCCTGTACGCGAAGTGCCGGGGCCAGTGCGTAATTTCCTGATCGAGGTAGCGCAGCAGCGCCCAGAGAAGCCGGATTACTGGTCAGAGTGCGGGCAGTGCGGAACGCGCCGGGATCAGGCTGATGAATTGCTGGAGCAGTTTCCAGCAGCTCCAGTACAGGAGCCGAAGCCATGAGCGATATTCGTCAAGCGCTGGAGAAAATCATGCGGCTTTGCGATGAGAGCCGGACTTATAGCCGCCGCACTCAGGTCATCAACGATACGGCCATGAAGGCTTTAGGGATGACCGCTAATCAGCGTCATGCTGAACATGTTCGGATCATGGAACGCGTCGGCGACAAGCCAATCCTGGAGGCATATCTCCAGCGCCGGGAAAAGGCGCATCGAAAAATGACTCAATATTTCCAGGATAAGGGGATTCCACTTCCGGACGACTGGGAGTTTGTCGATAAAACGAAAAAGGGGCAAGCATGAGCACGACTGACACCAGGGCCGCGTTTGAAGCGACTATTCTTGACCTTTACCCTGCCGCAAAATTTGGCCGATTCGCCTCCGGTCGCTACAACATCGACTGGGTAGAGAACCAGTGGGGCGGCTGGCAACTCGGTATCGCTCACGCCGAAGCCGCCAAGGCTACCGGCACAGCAGGGGAGTTGTTCGGCTACGGTTCCAGCGAGAAGAAGAATTGCTTGCTGAGCAAAGCGCAATACGACAGTTGCGCGCCGAAGAATCGCACCGCTTACGACATTCCGCTGTATGCGCATAGCCTGCCGAAGTGCGAGGGCTGCAAAGGCTATGGCGTGATTACGCATGTCTCAGGTCAGACGCCGGACAACTACCAGGAATGCAACGAAGAATGCCCAGAGTGCCAAGGAACCGGCGAGGCAGCACGACAGCCAGCGCCAGTAGTGGCGGTGAAGACTTGGCAGGAGCGGCAACAGGAGCACTTTGCTGCCGAAATGTTCTCAATGAAAGACGACGCAGACTTCATGGAACTCGAAATCGCCGACCTTCGCGCCGCCCTGGCAGCGACAGCAGCACCAGTGCTGAGTGATGAGCAGTACAAAAAACTGGAATACATCGCACATTGGATGGATAGCAGCGTGCGCTATATCCAGAACGCGCCGGATGATTGTGGCCCCGCCTCGCAGTTCGATTACGACATGGGCGAAGCGGCGCATGAAATCCTTACCATCCTCGCCGCCACCAGGAGCCAGCCATGAGCGAACTGAAACTCAAGAATTGCCCTTTCTGCAACTGCACTATGAGTGTTCGCAGTAATAGGGATTGGCACCGCCCTGAGGGCGATCATGAAGATCACTGTCCAGTCGATGATACGGTCTTGATGTATCCAGCCACTGATATCGGCCTGTCTGCGCTGGTCAATTGCTGGAACACTCGTGTCACCCAGCCAGAAGCCACCAAACCGGCGCAAGACCTGGACGAGCGTAACACGCAAGGCCCGCTGCTGATCGCCAGGATCAAGCGCTACAAGGAAGCATTCGACTGCTCGACGGCCGAGGCGAAGGAAGCGTGCGAGTATGGCCGCGACCTGAACTCCGACCAGGCCGCATTCGTATCGCCCACGAAGAAAGACCTGAGCGCAGCGATACCTGATGGATGGCGCGAGTTCATTGAAAACATCGCAACGCCATGTAGCGAGCCTCTGAACAGTGTCAGCGGATACCGCGATTTAGCATCGCGCAAAGAGAAAATGGGCGAGTTGCGCGCCAAAGCCAGGGCGTTACTTGCATCCTCTGCGGATGCGCTGAGCGCGGGGGATAGGGTGGATGTGATCACCGACACACAGCGTATGGACTTCCAGCAAGCGAATCCGCACATGTATTTCAACGTAGATAAGCGCGGCAAGCGTTGGCGGTTTGGGCATTTCAGTAACTATCCACAAGATTGCTACGGCAGTGCGCGTGAAGCGTTGGATGCCGCCATCCAGGCGCAGAAGGACGGACATGGCTAATCAATTCTGGCTCGGCGAGAAGGATCAGTACGGGACCGCTCGACACGTTGACGGCCCGCACCATGACCGCGCAGACGTGGAGAAAGCTGCCTACCTATTCAATGCGCTTGGACTTACTAATGGCCGCACATTGGTTTGTATGGAGGTGATCGTCACCGAAGTGCAGCCGAGCGCCGACGGCGTGAATATGGAAGCGGTCGGCCAGTGCCAAGAAATGGGCCTTCGCCCTCAAACCAAATAACGCCACCCCAGTGGCAGAGAAGACAACCATGAACAAAGAGCAGTTTTACGACGAACAGATAGCGCCAGTGCTTGCCGACCTGGGAAAGAAGTGCCTCGATAATGGGCTGTCGTTCTTCGCCAGCGTGCAGTACGGCCCTGGCATTGAGAATAGCGGCACCACTCGCGTGATTCAGGCGGATGCCAGCTTGCGCACCGTCATGATCAACCTTCTCGACAATACCGCGCCGAATGTTGACGCCTACATGATCGGGCTTATGCGGTACTGTGCCGAGAACGGAATTGACACATCGGCCAGCGTCTTCATGAAGACAAAATAACCGGAGCACTCCATGACACCAGATCAAATCAAAGCCGCCCGCGAGGCTCTCAATAGCCTGGACGACTACGCCCGCATGAATACCGGCGTGAACGCAATCGGGCCGCGCGGCGTACTGGAGAGCTTCATCAGTGAAGCCGAGCGCACCACCGCACCTGTAAGCCTGACGGATGAAGCGATTGAGGAAATCTGGAAGGCGATCCCAACCAAGGAATTTCAAGATGATGAGAAGCTTGAATTATTCTCATACGCAAAAGCCAAGCGTCTTGAATTTGCCCGCGCCCTACTGGCTGCCACCCCATCCCCATCACTGGCAGTACGGGATGTGCCACGCGAGCCAACGGCTTTCATGGTTGCGTCGGCCCTGCGGCAACGCGAAGTCGGCGGAGATATGACGGATATTTGGCGCTCGATGTGGGATGCAGCCATGCGGGAGCAGCCATGAATAAGCGATACCAAGACCGTCCAGAGCGTTCCGTAGTCTGTGCAGCCAATAAATACGGTGATCTGGTGTTTGTTGGCGTGCGGCACTTCTGCCCAGTGATGCGGTTCAATATGCGCACCCACGATATCCCGGCATTGCGCAAAGAACGCGGTGAGGTGCAGGGATTCATCGACCAGCACGGCGTTTTTATGACCCGCGAGGAAGCCGCCCAGGTGGCAAGGAAGGCGGGGCAGCTTGATTACCTTGAGCCGGATATTCAGGATGCGCTGACCGTCCTTTTCAGTGAGGATCTTTACTGATGGATACCATGACCACCAACACCACCAATAGCCAAGCGGAGAGCATTGATACGCCGGAGTTTCACGAATTGTTATGGGATTACAGCTATTCTGTTAGTGATTTTGGCGCAAGCTACTCGAAGGATGAGCGAGCCGCCTTGATCGCCCACATTGATGCCAAGCTAGCACAGGCCGAAGCCCGCGCCATCGCCGCCGAAGCCCGCGCCGAGAAAGCTGAGCAATACGCCCAGGTAGCACTCGGCATCAAGGATTCGCTGGAGGCGCGCCTTGCTGAAATACAGCGGGGCGTGGAGGGGCTGCAACGATATGGATTCGATGGAACCTTTGGCGGGGATTTTGGTAAGAACTCGCTTGGATGCTACGTCAAGGCCGATGCTGTCATCGCCCTACTCCAGTCACAGGGCCAAGCAAGCGATACCAGCGGTCTGCTAGACGATCAGATCATTCAGCGTGCCGGGGAAATCTTCGGCTTCAAACCGCACAAGCAAGACGAAGTGAACAAGCAGAAATTTCTTGATTTCGCCCGATGGGTAAAGGAGGAAGTATGAAGAAGCTGTTGATTGCTGCTGCACTGATGTTTTCGACTGCTGCCCATGCCGACGAATGGCTAGGCCGCGATAAGGCTAAGCACGCCGCTATTTCATTCGCACTTGGAGCAGGCGCGCAGATGATCCTGCCGGAAGATAAGCCAGTCGCTGCTTTCGCCCTGGCGATGATGCCAGGTATTGCGAAGGAGCTTTCCGACTCGCGCAAGGGCGGCTCTGGCTGGTCGAATAAAGACATCGTGGCCGATGCTGTCGGCGCTGCTATGGGCGTCTATGTAACGCGAACAGTACAGATTCGGCTGGGGCGGCGAAGCGTTACGGTTGCGGGAACGTTCTAAGGGAAGGGGCCCAGTGATCGGGGCCTTTTTTATTTGCGAATTTGCCCGGTAGCGATCAGCATGCACTCGGCGGCTGCAGTCACGTTGGTTGAGTTCTGGCCGGTGCTGGTCACACGTAGGATCACCGTTGTGCGCGCGGCGAAGTTCAGGCCGAATTGCGTAAGATGCAAATAGGGAACCTGTGACGTAACCTGGAACTCGATCGGGATGCGCTTGTTGCCAGTCCCGGATACCTGCTGGATACCAAACACGGCCGAAAAAATCGTGTTGTTTGGAGTGAATACCGTGAAGTTGAAGCTGCCGCAGAATAACGAGGTGCCATCGGCCACCGTGTACACCGCCTGGCGGCCGAAGCCATAGCCTGCACGTGCAATGGACTGAATTGTGCCACCACCCACAACGCGCAGCGTCAGATCACCATCATTATCGCCGCTGCTTCCCGCGCTGGTGGTGGTGAGCAAGTTGACGCGCAGGTAGGAATTGACGGTTGTAACTGGAGTGGTGCCGTTCAGTGTCACAGTCTCCGAAATAGCTAGCCAGTTCGCATCCAGACCTTGTATCAGGACCGTGCGCGCGCCTGTGCCGGCCGCAGTATCTGTCGCTGCTGTCGAGACTATTTCAAGCTGGCTTGCCGCGGCGAGCAGCGGGTAATTGCCGCCACCCTCCCATACGTCTTCGGCGCTCGCACTTGGGATATCAGGATTGTGCCCGAGCAGCGCCACGCGGGTGTAGCCAGGAACAAACCCCATGTTTTGGTTGATGCGGTTCGCCTCGATGGCGACGGCCTGGCTATCCTGGACGTTGTAGGTGTTGGTCTGGCCCAGCGCCAGCAATGGCGCCAGGATGAAGGCTAGCAGCAGCCGGGAAATGAACTTGATCATGGTTAGCCCCCTGCAAGCATAGCGTCAACGGAAATTGTCATGTTCGGGCTGGCCGCGCCGTTCAGCTGCACGCGCCAGATTTGTGGCAGGAAGTCGGACGCCGCGCCGTTGGTGGACCCTGGAATGCCCGGATAGAGCTTCAGGATCGTCTGCCCGTTGGCGCTGATGGCCGTGCCTACCAGCAGATCGTAATAGCTGCCTGTGTTCAGGTTCTTTCCCTGCAGCGTCAGAGTGTAGTTGCCCGAGACATAGCCGGTGACGGTTACAACCAGGTGCAGGCCGCGGTAATACTGGTTGACCTGATCCGTGCTATTGATCTGCGCGGCGGTTTGCGTGGCCGGCGCAATAACTGAGATCTGAGTATTGGTGATCTGAGCCTGTGCGGTCGAGAGTATCGCCGCCAGCGCGACGGCCAGTAGTGTTTTTTTCATGGTGATCCTTTCGGCGGGGTTGATTGAGCAAGCAAGCGGCTTTTCTCAGCGCTTCCGCTGGTGCTGCCGAAGTAGTACGAAAGAACCTGTTCGGCCTTGGCTGACAGGTAGCCGATGATCGTGCCAGCCAGTACCGAATCTGCCTTGGCCCATCCCATCAGCGTTCCGATTGCCATTGCGATGAAGGCGGCGATGATCGTATAGGCCAGGTTTCGGTTAGTCTTGTCACCTACGGTCGACTCGCGCTTGCGGGCACTGTCTCGGTCCTGGAAGGCGATTTGCGCAAGCGCCTGGATTTCCTGAAAGCCGAGCTCCTGCATGCGGATCTGGAAAGCCTGGTCGGCATTTTTCAGAGCCAGCATCTGCTCTGGTGTGACTCCGGAAATAGCTTGCTTAATGGCAGATTCCGTTTTATCGGATAATCCCAACGCATCGGCAGCTGCACCGACAGCTAAGCCACCCAGCGGGCCAGTCAAAGCCGTGGCAATCCATGGCGCCACGGTGCCGATAAGCGCTTTCCAGTCCATCACACAATTCCCGCTACGTAAGTGGTTCCAGATGATCCGAAATGCGCAGTCGATACCTGGCGGCGCGGTACTTTCTCAGACAGGCCGATATGAACCCATGTGCCCTCAAAAATAAGTTGGTCGAACAGGATCGGGCTGGCAGCAATCATCTGCGCCAGATCGTGTGCAGAGAGGCCTACAGCGTTGATATCAGCGGCCAGGCCATTAACATGTGCACTCTTAGCCGCGCCACCCACAGCCACGTTTAATGCCGGGGATCGGTATCCACTGGAAATGACGATTGGACGTTTGACGAGCTCTCGCACTTGCTCCAGAACTTCGGCTACACGCTTGAGATTATCGATCACCTGAGGCGATGGCGTATTGTCCAACCGGCGCCGTGTGGCGATTTGGGAATCCGTGAATTCCTCAAGGGTGAAATGTTCGGTCAGGCGCATGTTAGTCCTCTGCTGTCAAATCGATGCCCAATTCAATAGCCTTCTCGCGCAGGATTCGCCCGCGCAACTTCTCATTCTCGCCACGGATATAGTTGAGCCGTGCAAGCACCAGGGCGCCCACAAGGCCCGCCAGAACGGCCAACGTTGAGCCAATGCCAGTTACCCATTGCTGTAGGCTGGCAAGCCCTGCGGCTGTGCTAAACGCCGAAGTCACAGCCGTAGTCTTAGGGCTTTCGAGAGCCTTCTCCACGACGCTGTGCAATAAGCTCCGCAAGTTGATCATTCCGCTTTTTCCTTTGCTCTGTAAGAACGTCCACGAGCAACGCCGCGAACCATATCCCGCCAGTAAGTAGGGTTAAAAACATCGCCTCCGCCCATGAGAGTAAGTCGTATGGCCAGCACATAATTGATCCCCAATATCATCCAGTTGTAAATGGATGGCGGGTATTCGGCCATATAGAGCGCAAAACCTAGCGCGTTGGTGACGATAGAGGCGATGCATAGGGCTTCTACGTCACGTAAGAGTTTGCCGCCCACAAATCGGCGACATGCGTGATACATAAACCAGTCAATAGAAGCCGCGCCCCCGAAATATGTCATGTCCCAAAACTCACCGATGGGCCGATGTGGGGCTATGGCGTCAAAGGCTTTTGCCGTTCCATAGAACAGCACAGCCAATGCTAGACGGGAACGCAGCCGATTCATTTCTTCTTCTTCGGAGGAACGACAGCCTGTTTCTGCTTTGGCGGCTTTTGAGGTGCGTCTCCGCCAGTTGCGACTTTGGTTTTCATGCTTTGCCTTTCGTGGTTAAAAATCAGACTGCCTTGTAGATGATGTTCACGTGAACCTGATTATTATCGCCTGCCGTATTGTCCCAAAGAGTTGCGCCAGGCAGGAGAATTTCCAGAAATTGCCCTTCGGTGCCGGCGTTGAAATTGAACCGTGCGAACCCGACGGTTTGAGTAGCGCCGGCCACTATGGCTACAGGAATCAGAAGAGGCTGGAGCGTGGCAAACTGTGCATATAGGGCCAGATGTGCGGTCTTCGGCGCCGTCACCCGAATAATCGAGTTGGTTGCCGTAGGGTTAAAGGCGAATCGGAAGCCCCATTCGACATAGCCGTTTGAGTACTGGTAGAAGCTGCGAGCATCAGCAATCGAATCGATGCCCTGGACGTTGGCAGCAGTCAGTGTGAATGCCTTGAACTTGCCGCCCTTCTCAACAATTGGGAAGCCGCCAGAGGTCGCGCCAACCTCATAGTCGGTTGCCGACATGCCGACTGGAAGTGTGCCGCCATTGGAAACGCGGCCATCCTCGATAGTCGGCGTGACAGACCGGTCATAGTTGCCAATCATGGTTCCGCTGTCAGCGAAGGCGGCGGAAAGGATCATCTTGCTACCGTCGATCAGGCAGTCATCAAAGACCGTACGCGCATTCTGGCAATCCAGGTCACGAGTGCAGGCTTCAGCGGTGAAGCTGATGAAGCGGTTGTGCTCATTGCCGCGGCCATGTCCGTCGACGTTATCGACAATGATCGCGGTAGGCGTGGCATTCGGCAGGTTACCAATCGAGATACCCTCCGCAGAGCAGCCGAAGAACGAGTTTGTGTCGCCGCTTTCCAGGTCGACGCCGGTGTTTGCGTAGCCCATGCGCACGCTGTAGAACTGGTTGCGGTTCACGTTCGAAGGTGTACCGCCGCCGACGCCAGTTTTCAGGTACAGGCAACGAGTTCCATTGAGCGAGCCGCCGTGAATGTGAATGTTCGAAAACTTGTTGTAGTACGCCCCACCGATGCCGCCGCACTGCAGCGTGATGCCGTCGGCGCACTGGTAGATGAACAGGTTTTCGATCTGGTTGAAAGACTGCTGGCTTTGATTGGCCGGCGCCGAGGTGTTCTCAGGAATCATCGCCAGGCCAGTGACGCCAGTTTGACCGTTGGCATGGATGGCCAGGTTGCGAATCGAGCAGTAAGCAGCCGACAGCCGGATCACGTTCATGTTGTTGCTTCCGGCGAGAAGCTTCGTGTCGCGGCTCTTGCCCACGATCTCAATCGACGTCGACGTGGCGCCAGCATCAAGACCACCAGTGAATGGAATCAGGATGCCGTTCAGCTGCCCATCAGCGCCAGCAACGCCGGTCAGGGTGTAAGTGTTCTTCGTCAGCTCAAGCCGGCCACCGCCGACGGAAACAAGGTAGGTAATCGCGCGCTGGATAGCCAGAGTATCGGCAGCTGCGCCGTCGGCAGCATTGTAATAGTCCTCCGCGCTGACCGATTCTCGCAACTTATCCTGAACAAAGCGTGCAATCGCGCCTACGCCAGCCTGGATAAATCCTACGATGGCTGAACCAGCGCTTGACATGATGGTTGTCAGGAAGCTGGAGAAACCTGTCGGATCGCTGTTGATATTGTCGACCGTGTAAATCAGGTTGTTCAGCGCATCACGAAGTTCCACCTTGTACGCACCGGACCAATAGATCGCGCTGGCCGGTTCGCCGCGGGAGTTCAGGATAATCGGGTTGGGCTGCGGAGTCGTTGCAGCTTCATCGGTATAGGTAGCCTTCGGCGTCGACGTCCCGGCCGCAAAGGTGTAAACCTTGCCGCCGACAAGCGGAAGGCCAGCGATGCCGGTGTAGTGCTGCTTCGGGATCGGCAAAATTACAGCTGCCATGGCTTACTCCTTATGAAACGATATCGACTGCGGTGTATTTGAACGTCAGGCCGTTGCCCAGCGCCTGGACGAAGCCTCCCGCGTTCAGGCCTTGGTTAATCAGTTCAGGGCATGGGTAGGACTCGCCGGCGGCGATTGGACGCGCAGAAACGTAGGTATTCGTTGCGCCTGCCGTGCCGCCTGATGGGACCAGGTAGACCGTGCAGGCAATCGCGCCACCGGTCGTGTTGGTGATCGTTGCAGCCTTGATAACGCGGCGAGTCAAAGCTCCTACCGCTGTACCCTGGGTTACTGCAGCACCAGTCAGCGCGCCGCCGTCGAAGATGTAAGGGGTAATGTTCATGATCCGATCCCGTTGTTAATGGACATAGTCCGAAGATTGTTTGCCAAAGTGATTACTGTCGGCAAGTCAGTTGCAGCTGCGCCCAAGGCGAAAGCAGTTTGTGCGGTCTTGCCGTTGCAGCCGAAACCTGTAGTCACCTGGAAGCTGCCAGTTACCTTGGCTAGCCCTGTACCGTCGATCTTGAATCGCTCGGTGCCGTTCACATACCAACGGTGGCCGAATACGGCTGTGCTGCCAGTCCCAGAGTGATATTCGACATAGCCCTCAGTGCTGGTCGGGCCGATACCCAGCGCGTAGTTATTGGACGAGTCGAAGAACAGGCTTTTCGTGGATGCGCCGCCGGCGGTATCGGTCAGCCGCAGATTCGTCATCCGTCCTGCGCGCGCCGTTGTGCCACCAAGGGCAATGTTGTCGATGGTTCCAGCTGCGTCCGGCGAGATCGTAACCAGGCCTGTACCAGTCGGCGAAATCACCACGTTAGCATTAGCCGGGCTGAGCGTCACAGCAGCGGAAGCGGTCAGCGTGGTAAAGGCACCGGAATTGGCTGTCTGTGCACCGATCTTACCAGGGTGTTCCCAATCGACAGGCGGCGGCCCGAAAGCATACTCAATTTCCACATACTGCGCGTAGGATTGCGCCTGGCTGGCAGCCGAAATCGTATTTACGTGCTGCGCAAGGAGAACTTCCAGGGCTTCAATCCGTGCCGACAGGACGGCAACATCTGCATCATTACTCACTGATGGCACTGGATCACAGCACTGGTCTGCGACTGCGCGCGGCATGTCAAACATGGCAGCCAACATGGCATTGTCAGCCTTGCTGCCGGCCACCGAAGAGCCAACGTCGCTTGTTTCGATGCTGAACAGGGCTTCCAGTTCGTCGGCAGTCGGTGCACTGGTCCCGCCGACCCGCTTGAGCAGGTCGGTAAGCGCACGGAAGAACTCGGGAGTCATCAGGACGTCACCGTTTTGCTGGACGGTCCCGATTGCAACGCGCGAAGGGAATAGGTTCAGCGTCGACATTATTCCTCCGGGTTCAACGTTGCGCCCAAGATCACGCGGCGAACCGGATCGGTGATGGTTATGCGGTAGACGCGATCACGAGCTCGGCCCAGGCGGTTCCAGCGCACGCGCGCAGCATAGTCGCCTTGGATGCCAATCGAGGCGGTGTGCTGATTGCTCCAGGTGTGTCCGCCGTCATTCGACCAATCCAGCAACGCTACAGGGTTCGCGCCTTGGCCGATACTGGTCCCCCAGCCACCTTCCATGTCGACCTGCAGGCGGTTATGGATGACCCATTGATAATCAGGGCCGGCGATATGCGATGCAGCGCGGATCGATGGCAGCGGCGCGGTGCCGTCGTAGTAGTAGTCCAGGTCCAGCGCATACAGGTCGCCAGTCGCATAGTCGCCCACCACATGCAGGCCACCGAAATAGGCATGGCAGTTCGAACGATGGCGCCCAAGCAGGCCGGTTGCCGGGTCGAGATAAGCGCGCTGGTGCCAAAGCTGCGTTGCAGCATCAAACGCCCAGGTCTTCTGCGCAGTCGGGAAGGTCAGGACATAGAACGTATGCCCCTCCTGCTGGTAGGCATAGCCCACCGCGTCCGAAATGTCTCCATACGACGCAATCGCATACTCCAGCGCATCGGTCGACACGCGCCGCGGCGTGTAGCCATCCAGACGCCAGACGATCCCGCCGCCCTCGCTTGCGTTCCCGAGCCAGAAGACCGAATTGTCCATCGAGACCGGGGACCACGGCGCCGCACAGCCTTGCTCGATGGCTGCATTGGTATCGCGCGCGAATGGGAAATCCAGGTCGCCGCTTGCGCGCCAGATCTCGGTGACCGTGCGCTTGAAGATCACGATATCCGAATGGTTGACCAGCAGGCGAACAATGGGCTCAGCGTTGCTCTCGGCGCTGGCGAAATCGAGCGCGTCAAAGGTCATGTCGTTGGAACCGGAAATGTAAAACTGATTCGTCCCTGGTCGATTGAAAATCATATAGGTGATCAGAATATCGGCGCTGTTCGAACCATAGAAAGCAGGGTCGACAATCTGCGTCACCGTATTGGCGGCCAGGTCGACAACGTAACCATTCGGGCCGGTCACGATTGCCGCCTGGGTGCCGTTGTCTGTGATGGCCACAGGATCACTGCCTACCGTGATGCTTCCGATTTTCGTCACAGAAGGCGTGATGCTCAGCCCGACGTCGACGCGATAGACGCTCGCGCCGCTTACCACGATCAGTTTGCCGCCATCGGATGGCACATGCATCGCGCGCACCGGCGCGTCATCCAGAAGAACAATCGGTCGAAGTCCTGGCGTGCCATACAGCGCTGCTACCGACTTTGCAGAGCCAGATTCGCCCATCACTGGGAAGAAATTGATACAGGCCTGCGCGTCCAGGTTCTTGCTGCGGGCTTGGTAAGCGGCGCCGACGAAAGGGATTTGAGGCATTATTCCCCCGGTTTGGCCATGTCGGCCAAGGTAGTAACAGGCTTCTTCGCACCGGCCAGCTGGCGCGCGATGGCCGGGCCGGCGCGGTTGTAGAGATTTGCTGCCCCATAGACACCAGCAGCTGTAGCTGGTTCAGCGACGACACCACCGCCGGCCAGCCCATAGACAAGGCCACGCTCTGCAGTACCGGAAGATGCCGGCTCTTTCAGGAAGCGCTGTCCGATTCGTGCCAGTTCGCCCAGGTCACCACCATTTCCGCGGGCCATGCGCGACTTGCCGGCATTGTTTGCTGTAACGCGACCCATCAGGCCAGCAGGGCTGATATCACCAGTCGAGGACTTGGCCACAAGTGGCTCGATGGTCTTGGCCGACGCATACTGCCGGCGCGCGGCCTTCAGGGCAGCGAGATCCTCGCCGGCAAGTTGTCCCTGAATAGCCGTCTGGATATCGTCCTGCAGATTGCCGAGAGCGTTTTTCAGGTCACCGTCGGAGGTGCTGCGCATGCGGTTATTGATGGCCGTATTGATTTTGCGCACTGCTTCACCGGGGATAACGCCGTCGACAGCCTTGGACTTCAGATCATCGATGTAGCTGGCAACGGCGCGGCCGACGTCAGAGGTTTCATATTTGGCGGCATTCTGCAGATGGCTGTCCAGCGCGCTGGAAAACTTCTGGTCCAGCGGCAGCGGATGCCTGGAGGCGATATCGCCGATCTTCTGGCCGGAAGTGCGGATAGCCTGGTCGAACACATCAGGCGTCAGGCGGCCGGCGGCTTCGTCACCGCCGATTGTCTTGATGATGGCTCGGTTGAATGCTTCTTGGCGGACGTCAGTCTTGGCGCCAGACAGCGGCACCTTTTCCGAAGCTTCGCCGGCCATGCGCGACAGCTTGTTTTCATAAAGCTGGTCCGGGCGCAGCGGGATACCATATTTTTCCTGCGCAGTCTTGGCGAGCGCGGCCGTAGCTGGATCAATCTTCGGGATCACTTTGCCAGCAGCATTGCCGGCCAGCTGCGACAGCTTCGAACCGCCGGCCGCAGCTACATCAGTCCCGGCAGCAACCGCAGGCGCTGCAGCGCGCCAGAACTGCGACAGTTCGCCAGCCATCCCGGGAAGAGCCTCCAAGACCGGCGCAGCTTCGGCAACAGTTCCGAGAATCTTACGTCCGGTGGCCGTGGCTGGCTGATATTGAATGCGGTTACGGATCGCCACAGCGTTTTCCTCTGGCGTCCCGCCGCTGATGGCCGACTTGATGAAGCCGCCAGGAACAGCAACCAGTGGCGTGACCGCAGCGGAGGCAGCGCCCAAGGCCGCATCGAACGGGCCGACGATCTTCCCAAGCAGGTTGTCCTGCTGTTCCGGCTGCGGTGCCATGCCAGCGCGTGCCGATGCCAGTTGCTCAGGCGTAGCACCAGGGATCGCGGCCGCACCAGTGGCCGGCGCTACTGGCTGGGCCGTGGAAAGGTCAAAGCTGCCTTTTTTCTGGGCGGCAGGTTTAGCGGTGGCCAGGTCGAAAGCCATTTATGGCACCTCCTTAAATTGCTTGCCGTCAGGACTCACATAGGCACGGTTGCCCTGCGCATCGGTGTGCAATGTCCAGCCTTGTGCATTCGTATTTGGGATGGCCGCTGCTGCTGGCGTTGGTTTGGCTGTTGGCCGGCGCTGTGCTGCTGCACTCGGGTACGCTGCCAGCATGTCTTCCTGCAGCGCCTGGTATTCACGCTTGAACAACTCAAGCTTTTGGCGCACGGTATCAGGATTGTCGGTAGCAGTCGGAATGAACGGCTTCAGGCGCGGAGTTTCGGATGCCGTTACCGCAGCGCCGGATCGGTCATGCAGTTTCAAAGAGCCAATATCGGCGACCAGCGCGCGGGCCTTGATGCCTTCCGGATCGGTGCGTTGGCGAATCGTGTCGCCCAAGATGTTCATGCCGCCCAGAGCCTGCGGATAAGCGTCAATCGCAGTCAGCGCGTCGTCAATCTTGCGCAGCGCAGCATTGTTTTCGAACATCGCCTTTTTGATCGCGGCCGGAACTTCCTTGGCGCGCGCCGCCAGAGGCTGCCCCTCAGAAGTCACAGGACGAGTTTCGCCGGTGGCCTTGTTCACGAGGACCGGGCCGTTATCGGTCTGCAGCAACTGCGTTTTATCGCGCGAGGTGATGCGATCCTGAACCGTCAGCGTGTTGGCGCGGTTCAGGCGCCCCTCCGATGCAATGCGCTCATTCGACGCGATGCTGTCAGGGCTCTGCGTTTTCTTGGTCGTGCTGACTACCTTCACTTCGCCAGTCACTGGATCAGTGGCCAGGACTTGGGCACTTCCGCCAATATCCTGCTTTTCGAACTTCATCAGCTGATCTTTTACTTCCAGAGCTTGCCGGAACGCTCCATCAGCCATGTTTTTAATTTCACCTGGGTTCTTCTGCACCTGGTCGAGATACTGCGCTCCCTGTTCTGGGGTATAGACGTTATTTTGGGTGAGCCAGTTAATCGCATCGGTTGCATTTTTCAGCGTCGGGAACTTGGCCACATAGCTGAATGCCTGGCCGGCCAAATCATTGGCTTTGTGGGCGGCTTCCAGCTGCTTCACGCGAGTTTCTGCGCCAGACTTTGCCAAATCGGCTTGGCGTTTTGCTTCGGCGCCATAAGCAGCAGGCGACACGCCGGCCAATGCCGAAAGACGAGCGTTGTTATCGGTCGGATTGGCCGAGAAAGCAGCGCGCGCGGCCTGATCGTCGGCGCGTGCTTGCTGTGCCGCTTGGTCTTGCAATGCGAGGCTGCGCAGATTGTAAGCCTTGGCCTGCATTTCAGCAGGATCAGCAAGCTCTGGATTGCGCACCTGCAGTGCTACGAGTGGTTGAGCCATTCTTTTCTCCGATTAAGGCGAGTAGCCAGGGCCGTAAGTGTTGAAATTGGCGGTCTGGTCGGTGGCATTGGTGTTCAGGTCGGCAAATCCGCCCTGAGTCGGGGTGTAGTAGCTGCCATTATTGCCTGCCAGCCTGCTGAGCTGGTAGTAGTTGGACAACTGGCCAATGCCCTGGTTGATAGCATTGCCGACTCCGACGTAGCCAGACGCGCGCGCGGTGCCGGCGTCAGCGATGCCCTGGCTAATGTTGTTTGCCGCATTCGTTCCGGCAGCCGTTACCTGGTTTGTTGCGGTCTGGCCAAGGCCAGCCACGCTCGCCAAGCGGTTGAAGCGGCTGCTGATATCGTTGTTATAGCGGTTGTAGGCATTGCCGTATTCTTGGCTGGCCTGATCGCTGTTGAAGCGTGCAAGCGCCTTAAGCGTGGCGCCGGAGTACTTTGAACCCCGGGCAGCCGCCGCGCGACCAATGCCTTGCTCTCCTTGGCTCAATCGGAACTGATAGCCCGGATCTTCCTGATAATCGGCCATGCTGAATGGGCGATTGTATTCGCCACCGGCCTGCAAGCCACCAGTCATCTGAGAAAGCGCAGTCATCCCCGCATTACGCCATGGTGCCTGATCCTCGCGTGTCTGCTCATACTGACGGCGTTGCTCTTCGGTGCCTCGATCAACAGCATTGGCCTGTGTTTTGGCCGCCGATTTGCTCATGGCACCAGAGATCACCCCACCGGCAACGGCGGCTACTACTGGGATTGCTGCTGGCATGTTTCCCACTCCTTTTTCGTGATTCCCAGAGTGATCTGGTCAATAAGCGCTCCGCGGCGCAAGAAGCTGGCGCGGTTCACTCCTTCGTGGCGCATGCCGTTGGCCAGCGCAAAGCGCAGTGCAGCGCGGTTATATTCGGGCACGCTGGTTACCATCTTTTGGCAGTCCAGTTCCGTGAAAGCCCAGGTCAACAGCGCTTGTGCAGCGGCGCAAGCTGGCGCACCTCGGAAGTCTGGCAAGATCATCGTGTGCATTTCGTAGCACACAGCGCCGCGCGCGTGGACCAGGAACAGTCCAGCCGGATCACCACCTTTCGTTGCCAGCATCCAGTAAAAGCCCGGATGATCGACCGGCTCAGGCTTGTCGGTTCCATCCTCGGCGACATGCGGAAAGATGGACGGATGGCCCATGATCTGCGCCACGACGGCCATATCATGGGTGCGGGAGACGATCATACGCCGTCCCTCCAGTTCACATAGCAATTGCCGCCGCCGGCTTCCAGGTCAGCAACCTCGTTATTGAGCAGAACCGGCTCGATATTCGCACGCTTCACCGCGCCCTGTGCCTTGGCCAGATCCTCGCCCAGGTTCTGCAGCTCCTGTGGCGACAGGCCGGGGTAGTCGGTGCGCAGATACCAGGCCAGCATCAGCGTGATCAGGCGACGATAACCGGCCGGCATATCGAATGTGTCGGCCAGCGTGGCGGCCTGCGTGAACTTCTGGCGTTGGCTGATAGTCAGGGTTCCAGCTTGGTACGGCATCGGATACAGCGAAATTGTCGCATCCGGGTAGTTGTTCGTCAGCGCCATCCATTCAGGAATGCCCGGGATTTGCTTGACCGACAGCGAGTCGTATTCGCTCTGCGTGACGATCTGAACCGGGTAATCCACGCCCTGGCCAAAGGTCACGCGCGCGAAATCGATAGAGTTCATCGAAATAGGGCGCTGCCCGACTCCACCAGGGCCCACCGTATAGGAGGCCTGATTCGCCACCAGCGGCACCACAGTATCGATGCTCGCGTAGACAAACAGGTTCTGGATCGTCAGCGCCTCCAGCACATCGTTGAACTTGTCCAGGCCGTCCGTCGTCATGTCGGCCGCCGGCGTCTCGCCGACAGCCAGCGCCTTAACGGTGACCAGGGCAGAGGTGATCAGATCCAGAACTACGGCCATGGCTTATTCCTCGGCCTTGTCAGCAGGAGGACGGCCGCGGCGAACAGGCTCGGCTTTGACCGCTTCTGCCTCTGGCTTGAATTCGTCCGGCAGCGCGTCGTATTGCTCCTGATTCGCCACCACGACGGAGGAATAAGGATCGTTACGATGCTGCACGCTCATTGGAAATTTCATGCTCGTTTCTCCGAAAATGCCCGGCTCTCCGAAGATGGCCGGGCAGGTTGCTTAGTTGGCTACGGTCATGCCTGGGCCAGCGTCGATATTCCAATCCACCACCGTGGCAGCAGTCGCTGCCGCATTGGCGTAAATGGTCACGGAGCCGGCCGCAGGTACGATCCGTGGGATGCTGGTCATGGTGGCATCAGCAGCTGCCTGGCAGATCACCGCGTTCACTTTCGTGTTTGCGTCGATCAGCGGGTTGGTGATCACCAGCGAGGTAGCGCCAGCGCCGAATACAACGGTGCCCTGGGTGCCCTGGTAGGTGATGGCGCCAGGGGTGATATTGGCCTTGGAGGCGTTGGCGGTTGCCATGCCGGATGCGATCAGACCGGCTTCCACCGGAGTGCTCAGACCTACGACGGTGCCCGCTTGCAGGCCCATGTAGTTTTTGTTCAGATTGATAGCCATGTTGCTTTCCTTTAAGTTTGGATTCGCAGAAAGGGGCCGAAGCCCCTTGCATTAGGTGGTGTAGTACTTGGCCGACAATTCGGGATAGGTCGCGGCCCAGCCAAACAGCACGTCCAGACGCATGATCGAAACGTCGTTGGTGCCGTCGTAGAACTCGGTCACCTTCACCGTGAAGCCGTTGCTGGTTTCCTGGTGCGAGGTGGCGCCACTGCCAGCGGTCGGGGTAGCCATCGGGACCATTGCCAGGGTGAATGCATCCTTGTGGTATGCGATGTTGGTCTGGTAGGTGGTCGATGCCGCGCCGACGATCAGGAAGTTGGCGCCGTTGGTCGGCGATGCGGTCACGTTCTGGAACGCGCCGGTCGGCACGATGGACGGCGAGATCGGGATCGAAGTCGCGCCGGCGGCCAGGTCAGCGGTCACCACAAACTGCGCCAGAACGCCGGTGCTGACGCGGCTCTGCGGGTTGACTGCAAACACGCCCGGGAAGGTCACGACGGTGCCGCGGGTGATGGTGCCGCCCAGAGCCGCCACGGTGACCGATGCGCCAGTCTGATTTGCACCATTGACTGCGGTGCCGGTGACAGCCTGCGTACCGTTGGTGTGGCTGTCCACGTTCTGGTCCATGCCTACGTCCAGGCCGAACGACGGAACCATCATGCCGTTGGTATTCTGGTCGCTAATCTTGCTGTTCGGGTTGAACAGCCCAGCCAGGCCAGCCACCATGTAGCCGTTCGGGCGCGGCGCCGAGATAAAGGTACGGGTGCCACGGACACGCGGAGCAGCCATTTCGTCCAGACGCGCGTTCAGGTCGGTC
Organism: uncultured Noviherbaspirillum sp.; assembly: GCA_965974465.1. GTDB lineage: Bacteria > Pseudomonadota > Gammaproteobacteria > Burkholderiales > Burkholderiaceae_D > Noviherbaspirillum. The sequence continues at coordinate 28,668 of CBHCMF010000015.1, forward strand.
ATGGCCGCAATGGCCAGGGCCTGGGTGTTCGGCGCGGCGCCGGTCGGGTTCAGGGCGTTCGGGCTGGCATAGTGCGCCAGCGCCAGGCCTTGGCGGTCGATCTCGTTGGTGACGGTAGCGATTGCCGCAGCAATCTTGTCTTCCAGTTTGGTCAGCGACAGGGTGCGCTCTGCGGAGGTGAATTGCAGATCGCAGCCGCCTTGCTGAAGCGTCAGCGGAATGGTCGACTCGACGGTAGCCTGTGGATTCGCCACGCGGCCGGTGCGGTACTGGTAACGCGGTGGTCGCTTGATGTTGATGGTCTGTCCAGGCGCATAGCCGCGGCTCATGTTGCTGGTGAATTCGTCTTCCCAGTCGCGGTTGACGTTTTTGCCGAAGTTCAGCATGTTTTCCAGAATAGCCAAAGACGACTTGGCTACTACGGAAGTGGTTGCGAGTACGTTAGACATTTGGGTTCCTCATTAAATGGATGGGTTATACATACTTCGACCCGTTGGCCCGGCTCCACGCCTTGAATTCAGCCATGGACATGGTGCTTGGGTCAGTGTTGGGCGGTGCCGCGCCTTGGTTGCCGGTGGCAGCTGGTGGCGGGGCGTTTGTGGTGCGTGCAGCAGGTGCTGGAGCAGGTGCGGCGGCTTTGGAGTTGCCGGATACTGCGGCTTCCATAGCACCCAAGGTCATGTACATCTGAGCCGATGGCATGCTCGCGATGCGCTGGGCCTCGGCGGGGTTCTTTGCCAACTGATAGACGATATCCGGGCCATGCGCGCTGCCCTTGAGGGCCTGCATCATGTCGTTCGTGATCTGGATATCAGCTTTCCCTACAACTTCCGCAAAGTCTGGAATACGGGAAATCGTATCCTGTACGCGGGCGTTATAGAGGGCGTCAGTAGCCCCGGCTGCGTCTTGCTCGTAGTGCTGCGCGGCCTGCTTTGCCTGCTCGGCTGCCGTTTCTCGGGCGGCTTCGCGGGCTTCGTGGCGGCGCAAGGCAGTCTCGTAGTCGGCGTCATTGGCGAATTCGTGAGCTTGGGGCGCGGCTTCGGCTTGTCGGCCTTCCGCGATTGCGCGCCAGCGTGCAGCTTCACGCTCTGCTGCATGGCGTGCGTGGGTCAGTTCATCGAAACGCTTCTGGATTTTGGAACGGAACTGGCCCTTTTCATCGCGGTCAGCCTGATCCTGGCCTTCTACTTTTCCTTCCTGCTGCTTGCCTTCGTCGGTGCCCTGGTTCGTCGCGGTGGTTTCGGTGCTGGCGTTGACCTTCCCTGCATCATCCTGGCCTGTGGCCTGGGTGGTTTGCTGGATTGTGGCTTCGCCCACTGGCGCGGCGGTGCTGGTTTCGACTACGGCGGTGTTATCGTTTGGCATGGTTCATCCCAAGAATTAAGAACCCGAAATCTCTTCGGTAGGGCCAGGTTGCGCCAGTTCCGCTGCTTGGCTGGCAGCGGGGCGGGATTCATCGTCTTTCTGGAGATCGCTTGCGACTTCGCCGGCCAGGACTGGCGGCGGCTGAAGTTTCTGAATGATCAGGGAGATCATCCCTTTCAGTTCTTCAACATCGCTGCGAGACTCGGCGTTTATGCGCGCGACCTCTTCGCGGCTCTGCGCGTCGATCTGCGCTTTCTGGAGGTCGGCTTCGTGCCCAGCCTTCAATTGAGCAATTTCCTGCTGCATTTGCTCTACCATTTGATCATATTGTTGCAATGCGCGCTCGATTTCTGGTGGAAGCTGCTGCGGCGGCTCGGATCCGTCCTCTTCCTTATCGGCGCTGGTGATGTTCTGCGGGATGGTGGCTTTGATGCGGCGCGCAATGTCTTCAGCGCCTGGCCAATCCATATTTTCCACCACCTTGTCGCCTGCGATATCGAGGATCTTAGGCCATTTGCTGCCCAACTCAATCATGGACGCCTGCGCTTCCTCGCGCTGGGTGGCGTAGCCTGGGCCCGCGTCGAAGGTTACGCCGTAGCGTCCCATAGTTACGTCGTTCAGGATCTTCTGGACCTGGTTGACAGGGTCGACAATCGGTGCGCCATTTTCGTCAATAGGCTGACCTTGCTCGTTGGTGGCCGGCGTGTTGATCTCCACTGACTCGATGTCGCCGTTCTCGCGCATGATCTCGACCACGCGCTTAGCATCGTAGTAATGCGGGATCATATCGACCAGGCAGCGGCCGCAGTGACGGATCGAGCGGTGCAGGTTATCGATGTAGTGGAAGTTGGCAACGTCGCCCTGGCGCTGCTGCTCGCGTTCCTGAATGCCGCTGGTCGCGCTGCCGCGGGCGCCAAGACTGGAGTCGAACAGGCCAGTAACCGCTTTGATGTTGTCAGCAGCGTGCAGAGCCATCTGCAGCATGCCTACCGGCACGTCGGCCATCATCGAGCGTTGCGGCGGCGGCGCCAGGATGCCGTCGACAGAAACAGGTTTGTATTCCAGGTAGGCGAAGCTGCGATTGTTCGCTTGACCCCATTTCTTTTCATGGCCTTCGAACTGACCTTCGGCGCCGATGAATGGCGTTTTCGGGCGCAGGCTCACCTCTTCGGTGGCGCTGGTCATGAAGAAGTTGTACATCTGCGCCGGGTCTTTGGCGTCCCGGATGATACCCTTGCGGATCACCTTGCCCTGAATGTCCAGCTCTTCGCCCCATACTGGGAATACCGGAATCCACTGGCACATGATGTCAGTGCGATCCAGCACGGCGCCGGCGCAGGCCTTGACCCACTTCAACTGCGGGATCTGGGTCTTGCGCTTGTCCTTGATGATGGTGCCGGCCGGCGGTTCGTTGGTGGTGGTAGAACCGTCGCCCAGCAGGTACAGCGTCTTGTCCTCATAGGCGAAGTAGTAGTACTCGACCACGCGCACCATGCTGTCCGTCATCCAGCCTGGCTGCACTTGATTGCCAAGGGCGTAGATAGTCGTCTGGTTGGCATCCAGCTTGCCCGGGTAGGTGCGCTTGAACTCTTCCTTTGGCATGTCGCTCACAATGACGCACTGCTTGGCGTCGGAGCCGTCGCCTTCCACGCTGGCCGGGTCGAAGTAGACCTTCAGGGCATCACGGATGCGTTGGTATTTGATTACCTGGTCGAAGCTGGTCGGGCTCTCGTAGTCGGTGATCAGGCGCCAGAAGCCGAAGCCAATCGCGGCCGCGCTGTTCACGGCGGTGTCATAGGCGGTGTCGGCGTTGGTTTGGCTCTCGATCTGGCGAATCATGCCCTGGTAGATCTGCGCGCCCTCTTCGTCTGCGCCGTCGCCCACCGGATGCACCTTGATGCCCACCTTGTTCTGACGCTGGTCGTTCGTGACTTGGTGCAGGTAGGTAGGCAGGCGGTTGAAGGTCAGACATGGGCGGCGCTCCAGCTGGCGCTGACGTTTGATCGTCTCGTCCCATTGGTCGCCGGCCAGGAAGCGCAGGTCGGCCACCGCGTCCTGGCGGTTGGCGTTGTCGGCCTTGATGGCGTTATCGGTGAACTCGCGGATGCACTTCAGCAGGTCCGCGTCATCCGAATAGTTTTTGTCATCCATGCTCATGCGCGGCAGCCCATTGTTGCGCCACGGAGCGTGGCAGTCGGATCAAAATGACTTTGGGATCGTGCTGGAGGTAGGTGAATCCGTGCTTGCGGATATACCAGTCGGCCAGCTGGGCGGTAGTCAAACCGCCTTGGCCGAATGCCTCGGGCATGAGCAGAAGTAGCTTTTCGGCCTGGTCGGCCTGTTCGCATACCTCTTGCATCAAGGAATTGGCGAGATTATTACCCCTTTTCTGTGCTGGTGTAAAGAGATTGCTGATCTCCAACACCCTTTCACGCTCAGCTATTGGCACGATGCCAGAATAGCTCAGATCGAGGGCGGCACCGTCCAATTCGATGCGGCCTGGCTTCATCCCATCCATCCTGTTTCCCCCATATATGCGTCTTCTTCGGTTTCTTCTTTCGGCTTTTTGGCCGGTTTGACCAACGCCGGGAACAGTTCGGCCAGGCCCCAGATAAAGGCATCAGCCCGGTTCGGAGACCGGCCACCGGTGTAGCCAGACGTCGAAAAGGCGCACATTTCGTCTTCCAGCTTCGGGAACAGGCCCACATGCCGCACCTTGCCCTGCTCGTATAGCACGCTGAACGGCTCGGCGCGCTGGGCTTTGCCGCGGCTGGCCGTCACCATCTTGAAGTTGACCTTGATGCCGATCTTGGCTGCGGCCGCCTGCACTACGAACTTGACCATGCCGCCGCCAAAGTTGGTTTCGCCCACAATGGCGTCGGCTTGATGCCGCTGGTAGGCCTGCACTGCCACAGCGCCCCAGGTGGTCGGGCCAGCCTTGACGGTCAGGTCTTCCAGCAGGTATGCGTTGCCGTCGACACCCAGGCCTTCCACGGTGATTCCAACCTCATCGTTGTCTGAGTTTTGTGCATCATCGCTGGCGCCGCTTGGGTCGACGGAGACAACCACACGGACCAGCGCCGGCACCTCGTCGGCATCCGCGCGCCAGCGGTCAATGATCGCCTCATCGAACAGGGCGTTTGGCGTTCCGTCCGAGAACTCGCCATCACGGAAGCGCCGCTTCATGCGCTCGGACAGACCCTCCAGCGTCTCCAAGTACTCAGGCGACAGGTTGGCCGCGTTGTCCTTCGGGTTCATCTGGAAGCTGTCGTAATTGTCCGGATTGCGCAGCGGCTGCTTCGTCTCCGGGTCGACCTTCTGCTTGAACACCTTGAACGACCAGTGCATCTTGCTCGGCGGGTTACAGTCGAACAGGAAGCGCAGCTTTAGCGGCATGGACACCCCATTGATGACCTGCTGACAGTTCTGCGCCAGGCGGGTAAGCAGCAGCATTACGCCTTCCCACTGCAGCTGGCTCGACTCGTTCGCGTATATGGTCGCGAACTCCATACCCAGCACCTTTTCCATGCGGTCTTTGTCATCCAGGCCCAAGAACCAGATTTCGCTGTAAATCGGCAGTCCCTTATCGTCGACGCCGGCCTTGATCTTGGCGAATCCCTCCGACATGTTGATATCCCAGCCGTCGCCCTTGACCAGGTCCGGGTAGCAGACGCGCATCACCTTCGGGAACGTGTCCCGCATGATCGATGCCTTGAGGTGGTTGAAGCGCCAGCGCACGATGAGGTGACGCGAGCCAGGTGCCTTCAGGGCGCGAAGCACGATGTTGCGGACGATCAGGAATGTCTTTCCCGAGCGACCACCGCCGAAGAGCATGATCCAGGTGCAGAGGCCGGCCAGCACCTGCTGGGCGAGCAGCTGGCGTGGCGTCGGGTTGAAACCTGAGACTGTCACAGCGCGGCGTCGGTCGCGGTGAAGTTCATTGTGATCGGGCCACCATTGGCGCCGGTCAACTCCTGGCGGATCGATTCGCCGTATTTCTTCGGTGCCCATTTGGCCAGCAGCTTCAGGCGCGTCTCGACCTGCAGCTTACGGTGCCCAAGCATGTCCTCGCGCTTGATCTTCAGACCGTTATCGCTGCTTTCCTCGGTTTCGCCGATCTGGGGGGTGTTGGCGATGCGCAGGGCATCCTCGGCGATGGCGTCAAAGCCAAGCTCACGCGCGTGCGCGAAGCGTTCGGCGAATGCGGGCTGCTCCTTGATCCATTGGTACACCGTGACCCATCCCGGCATCTTTTCCATACGGCAAATCTCGCGCAGTGGCGTGCCGTCGGCGATCATCTCGCAAATCTGGTCTGCGACCTTCTCGGTGTATGTGCTTTTCCGTGCCATGATGTGCTCCTATCGATGGCTGGAATTTACTGCAAAAAGCTGATTATTTCAAGAAACTGGCTATTTTGAGGTTGAAAATGCCTTGGAATTTCTACTTTTTGCTCTTTTCGAGCACTTTATTAGCTTTCGCGTCGATCTTAGCCTTCTCGCTGTCGGAGAGGTAGCCGGCATTGTTCTGCTGGGTTGCGCGTGCCTTGGCGTTGGCGGCGTGGCTGGCATCAGGAACCGGATAGCTGCGGCCTGGTCCCGCGAATGCGGAGAGTGGGAGGTTCTTGCGCTGCTTGTTGGTGAGCTTGGACATGGCTGACTCCGTGGGAATAGTGCTTGGAGTCTAGCAGATTGATTTGCAGCCAGCACCTCGCATAGAGCAGCGTGCTGAATGCGAGTCAGGCGAGAGTGCTTGTTGTGCGAAGGGGCTAAGCCTTGGCGGTGCTGGCTACACGACTGCTGACTCGTTTCGCTGTTTGGCTGGTATGCCTACCTATTGGACTGCCCCGGCGTCCCGTTCAGCGTATCCTATTTGCCATTGAATCAGCATGCGTGTAGCCCCTGTCTCTGCCTCAGGGTCGGTGGCTTGCAGTACCACGGCTTTCAATTGGCATTCCACCAAACCGTCTCACCTGATTTTATTTCAGGATCAATTGTGATGGCCGGCGCTGATCTCCGGCTTTGCTCTCGTAGCAAGCCCATATAGGGCGGTGATTTTTCGTCCATGCTCACCACGCATTGCGCATCAGCCTGCGCATTCATCACAACACAACTCTACCAGAAAAAAGCCCCAGCGTGCAGCTTTGTGCAGCCGGGGACTTGTACCACAGGAGGAGAAGTTGAAAGCACGACCCAACATTCTTGGCCGAACCCACACATTGGTGTCTTTTGCAGGGACAACTCCACTATAGGCTGTATGGCTCAGGTGTGCAAGGGTTATGCACCAAAGATGGAAAGCCCGACAAGAAGTGCCGCTCCTACAGCCGTGCGAATCCGATGCTCTTCAATTGCATCTTTACATGCTGCGTATTGCTCATCGGCAGTCATTTCAAGATTGGGATTTGGAGTCCAGGAGCCGTCATAGTTCAATGTTCCATAAACCACATTGACTTCAAATTTCTTGCTGGCCTCCATTGTACTTCTCCTTCGTGGTTATGCGCTTATGCGCGGGGTTATGCAGCTAATTTTCGTTGCGCTTCCAGAAACAGCGATGCCAGCTTGCCGATTTCCAGTTGCGGGATGGCGCGCAGGTAGTATTGCAAAGCGTGGCGGATGGCCTGGTATTCGGTCGTGGTCAGGTCGAGTAAGTCTGTGGGGCGCTGGCAAGCGTTGCCCATTGCCAACCACGCCTTCACAGCGTGGTCATACAGCGGCCGGTTACCCATCTTGGACCACATGAGCACCCCTACCATCAAATGCTCTGTGAGCGTGTTTGCCAGCCCGTTTGGACACTTCCCGCGCTTTGCCGCGTCCAGGGCGGTCAGCACCACCATGTGGATCTTGTCCACCGATTCCTGGTCTGGCTTGTTCTTGGCAGCGATCAGCATCAGCGGGTTGATGACGGAACCTTTCTTCGGCTTAGCCATTGCCCTGCTCCTTGATCTTATTCTTCACAAACTGGCGCTTATCTTTCAACCATTCTTGCTCATTGCGCCCATCGAGATAGAAAATGTCTGCCCATGATTTATTGCCGCAATCCCAGCGGTATCGATTGGCATTAAAG
>CBHCMF010000016.1:0-35239 GCA_965974465.1 uncultured Noviherbaspirillum sp.
CTTAACTTGAAAATGGTCTTGCGTTCGGTCGCTCCTTCGGAGCATGGAGAGGGGTTTAAGCACGGCTTCGAGTTCTTGGACGTATCTATTCACGATCGCTTGATCCTATCGGCGTTCGTGCATCAAACTCTCGCCGAGGGAGCATAATCATCGTGTTTTTCTGCCACCTCACAGGATAGAAGAATACGATTGCATCGCCTGTATAGCTCTTGCATAACAAGAATAATCGCGTTGTCCCTGGCGTGTGCGCCGCAAAATGTCAATATGCACATAGGGCTGGCATGCCGGTTCGGTTAAAATTCACTTATGAAAATTCTCGTTAGTAACGATGATGGCTACCTCGCTCCTGGGATCATCGCCTTGGCAGAGGCACTGAGATCCATCGCCGAAATTGTTGTCGTCGCGCCTGACAGCAATCGCTCTGGAAGCTCCAATTCTCTGACGCTTGATCGTCCACTTTCTGTTTACCGTGCCGCTAACGGGTTCTATTTTGTGAACGGTACACCTTCCGATTGTGTACATGTAGCCTTGACTGGTGGATTAGCCTTCAAGCCCGACCTGATTGTGTCCGGGATTAATCAAGGGCAGAACATGGGGGACGACACGCTGTATTCCGGCACGGTTGCGGCTGCCACGGAAGGATTTTTATTCGGGATCCCGGCAATCGCTTTTTCTCAAGTGGAAAAAGGTTGGGCTCACATTGATACCGCTGCACGCATTGCTCGCGATTTTGTTGAACGAGACTTTGGCATGTTGCAGAAGCCTTATTTGTTAAATGTCAATATTCCGAATCTGCCATACGAAAAGATCAAAGGGATCAAGGCGACACGCCTTGGCAAGCGGCATGAATCTGAGCCGGTGATCAAGACGCAGGACCCGCATGGGCGTGAAATTTTTTGGATAGGGCCGGCAGGCAAAGCGAAGGATTCAGGCGAAGGAACTGATTTTCACGCAGTGGCGGACGATTTTGTATCGGTGACGCCTTTGCAGGTCGATCTGACGCACCTCGCTCAACTTGACGTACTTCGAAAAGGACTGTCATGACAGGCAAGGATAAGCGTTTTCCGCTGTCGTTATCTTCCGTCGTCGAGAAGTCGGCTGGAATCGCTCCTGGCAGTGCTGTGCCAGCCATGAAAGTTGCGACACCTCAAACAGCGACACAGAATGCTGCGCAAAATGTGGCACGCACCTCACGCATGACTGAGCAATTCAAGCCTGCCGGACTACCTGAACCGATGCCTTCTACCGTACAACGCCAGATTCCATTGGTATCCGATGCCGTGCGCATGGCGATGGTGTCCCGCATTGCCAAACAGGGGATTGCCGATGCCAAGGTATTAGCTGCAATGGAGGCGGTACCTAGGCATCTATTCGTCGAGCCGGCCCTGGCGAGCCAGGCGTATATCGACGCCTCACTGCCGATTGGTCATCATCAGACCATATCCCAGCCTTACATTGTCGCGCGCATGATTGAAGTAATGCGTGCCAATGCCAGCGGCGGCATACTGAACAAGGTCCTCGAAATCGGCACCGGCTGTGGATACCAGGCCGCAGTGCTGTCGTTGGTGGCAAAAGAGGTGTATTCGATTGAACGAATCAAGCCTTTACACGAACTGGCCAAAGGGAATCTGCGCCCGCTTCGGATTGCCAATATCCGCTTGCAGTATGGAGATGGTATGCTTGGCCTTCCTCAGGCAGCTCCATTCGACGGTATTATTCTTGCCGCAGCGGGCTTGGAGGTGCCGCGGACATTGCTAGAGCAACTGAGTATCGGCGGCAGGCTGGTAGCCCCGGTTGGTGAGCGGCATCAGGTCCTGCAACTGATAGAGAGAATAGGAAAGTTTGAATGGACGAATACGGCGCTGGAAGACTGTCATTTCGTCCCCTTGCGTCCTGGTGTTGTCTGATTCAATGCCATCCCCACATAAATGTCTGCGTGCCGTCGCTATATGTTTAACTGTATGAGAATGAAAAAAGAGCGTTTTGTATTCCTTGCCATTTTGCCAGTCCTGATCTCTGCATGTACCACTGCTCAGCGCCATCCTGCACCAGTGGTGGATCGTCACGTGGGATCAAAGGCCGTCGATCGCCAAGCGACTCAGTCCGCATCGCCTAAACAGGCAGAGCGTGGCTATTATGTGGTCAAAAAGGGTGATACCTTAATCCAGATCGCTCTTGATTTTGGCCAGAACTATCGCGATCTCGTCACCTGGAATAATCTTGCTAACCCGAACGACATCAAGGTTGATCAGATGCTGCGCGTGCTACCTCCAGAAGGCGCAGCGCAGACTGCCAGTGTCGCAACGTCCTCCGGAGTTGAGGTGAGACCCCTGGCAATGCCAGGCTCCCATACTGGAAGTGTGCAAAATAAATCGGCGCCGCGTGGTGACAAGCGTCCATATTCCGATGGAGCACTAGCCGAATTGCAAAAGGCAGATGGAAGTTCGAACGCTTCTACTGCTTCAAAAACGGAACAGTCTAGGGCGGCAGATAAGGTTCCGGACACGCCAGTAGCGCCAATCCCTGACGATGAAAACATTGCATGGATTTGGCCGGCAGATGGAAAAATCATCGCCCACTTTAGCGAAGGCAAGAGGGGGATCGATATTGCCGGCAAGATGGGCCAACCGGTATTGGCGGCCGGATCAGGTAAAGTGTTATATGCTGGCAGTGGTATTCGTGGTTATGGCAATCTCGTGATTGTCAAACACTCTAATAATTTGCTATCGGCGTACGCGCACAACAAAACCATCTTCGTAAAAGAGGATCAAAGCGTCACCAAAGGCCAAAAAATTGCAGAAATGGGAAACTCCGACACCGATGAGGTGAAACTGCATTTCGAAATTCGTCAGCAAGGAAAGCCAGTCGATCCGTCAAAATTTCTGCCAAGTCGCTAAATGAATCGTACCCCCCATGATCCCCTGGATGATGAAATGCCGTCGGATGATCTTGCCGATGATATCTCACTGAACGTCAATGATGATGCAGACAATGAATTGGCTGATGATGGTGATGACGCCGACCAGGGGGGCGGGGCGGTAAGGCCAGTGGTGGATTCGGTTGATGAATTAAAAACCGTGCTCGCCGCAGAGTTGTCTACCGACACGACGCAACATTATCTGAATCAGATCGGCGCTCGTCCACTGCTGACAGTGGAAGAAGAGATCCGCTACGCCACGCTCGCTAAGCAGGGTAACTTCGAAGCACGCCAGAAGATGATCGAGCACAACCTCCGCTTGGTAGTATCGATTGCGAAGCATTACATTAACCGCGGTGTCGTGCTGTTGGATCTTATCGAAGAGGGTAATTTGGGGTTGATGCGTGCGATTGATAAATTTGAGCCTGAGCGCGGCTTTCGCTTCTCAACCTATGCAACGTGGTGGATCCGGCAAAGCATCGAACGCGCCATCATGAACCAGGCCCGTACTGTACGCCTACCGGTACACATGGTACGTGAGTTGAATCAGATCCTGAGGGCTAAGTATCATTTGGAGGCTCAGCATCACGACGGCAAGGATGCAACAGCCGAAGATATTGCACACCTCGTTGATCGGCCCGTTGAGGATGTGCAGGATATCTTGGCTCTGTCTGAGCATGCTACTTCGCTCGATGCCCCGTTGGACAACGACCCGCAGGCAAGCCTGATGGACATGCTTCCCGGTGACGTTGAGGACGGCCCCGATTCGCGGGCTGAGCATCACGAAATGACAATATTGGTACGCGACTGGCTGAAGAAGCTGCCGGACAAACAGCGCGTCGTGATTGTTCGCCGTTTCGGTTTGGATAATGATGATCCTGCTACCTTGGAAGAGCTCGCCGCAGAAATGAGCGTAACCCGCGAGCGTGTGCGTCAGATCCAGCAGGAAGCATTGGTGAAGCTAAAGCGCGCGTTGACCGCACGTGGCGTCGGCAAGGACGCATTGCTGTGATCCCCATCTTAGTGTTCGACATCGAGACGATTCCCGATGTGGCTGGTTTGCGTGTGCTGAACAATCATCCGATATCGGCCACGGATGCCGAAGTTGCGGCTGCAGCATTTGCGGCCAGGCGCGATAAGAGTGGTTCGGACTTCTTGCAACATCATTTGCACCGCGTTGCTGCCGTTTCTTGTGTGTTCCGTGATGACGATGGTTTTCGCGTTCGCTCGTTGGGTAACCTAGACGACAGAGAGCCGAAGCTTGTACATGATTTTTTTCGTATCATCGACAAGTATACGCCACAGCTGGTGTCATGGAATGGCAATGGTTTTGATCTGCCAGTGCTACATTATCGCGCCATGATTAATGGGGTGACGGCATCTCGTTACTGGGAAATGGGCGATGAGGATCGTGACTTTAAGTGGAACAACTATCTGAGTCGCTATCACACTCGCCACCTTGATCTGATGGATTTGCTCGCTTTGTATACCGGACGTGCAAATGCGCCGCTGGACGACCTCGCCAAGCTGTGCGGTTTTCCAGGCAAGCTTGGTGTAGATGGTTCGCAAGTATGGACGCTATTCCAAGAAGGGCGGTTGAATGAGATACGTGCTTACTGCGAAACGGATGTCGTAAATACCTATTTAGTGTACTGTCGCTTTCAGCTCATGCGAGGCGTCTTCACGCAGGATGCCTACGATGCGGAAATAGCCCTGGTGAGGTCTTCCCTGGCCGCGCTTGACGGAGCCCATTGGAAAGAGTATCTCGCTGCATGGTAATCCACGCGGCGATTTAGCCGCAACGCCCTGTTTATTTTCTTTTGAGCCGTGTCAGGCTCGCCATTTTCTATTTTTGTTTCTATGCAGCACAATTTCATTGACATTGAATCTCTCGACATGGAAGGCAGAGGCATTGGCCATCTGCAAAACGAAGATGGCACCTTAGGTAAGGTTATTTTCGTGGAAGGTGCATTGCCTGGAGAGCGCGTTAGTTTTCAGTCCTTTCGCAAGAAGCCGAAATGGGAAGCCGCAACGCTTACAGAGTTACATAAAGAATCATCCTTGCGTGTACAGCCGAAATGCGAGCACTTTGGTACCTGTGGTGGTTGTGCAATGCAGCACCTGGAACCGTCGGCGCAAGTGGCAATCAAGCAGCGTGTGTTGGAAGACAACCTATGGCACATCGGCAAAGTACGTGCCGAGCGGATGATGCCACCCATTTACGGACCAACCTGGGGGTATCGCTATCGGGCGCGATTGTCGGTGCGCAATGTGCAAAAGAAAGGTGGTGTACTGGTCGGTTTTCACGAAAGGAAATCCTCCTACATCGCCGATATGAAAACTTGCGAGATCTTGCCCCCGCATATCTCGGCCATGCTAGTGCCTTTGCGGCGTCTCGTGGAGTCGCTAACCATCTTTGAGCAGATGCCACAAATTGAACTTGCTGTTGGCGATAGTGTGACAGCCTTGGTATTGCGCATCATGGCGCCATTAACCGAGGATGATGCGCATAAACTCAAGGCGTTTGCCGACGAGCATCGTGTTCAGTGGTGGTTGCAGCCGAAAGGCCCGGACACGGTCTATCCTTTTTATCCGACGGATGTGCAATTGCAGTACTTGCTTCCTGAGTTCGGTGTCAGGATGCCTTTTAAGCCTACCGACTTTACACAGGTGAATCACCACATTAACCGTGTGCTTGTCATGAAGGCGCTGCGTTTACTGGACGTGGAGCCGGGTGACCGTGTCGCCGATCTATTCTGCGGTTTAGGTAATTTCACGCTGCCACTAGCCACGCTGGCAAGTGAGGTTGTCGGCATTGAAGGCAGTACAGCTTTGACTGAGCGTGCATTGGAGAATGCTCGTGCCAATGGCTTGGCAAACAAGACCGCTTTCCATTGCCGTAATTTATTTGAGGCTACTTCAGAAGATTTTATCCTGCTCGGAAAATTTGATCGCATGCTTATCGATCCGCCGCGTGAGGGGGCGATTGCCGTGTGTCAGGCGATTGTCGGTTTAGGGGAAGATGGGCATGCCATGAAGCCCAAGCGTATTGTCTATGTTTCATGTAACCCTTCCACGCTTGCACGGGATGCGGGTTATCTTGTACATCAAGGAGGTTACGTAATGACTCAGGCTGGCATAGTAAATATGTTCCCGCACACGGCGCACGTGGAATCAATAGCCGTATTCGATCTTCCCTCATGAAAACAAAATAACCGGACAACAAAAAAGCCGCTTTGAGTGCGGCTTTTTTTATATGCAAAGTGCTGATTTAATCGCGTTCCCCACCGAAGAAACCCAATAGTGCCAGCAAGTTGCTAAAAATGTTATATACATCAAGATAGATCGCTAACGTGGCAGAGATATAGTTTGTTTCTCCGCCATTGATGATTTGTTGTACATCGAACAGGATGTATGCGGAGAAAATGGCAATTGCGAGTACCGAGACCGCGAGGTAGAGTGCTGGCATTTGCAGGAAGACATTGGCCAATGCCGCGATCAAGATTACCAGTACGCCCGCGAAGAGCCATTTCCCTAGGCCGGAAAAGTCTCGCTTCGACACTGTGGCAACTGAGGCCATGACGGCAAAAATGGAAGCCGTGCCGCCAAATGCCATCATGATCAGTGAGGGACCATTCGAGAATCCGAGTACGAGGCCGATTAGACGCGAAAGCATCAGCCCCATAAAAAACGTAAATCCGAGGAGAAAGGCGACACCAAGGCCGGAGTTCTTGGTCTTTTCAATGGCGTAAAAGAAGCCGAACGCGATTGCGAGAAAGGCCATAAATCCTATAAGTGGATTGCCTTGTAGGAAAGAAAAATTAAACTGCACACCGAGCCACGCACCAAGCACGGTCGGAATCATTGAAATCGCAAGTAGCCAGTAGGTGTTGCGCAGTACGCGGTTACGTATTATCAGCGCTTCGCTGGGAGCGCTATAAGTTTGCTGAAGATTGGGTTCCATTGTTGCCTCCAAATATGTAGCACAGTGCTGAATAAAAAAAGCATAACATGTGCAACCCTCGTATAGATAGTATGGAAGGGTTGAAGTTCTTCTTTCTTATAAGGACGTGCTTGTTGTTTTGAAACTCCTTATGGGAGGGCTTTAGTGCTATAATAAAAGGTTAGTTGAATTCTTAATTTTTAACTTTAACCCTTTCTTTTTATTGGAGTTTTTACAGATGGCAATCGAACGCACCCTGTCGATTATCAAACCGGACGCAGTCGCTAAAAACGTAATCGGTCAGATTTACACTCGTTTCGAGAACGCTGGTCTGAAGATCGTTGCTGCACGCATGGCGCAATTGTCGCGCGCCGAAGCGGAAGGTTTCTATGCGGTGCACCGTGAGCGCCCGTTCTTTAAAGATTTAGTCGACTTCATGGTTTCAGGGCCGGTTATGATTCAGGTGCTGGAAGGCGATAACGCGATTGCAAAGAATCGTGAACTGATGGGCGCAACTGATCCGAAGAAGGCGGAGAAGGGCACCATCCGTGCTGACTTCGCGGATTCGATCGATGCCAACGCTGTTCACGGTTCCGATGGTGCAGATACGGCCAAAGTTGAAATCGGATATTTCTTCCCTGCGTTGAACGTCTATTCCCGTTAATCTTTAAAATGCCGTTCGCCTTGATAATTCTGTGGCTTCAAGGGTTTAGGGGTGAACGACACAATGAAATATCGTTATGACGGCTCTCACTAATTTGCTGGATCTCGATCCCGCGCAACTTGTTGCCTACTGCAGTGAGTTGGGTGAGAAGCCGTTTCGCGCAAAGCAGTTGCAGCGCTGGATTCATCAGTTTGGCGCCAGCGACTTCGATGCGATGACTGACCTTGCAAAGTCCCTACGCGACAAGTTGAAGGCGCATGCAATCGTCGTTGCGCCTGCTATTATCAGTGATCATACTTCGGCTGATGGTACGCGCAAGTGGCTCTTGGATGTGGGACAAGGCAATGCAGTCGAAACCGTTTTTATCCCTGAAGAAAATCGCGGCACCCTCTGCATTTCTACGCAGGCGGGTTGTGCAGTCAATTGTCGTTTTTGTTCCACCGGAAAGCAGGGCTTTAGCCGCAATTTGTCCGTCAGCGAAATTGTCGGCCAACTGTGGATGGCTGAATTCGCGCTGCGTAAAGCCAAAGGAGTCGTGCCTGGTCCCAAGGGGGAGCGCCAGATTACGAACGTCGTAATGATGGGCATGGGTGAGCCGTTGTTGAATTTTGAGCCAACGGTTACTGCCCTCAGGCTGATGCTTGATGATAATGCCTATGGCTTGTCGCGTCGAAGGGTTACGGTGTCGACCAGTGGGGTTGTGCCGATGATCGACAGGCTATCACAGGAATGTCCCGTTGCTTTGGCGGTGTCGTTGCATGCATCCAATGATGCTTTGCGCGACGGGCTGGTTCCATTAAATAAAAAATATCCGCTGCGCGAATTAATGGCTGCCTGCCGTCGTTATCTGGAATTTGCGCCGCGTGACTTCATTACCTTTGAATACTGCATGTTGGATGGCGTCAACGATTCCGACATGCATGCGCGTGAACTGATTTCAATTGTGCAGAGCAGCGATGATTCGGTGCCGTGCAAGTTCAATCTTATTCCTTTCAATCCATTCCCCGAGTCGGGGTTGAAGCGCTCGAATAATGCGCGCATTAAGGCATTTGCGCAGATTCTGATGAATGCAGGTATTGTCACGACCGTTCGCAAGACGCGTGGGGATGATATCGATGCCGCTTGCGGGCAGCTCGCTGGCGAGGTGCAGGACCGTACACGTGTGCAGGAGCGCATGCAAAAAATGGCGGAGTATCAGAAAAAATTCGGCAAGGATTTTGGACGTATTGTTGAGGTGTCCAAGTGAGAAGCAATCGAATTCTTTTCATGTTTGCGGTTGGCGCCGTGTCTGTGGCATTGCTAGCAGGATGTGCCTCCAATTCCGCTATGGAAGCAAGTAATAATGAACCGCCGTCGAGCGCGGATCAGACCGATGGCCAGAGGCGAGCGCGCATTCGTCTGCAACTGGCGGTCGGCTATTATGAGCAGCGCCAGTCCGCTGTTGCACTCGACGAGATCAAGCAAGCGATTGCGGCGGATCCAAATTTCGCCGAAGCGTATAGCATGCGTGCGTTGATCTACATGGATATGGGTGAAAACAAGCTAGCGGAGGAGAACTTCCTGCAAGCCATCAAGCTGGCACCCAATACGCCTGATTTTAGTAACAATTACGGATGGTTCCTTTGTCAGACTGGGCGAGAGAAGCAGTCGATCGCCTATTTTGAGGCGGCGTTGAAGAGTCGCGCTTACCAATCACCTGCCAAAGCTCTCAGCAATGCAGGTATCTGCAGTCTTAAGCTGAATGACAAGGGGGCTGCCGAACGTTATTTTTCACAAGCATTTCAGTACGACCCGGGCAACCCATCGACCAATACGCACCTGGCCCGCATCTATTTTGATTTGCGCGACTACGAGCGTTCTCGCTTCTTTATTGGTCGTGTGATGAAAGCCGATGTGATGACCCCAGAGGTGCTGTGGCTTGCCATCAAAATCGAGCATAAATTGGGGGATCGGGCCGCAGAAGCAAGCCTTGCTACGCAATTGCGCCGCAGGCATGGCGGCTCTGCGGAGTTCGCAGCATATCAACGTGGAGCTTTCGATGAGTGAGCCTGGCGTGAGTGAGCAGTCCGGGCCTAATAGTGCAGAGCCGGATGCTGGTCAGTCAAAGATATCTCCGGGTGCCCAACTCGCAGCTTATCGCGAAGAGCGGGGTTGGACAATTGAACAGGTCGCCAGTCAGCTTAACCTTGCGCCCCGACAAATTGTGGCGATTGAGCATGACGACTATTCAGCTTTACCGGGCATGCCAATTGTTCGAGGGTTCATTCGCACTTATGCGAAGTTATTGAAGGTTGATCCGGCGCCTTTGTTGGCGGGGATGAGCAGTGAGGTACTTCTCCCGCATGACACGATCGTACCCAAGCAGTCATTGTCCACACCCTTTTCTGATGCTCGCCTTCCCTCTATGACGGAGCGGTCGGGTTTGTCGACGAAATGGGTTTTGGGTGGATTGCTGACGGTTTTGGCTGGTGTTGCGATATGGGCTGCAAAGTATGAAGGCAATATCATCGTTATACCCAAGCCGACTTTGCCGCAGATCGAGGAGGGTATAGCGGGCATTACTCGTTCGAATGAAAATCCTCTCCAGGTGAATCCAGGAACGAAAGAGCAGAGTGCTATGGCGCCGATAGCGTCTGCGGAGCTTTCCCAGCCGCCAGCGGCTGCTCCAGAGGTTCCACCAATAGCTGGTGTGGCTACGGCGCCAACAGCGCAAGAAGCATCTGTGGCCGGAGACAAGGATGCGCTTCAGTTCAAAGTCAGCCAAGAGTCCTGGATCGAAGTCCGTCGTGCCGACAACAATGCTGTCGTTTTTTCGCGCATTGTTAAAGCAGGGGAGGACGAGAGCATTGCAATCACCGGGCCGGTCTCCGTTGTGATCGGAAATGCCGCTGGCGTGGCGGTGATATTGCGTGGCACACCGGTGGAATTTAAATCGAATGCCAAAAGTAACGTGGCGCGCATAAATCTAAAGTAAAAAACGGATAAGACTGGCATGTCAAACACGAAGTCCCCCATCGAGTCTGGGCCGCTCGCTCGCCGTAGAAGCCGGAGCGTGGTAATACGTCATGGCGAGCGTGAAGTGCTTGTGGGTGGTGTTGCGCCGGTAGTTGTACAGTCGATGACAAACACCGACACAGCAGACGTAATAGCAACGGCAATCCAGGTAAAGGACCTTGCGCGTGCTGGCTCTGAGCTTGTCCGTATTACTGTGAATAATCCGGAAGCGGCTGCAGCGGTCATTGCGATTCGTCAGCAACTGGACAAGATGGGGGTGGACGTCCCATTGGTAGGTGATTTTCACTATAACGGCCACAAGCTACTTAATGATTTTCCTGACTGCGCACAAGCGTTATCGAAGTACCGGATCAATCCGGGCAATGTAGGCCAAGGGGCCAAACGCGATATGCAGTTCGCGCAAATGATTGAGATTGCGTGTAAATACGACAAGCCGGTTCGTATTGGTGTGAATTGGGGAAGCCTCGATCAGGCATTGTTGGCACGTGTCATGGATGAGAATGCGCAACGTTCGGAGCCGTGGAGTGCACAGGCAGTAATGTATGAGGCCTTGGTTACATCTGCGATCGAAAATGCGAGGCGTGCAGAGGAAGTTGGTCTCGCTAGTGACAAAATCATCCTTTCATGCAAGGTGTCCGGCGTGCAGGACTTGATTGCTGTGTACCGAGAGCTTGCACGGCGGTGTGATTATCCCTTGCACCTCGGTTTGACCGAGGCTGGCATGGGGAGCAAAGGAATTGTGGCCTCAACTGCTGCATTATCCATTCTGCTGCAAGAAGGAATTGGGGACACAATTCGCATTTCACTGACGCCGGAGCCGGGTGGGGATCGCACCAGGGAAGTGGTCGTGGCACAGGAAATCCTGCAGACCATGGGGCTACGTAAGTTTGCGCCGATGGTCATCGCGTGTCCTGGCTGCGGGCGGACTACCTCAACGGTTTTTCAGGAACTCGCGGACAAGATCCAGACTTATCTGCGTGATCAAATGCCGGTATGGAAGAAACAGTATCCCGGCGTGGAAAACATGAACGTTGCGGTGATGGGGTGTATCGTCAACGGCCCAGGTGAATCCAAGCATGCAAATATCGGTATTAGTTTGCCAGGCACAGGTGAATCGCCGGCAGCGCCGGTCTATGTGGATGGCGAAAAGACCGTCACTCTGCGTGGTGAAAGTATTGCGGAAGAATTCCAGGCCATTGTGCTGGATTACGTTAAAACTCGTTATGGAAACGAAGCGGTTCAAATTTAAATCAACCGCATATCAAGTCTGAAAAGAATGTCAGAAAACAAGAAAGTCGAAAAAATTCTCGGTGTGAAAGGGATGAATGACATCCTGCCAGCCGAAGCACCATTATGGGAACTATTTGAAAACACTGTGCAATCGGTGTTGAGGAGCTATGGTTTCCAACAGATTCGCACGCCCATCGTGGAGCCAACGCCTTTATTTGCGCGCGGCCTTGGTGCTGTGACTGATATCGTCGAAAAGGAAATGTATTCCTTTATTGATTCGATGAACGGCGATCCATTGACATTGCGCCCTGAAAGCACTGCAGGCGTCGTCCGAGCAGCAGTTGAGCACAACTTGACATACGACGGGCCGAAACGCTTATGGTATGCAGGACCGATGTTTCGCCATGAAAGGCCACAGCGCGGCCGCTATCGGCAGTTCCACCAAGTTGGTGCGGAGGCGCTTGGATTTACCGGGCCGGACATCGATGCCGAACTCATCATGCTATGCCAGCGCCTGTGGGATGATCTTGGTTTGCAAAACATCAAGCTGGAACTGAATTCAATTGGCAACGCTGATGAGCGCAGCCGCCATCGCGCTGACCTAATTGCCTATTTTGAGCAGCACAAAGATCTGCTGGACACGGACGCGCAACGCCGCCTGCATTCCAACCCTCTGCGCATTCTTGATACAAAGAACCCGGCGATGCAAGAAATGGTCAATGCAGCGCCGAAGCTGCTCGATTACCTTGGGGAAGAATCTCGTGCGCACTTCGAGGGAGTGCAGAAAATCTTGCGTCACAACAGCATACCGTTCACCATCAACCCGCGTCTAGTGCGCGGTATGGACTACTACAATCGTACTGTATTCGAATGGGTGACCGATCAGCTCGGTTCGCAAGGTACGATATGCGGCGGTGGTCGCTATGATCCGTTGGTCGAGATGTTTGGCGGAAAGCCTACACCAGCCTGTGGATTCGCAATTGGCGTTGAGCGCCTGCTTGAGCTGATGAAGGCAAATGGTGACCAGCTGACGCCAAATCAATGCGATGTTTATGTCGTTCATCAGGGCGAGGCCGCACAACTTGAGGCATTTGTTGTTGCGGAAAGATTGCGCGATGCTGGGCTGGATGTCGTGCTGCATTGTGCATCTTCGAGTGGCGCAGGCAGTTTCAAATCACAGATGAAGCGGGCTGATGCTAGCGGAGCAGCTTATGCAGTGATCATCGGTGAGGATGAAATTGCAAAGGGCGTTGCTGCGGTTAAGGACATGCGCGCGAACGAGATGGCAAACAACCAAATTGCAGTTGCTATTGATGCGGTTGCCGAGTATGTGCTCGATCAGATCATTGGCCACGATCAGCACAATGACTCCACGGATCACCACCATCACCACTGACATCGGAATATCATGGCATACGATCTCGAAGAACAGGAACAGTTGGCCACGCTAAAGGCGTGGTGGAAACAGTACGGCAATCTAGTGACTTGGGTGTTGATTGCTGCGTTAGCTGCCTACGCGGCATGGTCTGGCTGGAATTACTATCAGCGGACCCAGGCAGCACAGGCTAGCCAACTTTATGAAGAGCTGCAGAAGGCAGGTGCGGCGAAGGATAATGCAAAGGTTCAGCGCGCGGCAGCTGATTTGACCGGGAAGTTTGCTCGAACTGCGTATGCGCAAATGGGATCACTTGCCGCGGCCAAGAGCGCGTTCGATGCAAATGACCTGAAGGCGACCAAGACTCAGTTGCAGTGGGTCATTGAAAACGGTAGCGACGAATACAAGGCGATCGCCAAAATTCGCTTGGCAGGCGTTCTGCTCGATGAAAAGGCATTCGACGAAGGGATGAAGCTGTTGGTGAGTGATTTCCCGGAACAGTTTGCCGGTGCTGTCGCGGATCGCAAAGGCGATATTCTTGCGGCTCAAGGAAAGACCGAAGAAGCCCGCGCTGCATATAAGCAGGCAATCGACAAGACGGATGAAAAGAATCCTGCGCGTCAGTTAATCCAGTTGAAATTGGACGCACTTGGTGGAGCTTCGGCTCAAGCCGCTGCCTAATTGCGAAAAGGGGAGAAGATGCGTATTGCCGCAAAGCTAACGTATATCGGAATGGTAGCTGTCTTAGCGGGGTGTTCCTCTATAAACCCGTTTGCCAGTAAGCCAGCGCCTCGCAATCCGCCGGCGGCATTGGAGGATTTTAAATCCAGCCTGGTAACTCGTACTTTATGGACCGAATCCATCGGCAGCGCCGGTGCCTTCTTCTTTTCTCCCGCGATTGCAGAGGGAAGTGTATTCGTTGCTGCGGCAGATGGTTCGCTGGCTCGGATTGATGCCGCCAGTGGACGTTCGCAATGGCGTATCAACGCAGGTGTGCCTTTGACTGCTGGCGTTGGCAGCGACGGGAACACGGTGGCGGTTGCGGCGGAGAATGGCGTCCTGATGGCCTTCGATAGCGAGGGAAAGCTGCGCTGGAAGGCTCAAGCCTCCAGTGAGATCTTGTCCGCGCCTGCAGTTGGGCAGGGATTGGTCGTCGTGCGTAGCGTCGATAATCGAATCGCAGCATTTGATGCAGAATCGGGAAGGCGCCGTTGGCTTACCCAACGTACGCTGCCCCCACTCACCTTGCGTACAGCGCCCGGAATTGTCATTGCTGGTCCTGTGGCGTATGTCGCCATGCCGGGGGGCAGGCTGCTAGCGTTGGCCCTGAATAATGGCGGTGCACGGTGGGAGGTGGCCGTAGGCGATCCACGAGGCGCCACCGAACTGGAGCGCATTGCCGACCTCTCGGGTGCCCCGGTGATAGCTGGGCGAGATGTCTGTGCGGTTGCCTATCAAGGACGAGTAGCGTGCTTTGATGCTGTTACAGGAGCGCCACGTTGGGCAAAGGAATTATCCAGCGATGTTGGCTTGGCCGTGGACGAGCGCTTTGTATATGCTGCCGACGAGCGAGGTGCTGTAACTGCATTCACGCGTGATACGGGGACTGGGAACTGGCGCAACAACAAGCTGGCGAACCGGCGCTTATCGACGCCCGTATCAATGGGGCATGCTCTGGCCGTTGGTGATGGAGAGGGGTATATCCACTTTCTGTCACGTGAAGACGGTGCGTTGGTGGCACGTGTGAGTACTGACGGTACTCAGGTAATGACGGCATCTCCTCTTATGGACGGGGAAAGTGCAATTTTTCAAACCCAAGCGGGAACTATTGTTGCGTTAGCAACGCGGTAAGTATCAAATGAAGCCGGTTATTGCATTAGTAGGCCGACCGAATGTCGGCAAATCCACATTATTCAACCGGCTTACGCGGTCGCGCGATGCGTTGGTCGCCGATCTTCCCGGATTGACCCGCGACCGTCATTACGGCGAGGGGCGTGTCGGAGAGCGTCCTTTCTTGGTCATCGATACAGGTGGTTTCGAGCCGGTAGCCAAGGAAGGTATCATGCACGAGATGGCAAAGCAGACAAAGCAGGCAGTAGCTGAAGCCGATGTCGTGGTATTCCTCGTTGATGGCAGACAAGGGTTAACGCCTCACGATAAAACTATTACCGATTTTCTCCGTAAATCTGGTCGTCCCGTCATGTTGGTCGTAAACAAGTCCGAGGGAATGAAATACACCTCGGTCACTGCAGACTTTTATGAGCTTGGGCTAGGCGACCCTTATGTCATCTCAGCTGCCCATGGCGATGGGGTGGTCGACCTCGTCAATGAAGCGCTTGATCAGGTACTTGCTCAGCAGCCTGTTGAGGAGGAGGCTTCAGAGAGTGTAGCCAAAGGCATCAAAATCGCCATCGTAGGGCGTCCAAATGTAGGGAAGTCGACTTTGGTCAACACCTTGCTAGGTGAAGATCGTGTAATTGCATTCGATATGCCAGGAACCACACGGGATTCGATTGAAATTCCTTTTGAGCGTGATGGCAAGCAATACACACTGATCGACACAGCAGGGATACGTCGGCGTGGCAAGGTATTTGAAGCCATTGAGAAGTTTTCGGTGGTAAAAACGCTCCAGTCAATTTCAGAGGCGAATGTTGTGCTGCTATTGCTTGATGCACAACAAGATATTTCGGAACAGGATGCGCATATTGCTGGTTTCGTTCTGGAGTCAGGGCGCGCGTTAGTGGTAGGCATCAATAAATGGGACGGATTAGATGCTGACAAGCGGAACGAAATCAAGATGGATATAGAGCGAAAGCTAAATTTCTTGTTCTTCGCGAAATTCCACTTCATTTCCGCACTGAAGGGTTCGGGTATTGGGCCGTTGATGAAATCTATTGATTCTGCCTATGCGGCTGCAATGGCAAAATTAACGACCCCGCGGTTGACGCGTGCGTTGATTGAGGCGGTGGAGCATCAGCAACCTCGCCGCAAAGGTTCGATTCGCCCCAAACTGCGTTATGCGCACCAAGGAGGGCAAAATCCACCGATCGTTGTTATCCATGGCAATGCGCTGGAGGCGATCGATGATAATTACAAACGATATCTCGAGAAGCACTTTCGCGAAACTTTTTCCTTGGTCGGTACTCCATTACGTATTGAGCTGCGTTCGAGCAAAAATCCTTTTGCGAAGGGTGAAAAGTAGCCTTTTTCTTGGCACAAAACGCAAAAATCGATTACATTCGTTATTCACCGTATCCTAGGCCCTTGAAATTTCTCAAGGTGCCTACAACTCCACATCACAACAACACAATGGAGCCGTCATGAGCAATAAAGGGCAACTGTTACAAGACCCCTTCCTCAACGCCTTACGCAAAGAACACGTACCGGTTTCGATTTACCTCGTTAACGGAATCAAGCTTCAGGGGCATATCGAATCTTTTGATCAATACGTAGTCTTGCTGCGTAATACGGTGACGCAGATGGTCTACAAGCATGCAATTTCTACTGTGGTCCCGGCACGTGCCGTCAATATTAATGTTGAATCCGACGCGGAATAATTTATTGTCACTGCGTCCCCCCGCCTTATGCGCGCTGCGTTAGTCGGCGTCGATTTCGGCAAAGGCGACTTTGCCGCAAGCCTTGAGGAGTTGTCCCTGCTGTCCAAGTCAGCAGGGGCTGAGCCTGCCATTACGATTACCGGAAAGCGGAGTAGCCCGGATGCGGCATTGTTTGTCGGTTCCGGCAAGGCCGATGAAATTGCCGAGGTTATTGCGCGTGATCATCTTGATATTGTCATTTTTAATCACGCTTTGTCGCCGGCGCAGCAGCGTAATCTGGAGCGTCACTTAAAGGTGCGCGTCATTGATCGTACCAGTCTGATTCTTGATATCTTTGCACAGCGTGCCAAGAGCCATGAGGGTAAAGTTCAGGTGGAACTTGCGCAACTGCAGCACTTGGCAACGCGCCTGGTGCGCGGTTGGACTCACCTTGAGCGGCAAAAGGGTGGGATTGGCTTGCGTGGTCCAGGTGAAACCCAACTAGAGACTGACCGTCGTCTACTCGGAGATCGGGTCAAGGCATTACGTGCCAGACTCGACAAACTGCATCGGCAGCGGGAGACGCAACGGCGTGCGCGTGGCCGCAACAATACCTTCTCCGTATCTTTGGTCGGATACACCAATGCGGGCAAATCGACATTGTTCAATGCGCTCACCAAGGCCCAAGCCTATGCTGCGGATCAGCTTTTTGCAACGCTTGATACCACCTCTCGTCGTATTTATCTCGGCGAGGTCGGTAGCATCGTTATTTCCGATACGGTAGGCTTCATCCGTGAATTGCCACACCAACTGGTTGCGGCATTCCGTGCAACACTTGAAGAGACGATCCATGCTGATTTGCTCTTGCATGTCGTGGATGCCTCAAGTCCGGTTCGTATGGAGCAGATCGAACAGGTCAATTCCGTGCTCGCTGAGATTGGTGCCGATCATATTCCTCAAATTCTCGTCTGGAACAAGATTGACGCAGCCGGCTTGGAGCCGACTTTGGAACGTAATGAGTATGATAAAATCCGGCGTGTTTTCATAAGCGCCCAGAATGGAGCAGGCCTCGATTTGCTGCGCGAAGCCATCGCCGAGTTCACAAAAGTAAGCGCTGTGGCGCGTCTTGATCGTCTTCTCGCACCAGAGGTGCGCGATGTACGAGCATAGGCCTGCTCTGCTTCATTAGAGATTCCCCCGCAAAAAAATCAGCGTGCAGCCCATTAACAATAAGCCGGATAGCGAGAGAATGCCTGTTCCTCTATTCAAAAAAATCGGCCTGAAATTTTCATTGAACGATCCTCGATGGGGGCGTGGCTCCCAGGATGGCGGTCAAAATCAAAATCAGGATGGCAAGCGACCGAATGAGGGACCGCCTGACCTCGATCAGCTGTGGCGTGAATTTAATCAGCGACTGAACCGCCTGTTTGGTAATAAAGGAGGCGGTCGAGGGGAGGGAGACGGTGGCAATGGCGACATGAAGGGCGCGGGGATTGGCGTGGGCTTGATCGCTGCAATCATTGGGTTCCTGTGGCTAGTCAGTGGGTTCTTCATCGTTCAGGAAGGGCAAACTGGCGTGGTAGTGACTTTTGGTAAATATAGTCATTCAACGCCAGCGGGTTTTAACTGGCGTTGGCCGTATCCGATCCAGAGCCATGAGGTCGTTAATGTGTCACAGGTCCGTACGGTTGAGGTCGGTTATCGTTCCAATATTAAGAATAAACAGCCAAAGGAATCACTGATGCTGACCGACGATGAAAATATCATCGATATTCAGTTTGCGGTGCAGTACAAGCTTAAGAACGCTTCCGAGTGGCTCTTTAATAACCGGGATCAGGATGAAATGGTCAGGCAGGTGGCTGAGACGGCCATCCGAGAAATAGTTGGTAAAAGCAAGATGGACTTCGTTCTTTATGAGGGGCGAGAAAAAGTTGCTTTCGACGTCAGCCAGTTGATGCAGCAGATTGTTGACCGTTATAAAGCCGGGGTGCAGATTGCCAACGTCACCATGCAGGCTGTGCAACCGCCTGAACAAGTGCAGGCAGCATTTGATGATGCGGTGAGGGCAGGCCAGGATCGTGAGCGCCAAAAAAGTGAGGGGCAGGCTTATGCTAACGATGTGATCCCAAGAGCACGGGGTACCGCGGCTCGCCTACTGCAGGAGGCCGAGGCCTATCGTTCGCGCGTGATCGCCAATTCACAAGGTGATGCGTCCCGATTTAAGCAGGTGTTGGTTGAGTACCAAAAGGCGCCAGCCGTTACCCGCGACCGCATGTATCTGGAAACGATGCAGCAGATTTTCTCAAACACGACAAAAGTGATGGTGGATAGTAAGAGTGGAAGTAATCTGCTTTATCTGCCTCTCGATAAACTGATTGCACAAGCTGCGAGCGATACGCCGAAATCTGGTGCCCCGGTAACGCCGTCAGCAGCTGTTGCACCAGCAGCTGACGCATCGCAGCCAATGGATAATCAAAAACAAAAGGATGCTCGTACCCGTGATGGTCGAGATTCCCGTGATCGGGAGGTTCGATAATGAGTCGCCTTGTTTCTTACCTTATCGCAGGGCTGATCGTGCTGTTGGTGCTTCTGTCGACATTGTTTGTCGTCGACCAGCGTAAGTATGCAATTGTGTTCGCTTTGGGTGAAGTCAAGGCGGTCATCAAAGAGCCAGGACTGCATTTCAAACTGCCGCCACCGTTTCAGAATGTGCTGTTTTTGGACAAGCGGATTCTGACATTGGATACGCCTGACGCTGACCGCTTCATCACCGCTGAGAAAAAGAACATTCTTGTGGATGCTTATGTTAAGTGGCGCATTCTCGATCCACGGTTATATTTTGTTAGCTTTACTGGTGATGAGCGCCGTGCGAATGACCGAATGAACCAGATCGTTAAGGCGGCTTTGAACGAGGAAATTACCAAGCGCACAGTGCGCGAAGTGATTTCTGGTGAGCGCAGTAAGGTCATGGATGCAATTCAGAAAAAGGTAAGCGACGAAGCCAAGCAAATTGGCGTTGAGATTGTTGATGTGCGATTAAAGCGCGTTGACTACGTTGAGCAGATCAATAATTCGGTCTACGATCGAATGAAGGCTGAACGGGTTCGCGTGGCAAATGAATTGCGCGCTACCGGCGCCGCGGAGTCAGATAAGATTCGCGCCGATGCCGACCGCCAGCGGACGGTGATTCTTGCTGAGGCATACCGTGAGGCGGAGAATATCCGAGGGGAGGGCGACGCAAAGGCTACGCAGATTTATGCGCAGGCATTCGGACAGAATCCGGAGTTCTACAAGTTCTATCGTAGTTTGGAAGCATATCGTGCGAGCTTTAAGAGTCGTAGCGATATGATGGTCGTTGATCCGAATTCGGAATTCTTCAAGTATTTCAAGAGTGCCGGTGGGGGGCAAGCGTCCAGCTCGAAGAAATGATGCGGGCTATATGTGAATAGCCCGTTAGCTGTCGCATTTGGGTTGATGTTGCTCATAGAAGGCATTTTCCCATTTCTATTTCCTGGGCAATGGCGTGTGCGTTTAGCCGTATGATACGGCTGTCCGCTGGTCAGATTCGCTTCCTTGGGGTGATGGCCTTTCTAGGCGGATTACTCACCTTAGGTCTGGTTCAAATTTATTCTTAAAGTAGCACTTCCTGTCATGCCGAATTGGCTTCTTCCCGAAAATATCGCCGATGTCCTGCCGTCCGAGGCGCGCAAGATCGAAGAGTTACGCCGTTCTCTTTTGGATAACTTCCGCCTGTACGGCTATGAGATGGTGATGCCCCCGATGCTGGAGTATCTGGAATCGTTACTCACTGGTACCGGTCAGGATATGGACCTGCGGATATTCAAATTGGTCGACCAGTTATCGGGACGTACCATGGGGGTGCGCGCCGACATGACAACGCAGGTTGCGCGCATTGACGCCCACCTGCTTAATAGAGCATCTGTTACTCGCCTATGTTATGCCGGTAGTGTGCTGCATACGCGTCCATCTGGATTGTATGCAACCCGTGAGCCGTTTCAAATCGGTGCGGAAATCTATGGTCACGCGGGTCTGGAGGCTGATGCGGAAGTTCAAGAACTTGCCCTTGCATCGCTTTCGTTGGCTGGAATATCCCAGGTGCGGTTGGATTTGTGTCATGTCGGTGTATTACGCGCAATTGTTGCCAATGATTCGAAGGCGCAGAAATGTGAAGCCGAGCTATTTGGTCTTCTGGAAGCCAAAGATATTGCTGGTCTGAGGGAATTGTCAAAGAACTTCGACGGCGCTACTCGTGATGCATTGTTGGCGCTTCCTGGGCTGTATGGTGATGCATCCACTATTTCCCGTGCGCGTCAGATCTTGCCTCGTGTGCCTGGGATCATTGCCGCTCTTGATGAGCTGGAATCGCTGACAAGGCAAGTTGGTTATACAAACGTAACCATCGATCTTGCCGACTTGCGCGGTTACCATTATCACAGCGGTGTGATGTTTGCTGCTTACGTACCAGGGCTACCGAATGCAGTCGCGCGTGGCGGTCGATATGATCATGTCGGAGAAGCTTTCGGACGTGCTCGGCCAGCGACTGGATTTTCAATGGACTTGCGTGAATTGGCGCGGTTAATGCCGTGTGCTGAGCGCAAGCGTGCCATCCGCGCGCCATGGGGAACCGAGGCAACGCTGCGGGAGAAAATTGCTGAATTGAGAAAGGCTGGGGAGGTCGTCATACAGACCTTGCCTGGTCATGAAAACGATCAGGACGAATTCGACTGCGATCAAGCTGTCGTATTTGAAGATGGAAACTGGATTCTTAAAAAACTAGGTTAATAGCATGGCAAAGAATGTCGTTGTCATCGGCACCCAATGGGGCGATGAAGGAAAAGGGAAGATCGTCGACTGGTTGACCGATCACGCGCAAGGCGTGGTGCGCTTCCAGGGGGGGCACAATGCTGGCCACACGCTGGTGATTGGTGGACAGAAGACAGCATTGCAGCTTATTCCGTCGGGGATCATGCGGGCCGGTGTTGCCTGCTATATTGGCAACGGTGTTGTGCTGTCCGTGCCAGACCTGCTGCGTGAGATTGATAAGCTGCAGGCAAGTGGTGTAGAAGTCGTGTCGCGCTTGAAGGTTTCTGAAGCCTGTCCGGTGATTCTTCCTTATCACACAGCGCTCGATGCAGCGCGCGAAGCAGCGCGCGGTGCCGCTAAAATCGGTACGACGGGGAAGGGAATCGGTCCAACTTATGAAGATAAAGTGGCGCGGCGAGCTATCCGCGTAGCGGATTTGCTCAACGAAAAGCGTTTTGCCGAGAAGTTGAAGGATAACCTTGATTATCACAATTTTGTTCTTGCCAATTATCTGAAGGCGCAGCCAGTCGACTTCCAGAAAACCTTCGATGACGCGCTGGCCACCGTGCCCCGTATTGCGCCAATGGTGACTGACGTGTCGAGTGCGCTGTATGCCGCACACAAGGCCGGCGCAAGCCTGCTATTTGAGGGGGCGCAAGGCAGTCTGCTGGATGTCGATCATGGCACTTACCCATTCGTTACTTCTAGCAATTGCGTCGCTGGCAATGCTGCGGCCGGATCAGGGGTCGGTCCGAACATGCTGCATTACATTCTGGGTATTACCAAGGCCTACACTACGCGTGTCGGTTCGGGGCCTTTCCCGTCCGAGTTGCCAACGGATGAGGGTATTGGCAAACATTTGGCAAGCGTGGGGCACGAATTTGGTACAGTAACCGGCCGCGCGCGCCGTTGTGGCTGGTTTGACGCAGCATTACTGCGCCGCTCAGCGCAGATCAATGGCGTTTCTGGCATGTGCCTGACCAAGTTGGACGTGCTTGACGGTCTGGAATCGCTGCAGTTGTGCACGGGCTACAAGCTGGATGGAAAAGTGGTAGACATATTCCCAGTTGGTGCTGAAGATGCCAGCCGCTGTGAGCCAATCTATGAACAAATGCCGGGATGGACCGAATCTACGGTGGGTGCCAAATCACTTGCTGCCCTGCCGGCGAATGCGCGTGCCTACATCAAGCGGATTGAGGAGTTGGTTGGCATACCGGTGGATATGGTGTCGACTGGCCCTGACCGCGAGGAAACTATTGTGTTGCGCCATCCCTTCGCGTAGCCGAGGTGGCGGTAAAGTGACAGGGATGGCATGTCCACCGATAAGTGCCTGGAAAAATTCAATCGTGTCGTGGTGAGCGTTGAAGAAGGTGAGATCGGTGGAGTAGAACTTGCACTTTGATTTCGATTCTAAAGACTCGAAATTAGCCTAATAGCAATGAAAATAGAAAATCCGCTGGTTTTCTGCGGGTTTTCTGTTTTTGAATGAGGCGCTCAAGATGAGCGCGCCTGAATTGAAGTTCTTTTTTGTTTTTTGTGACTGAAAATGAAAAAGGCCCGCAAATGCGGACCTTTTAAATTTGGTGCCCAGAAGAGGACTCGAACCTCCACAGTGTTGCCACCGCTAGGACCTGAACCTAGTGCGTCTACCAATTCCGCCATCTGGGCGATGCGAAAGACAGGCATTATAACGGAAAATCTTGTAATGTCAATTCGGCGATGCGATCAAATCTTTGTAAAGTCGAAGATAGGGTGTTAGGTAAACACAACGCTACTCCGTTACACTATCTTCTGTATTAATAATAACGAACTGAAGTACCCTTTTGAGCCAATATCCCTACTCTATCCCTAGCCGCGAGGAAATTCTCGGCATCTTACGCACTGCGGTCAACCCTCAGGATGTGCATACACTTGCTGTAGCCCTTGCTGTCAAACCGGAAGAACTAGACGGTCTGACGCGCCGGCTGAATGCAATGGAGCGTGATGGTCAGATCAAGCCAAATCGTAATGGCTACTATCAACTTACTCACCAACCGAACTTCATCGAAGGACGCGTCAGCGGCCATCGTGAAGGTTATGGCTTTCTAACGCCGGACGACGGCGGCGACGATATTTTCCTCCCGGAACGGGAAATGCAGAAAGTGTTGCATGGTGATCGAGTGCAGATTCGTATCGTTGGGACGGACCGCCGCGGTCGCCCTGAAGGCACGATCGTTGAAGTGCTAGAGCGCGCCAATGTCCATGTCATCGGCCGTTTGCTGAACGAAAATGGCGTATGGATTGTCGTTCCTGAAGATAAACGCATCGGTCAGGATATTCTCTTATCGGGATCTCCAGGCAAGGCGAAAGCCGGCCAAGTTGTCAGTGTCGAACTAATCGAACAGCCCTCTCGCTACACGCAGCCGGTCGGAAAAATTATCGAGGTCCTTGGCGATATTGACGATCCTGGTATGGAAATCGAAATCGCCGTGCGTAAGTACGGGGTCCCACACGAATTCTCAGAAGCAGCGAAGAAATTGGCTGCAAAGTTGCCAAGCGAAGTAGGCGTCCCCGATTTGGTCGATCGTGTGGATCTACGAGACATCCCGCTAGTGACGATTGACGGTGAGGATGCGCGCGATTTTGACGACGCAGTGTACTGTGAGCCGGTCAAGATTGGGCGCAGTAAAGCGTACCGCTTGATTGTTGCGATTGCAGACGTCAGTCATTACGTCAAGCCGAACGATGCGTTGGACGTGGATGCGCTTGAACGGAGTACTTCCGTTTATTTCCCGCGGCGCGTGATACCGATGCTACCGGAGAAGTTGTCGAATGGTCTTTGCTCGCTCAATCCTCATGTGGACCGCCTCACACTTGTTTGCGACGCGGTTATTACCTCCAAGGGCGAAATCAAGGCGTATCAGTTCTATCCGGCGGTGATACATTCGGCGGCACGCTTGACGTATACAGAAGTGGCGGCAATCCTTGCCAATACCAAAGGTACGGATGCGGGTAAGCGACAAGAATTGGTGCCCCATCTGCTGCATTTGTACGAGGTATTCAACGCCTTGTTGCAGGCGCGGCAGGCACGTGGTGCGATCGATTTCGAGACCACCGAGACCTATATCGTCTGCAATGCGGCTGGTAAGATCGAACAGATTCTACCCCGCACGCGTAATGATGCTCACCGCCTGATCGAGGAATGTATGTTGGCGGCCAATGTTTGTGCTGCTGATTTGTTGGCGCGTCACAAGCATCCAGGCGTTTATCGCGTCCACGCAGGGCCGTCGAAAGAGAAACTGACTCAGGTCCGAACGTTTTTGAAGCAAATGGGTCTTCACCTCGGTGGCGGCGAAACGCCTGCAGCATCCGACTATGCGGAACTCATCCCAAAGATCAAAATGCGACCCGATGCTGTGCTGCTGCAAACCATGCTATTGCGTTCGATGCAGCAGGCCGTCTACAGTCCCGACAATATCGGCCATTTCGGTTTGGCATATGAAGCTTATGCTCACTTCACCAGTCCCATACGACGTTATCCGGACCTGCTGACGCACCGGGCGATCAAGGCCATTCTGCAAGGCAAGCGCTACGAGCCGAAGGGAATAGATACCAGTACACTAAATACCATGTTGTCTCCTGCAGCGCGTAGGATGGCAGCACAAGACAAGGCTGCGGGCAAGAAAAAAGAGGGCGATTTGGCCATTTGGGAAGCGCTCGGCATCCATTGTTCTGCAAACGAACGTCGCGCTGATGAAGCATCGCGCGATGTTGAGGCGTGGCTGAAATGCTATTTTATTCGTGACAAACTTGGTGAGGAGTTTACCGGGACGATCTCGGGAGTCGCGCCGTTCGGTATCTTTGTGCAACTCGATACATTGTTCATCGAGGGACTAGTGCATGTGACCGAATTAGGAGCGGACTACTTTCAGTATGATGAAGTACGCCACGAGTTGCGGGGTGAGCGTACCGGCATTCGTTATCAATTAACTGACCGGGTTACGGTACAAGTGAGCCGCGTCGATCTTGATGCACGCAAGATAGATCTGCGACTGGTCAATGAGCCTAACATCAGAACGGCCTTGAAAAATGAAGCGCGTCGCGCTGACTTGGAACCAACGCGTGAAAAGAAAACCAAGGCGAAAGCCAAGGCCTCACCACGTAAGGCAACTGCTGGTAAAGCGACAAAAGTGAAAGGCTCTGCCTCCGTATCTAGCGCTGCGAAGACGACGCGTTCTGCCAAGACGCGCGCGAAAACCGGCAAGAAAAAAAGATAAACATGAAAAGTAAAATGATTTTCGGCTTTCACGCCGTGACCGCGCGTTTGCGCCATGAAGCCTCTTCCGTTGAGGAGATCTATATTGATGCTGAACGGCATGACCGACGGATGCAGGAGTTACTGCGTGCAGCGGAAGCGGCCAAGGTACGGATTATCCATGCAGATAGCCAGCGTCTCGACGGCATGGTTGGCACACGTCGTCATCAGGGGGTGGTTGCTAAGGCCGGAGAGTTGTCGCTGGCACGCAATCTGGACGAACTGTTGGATGCAATCGAAGGACCACCACTGCTATTGATATTGGATGGTGTTACCGATCCTCATAATCTTGGCGCTTGCCTTCGCGTTGCCGATGGCGCAGGCGCCCACGCGGTGATTGCTCCCAAGGATCGTGCGGTTGGCTTAAACGCAACAGCGGCCAAGGTGGCCAGCGGTGCAGCCGACACGGTGCCCTATATTACTGTCACCAATCTTGCGCGGACCATGCGCGAGCTGAAAGAGCGTGACATCTGGTTGATTGGCACCACTGACGACGCCGAGAAAGGTCTGTATGAAGCGGACTTTGCTGGCCCTACTGCCCTTGTGATGGGCTCCGAAGGTGAGGGGATGCGGAGATTAACGCGCGAAAATTGCGATGTGCTCGTCAGCATTCCCATGCACGGAGCCGTTGAAAGCCTTAACGTGTCAGTGGCTTCGGGCATTTGCCTTTACGAAGCTCGTCGTCAAAGAATTTCCATAAAATAAGGCGTCACCAGATTCGGCGCCATGTCATAGATGTTCCATCAGTAAGGAGGAGCATCGGCAAGCGCCGTATAACGCGTTAAGTTAACATTACGTTTTCGGCAATTATTCGTCCTCTCCTATGTTCAGTCGCATCCGCGAAGATATAGCCAGCATTATCGAACGCGACCCAGCCGCCCGTACGGCGTGGGAAGTGCTGACATGTTATCCCGGCTTGCATGCAGTTGTGATGCACCGGTGGGCGCATTGGTGTTGGTCGCGCGGACTGAAATGGCTCGGACGGTTCATCTCGCATATCGCGCGCGGGCTTACCGGGATTGAAATTCATCCTGGGGCAACGATTGGCCGGCGTGTCTTTATTGATCATGGTTTTGGCGTGGTAATCGGTGAAACGGCAGAAGTGGGGGACGACTGCACGATTTACCAAGGCGTGACTTTAGGCGGGACATCGCTCAACAAAGGTGCCAAACGCCATCCGACGCTCGGACGGGGGGCCATCATCGGCGCTGGCGCCAAAGTCTTGGGTGGCTTTACGGTGGGTGATGGGGCGAAGGTTGGCTCCAATGCCGTCGTGGTCAAGGAAGTGCCGCCTGGTGCAACTGCGGTCGGAAATCCGGCGCATATCGTACAGAAAGATGCTGGCAAGCAGCGCGAAGAGGCGGCTGCGCGGGTATTTGCTGCCTATGGGATAACGCCGAATGCCGACGAGGATCCGTTATCTACCGCTTTGCACAAGTTAATCGATCATGCGACCGTGCAAGAGCAGCAGATGCAGAAAGTTCTTGCTGCGTTGAGCGCGGCCGGCGTCGGTTGCGAAATTTTGCCACGGACCGACAAATTCGATGCGGAACAATTGAATAAACTCGTGGAATAAGGATTTCACCTTGACTGAATCAGATGTAGTGGATTCTGTGCCCTCTCGCCGTGAGGGGGTGGACTTGCTCGACACTTTTGAAATTCGTGTTCTTGCAGTGCTGGCGGAAAAAGAGGCACTCACCCCAGATAATTATCCGATGTCACTGAACGCATTGACGAACGGATGTAATCAGTTGTCCAGTCGCGATCCTGTGATGTCGATCTCCGAAGAAACTGTGCAGGATACTTTGCAGCGCCTGTTGCAAAAGAAATTAGTGTCCGAAGTCAGGCAGGCCGGCGCACGCGTAGCGAAGTATGAGCACCGGATGCGCATGAAATGGTCGCTGGAACAGGATAAACTCGCAATTCTGACTATTTTGATGTTGCGTGGTATGCAGACCGCAGGCGAGATTCGTGCTCGCAGTGGCCGTTTGCATGAATTTGCCACGGTTGCCGAGGTGGAGTCGGGGCTGCAATTCCTGATCGATAAATTCCCGCCACTCGTAGCTCGTCTGACCAGGGCGCCTGGAACCAAGGAAGCCCGCTATGCGCAAGTGCTTTCGGGGGAGGAGAACCTGGAGCGGCAAGAGATTGCTGCAAGCTTTTCGTCCGGTGTGGAGACTCCGCGTCAGGATCGCTTGGCTCAACTTGAAATGGAAGTCGCGTGCTTGCGTAGCTCGGTCGAGCAACTGACCGAGCAATTCGAACGGTTCAAAAAACAGTTTGATTAGTCCGCAGAAGACGTTGGGGAAAGCCCAATTTCACTGCCATCAAACGCGAACTGCCGTATCGAGCCATCAGGAGTCATCGCTAGCCATCCACCGTGCGCTGGATGATTTTCGCAGTCCCAGTCGGGTAGAACGTGGCGTACGCGCTTTTCTCCATCCACTTGATAATTGTGTATCGCAGGCCGATGTGTATGGCCGTGGATCATGACTGTCGCACCGCTTTCACGGAACAGGGATGTGATCGCTTCTGCGTTCACATCCATGATTTCGTATGACTTATTGCGCTGGGCTTCGCGACTGCCAGAGCGCATGCCATCAATAATTGCCTTGCGCTGTGTGAGCGGCATGGCAAGAAACTGTTTTTGCCAATCAGATTGACGTACCTGCGCACGAAATGTCATGTAAGCATGGTCATCAGTGCATTGCGCATCGCCGTGCGTCAGTAGGACGCGTTGACCGCTAATATTCATAACATAGGGATCAGGCAGAAGCGTCATGCAGGTTGCTTTAGCAAATTCTGTCCCAACCAAAAAGTCGCGGTTGCCGGCAATCCAAAATACAGCAGTCCCGCTCTTACTCACGGTGTGAATCGCATCGGCAATTTGTTTGTTGTATGGGGTAGTAAGGTCGTCATCGCCGGCCCAGTACTCGAACAGATCGCCAAGCAGGTATAACTGCTGCGCCTTCGTCGCAAATCGCTGCAGAAAATCTGTGAATGCCTGTGTTGTGTGAGGAACAGATGGGTGCAGGTGTACGTCCGAAGCAAAAAGCGCAACCGCTTCGGATTGCGCTTTTCCGTCATGCGTGACTTTGTTCGGAGCATGCATGGCTTGATTTGACCAGATAAAGGGGATCAGACCACTTCGGCCTTTTCAATGATGACGTCTTCAACCGGAACATCGGCAAACATGCCTGCACGGCTTGTTTTTACCGACTTGATCTTGTCGACGACATCGTTGCCTTCAACGACCTTGCCGAACACACAGTAGCCCCAACCATCCTGGCCAGGATAATCAAGAAAGCTGTTGTTCTTCACATTGATGAAGAATTGCGCCGATGCAGAATGCGGTGCCGATGTGCGCGCCATGGCGACCGTATAAGGCTCATTCTTCAGGCCATTCTTGGCTTCGTTTTCGATCGGGTCATTCGTCGGTTTCTGTTTCATGCCGGGTTCAAATCCACCTCCCTGGATCATGAAACCGTCGATTACGCGATGGAAGATCGTGCCGTTGTAGTGGCCCGACTGCACATAGTTCAGAAAGTTGGCAACGGTCTTCGGCGCCTTTTCTGCGTCGAGTTCCAACTTGATCGTGCCGTGATTGGTAGTAAGAATGACAGCCATGGTAAGTCCTTATTGAGTTGAATTACTTGATAACGGAGGCGGATTCGATGACGACGGGCTTTGCCGGTACGTTCTGGTGCATGCCGCTGTTGGTGGTCTCTACCGATTTGATTTTATTGACCACCTCAGTTCCCTTGACGACCTTACCGAAGACGGCATAGCCCCAGCCATCTTGGCCGGGATAGTCCAGAAAACTGTTATTCTGCACGTTGATAAAGAATTGTGCCGATGCGGAATGTGGGGCCGATGTGCGTGCCATCGCGACACTGTAGGTCTCGTTCTTGAGGCCGTTCTTTGCTTCATTTTCGATCGGGGCGTTGGTCGGCTTCTGTTTCATGTCCTTGTCGAAACCGCCCCCCTGAATCATGAAATTACTGATGACGCGATGGAAGATCGTGCCGTTGTAGTGACCACTTTTTACATATTGTAAAAAGTTTGCAACGGTCTTGGGTGCTTTCTCTGGATAGAGCTCCAGTACGATCTCGCCCATGCTGGTTTTTAGGGAAACCTGAGGCGCTTCTGCGGCATAGGTACTATGAAACATTGCGCTCAAAGAAAGAACCGTGGCCAAGCGCATGAAATATCTACGTGAATTTCGCATTGTTGCTTTCTTTACTCTTTACAGGAAAATGTCAATTGTGTATCTTCCGTGTCCCTTTGCCGAAGCGCAAATAGTGAGGCAGCCGGGCATCCAAACTGCGGAACTGTCGCAATTAACGTCGTTTATGCAAGCTTTGACGTCCTGCGGTCGAGGGAAGATTTCATCAATGTTATACTGCGACGAAACCGTGCATTCTATCAAAATAAGCATGACAAAAGGGTGACGGCATTCTTGCTGCATCATGTCATTCGCTGACCCTCCAGACCGTAATCCGTGGCCGCCATACGTCTGAATAGCCCTTAGTCGAAACGAAAAACAGCCCATGACCGCAATCAAGATCTACAACACGCTTGCGCGTGAAAAGCAGCCGTTTGTTCCCATGCAACCTGGCAAGGTTCGCATGTATGTATGTGGAATGACGGTGTATGACTATTGCCATCTTGGTCATGCACGTGTCATGGTGGTGTTCGATATGGTGCAGCGGTGGTTACGTGTTTCCGGCCTGGACGTGACTTATGTGCGCAATATTACCGATATTGATGACAAGATCATCAAGCGTGCCGTAGAAAACGGAGAGACGATTTCTCAACTGACGCAGCGCTTTATTGCAGCAATGGATCAGGATGCTGCGGCGTTGGGTGTGCAGAAGCCAGACCATGAACCACGGGCGACACAGTATGTGCCCCAAATGCTGGGTCTGATCGAGAAGCTGGAACGTAACGGCTTGGCCTATAAGGCATCGGACGGCGATGTCAATTACTCGGTACGTGATTTCCCCCAATACGGCAAACTTTCAGGTAAATCGCTAGATGACCTTCGCGCCGGAGAGCGAGTCGAGCTCAACGCTGGTAAGCGTGATCCGCTCGATTTCGTGTTGTGGAAGGCTGCGAAGGATTCGGAACCCGAGGAGGTTAAATGGGATTCACGGTGGGGCAAGGGGCGTCCTGGCTGGCATATCGAGTGTTCCGCGATGAGTTGTGAGCTGCTCGGCGAACAATTCGATATTCATGGTGGCGGCGAAGATCTGCAATTTCCTCACCACGAAAATGAGATTGCACAGTCG
Organism: uncultured Noviherbaspirillum sp.; assembly: GCA_965974465.1. Lineage (GTDB taxonomy): Bacteria > Pseudomonadota > Gammaproteobacteria > Burkholderiales > Burkholderiaceae_D > Noviherbaspirillum. Next base: position 31,090 of record CBHCMF010000016.1, read on the forward strand.
GAAGGCGCGCACCGAGGTACTTTTGTGAATTACTGGATGCACAATGGTTTCATCCGGGTTGATAACGAGAAGATGTCGAAATCGCTCGGCAACTTCTTTACTATTCGAGACGTCTTAAAAAAATACGATCCCGAAGTGGTTCGTTTCTTCATTCTGCGTGCGCATTACCGTAGTCCTCTAAACTATTCTGATGCGCATCTGGACGATGCAAAGCAGGCGTTGACCCGTTTGTATACCGCCCTGAAGGACGTTGTGCCGGATACCCAACCGCTGGACAAAAATGAAGAACATGCGGTTCGCTTCACCGATGCCATGAACGACGACTTCAACACGCCGGTGGCGATCGCAGTTCTGTTTGATCTGGCCAATGAAGTCAACAAGTCCAAGTCTCCGGCGCTGGCACGTCAGTTGAGGGCGCTTGCCGGAGCGCTGGCCTTATTGCAGCGCGTACCGCAGGAGTTTCTCCAGGCAGGTCCAGCAAATGCGGAAGAGGGGGCTCTCACCGAAGCGGTGATTCTCGAGCGCATCGAGGCAAGAGCAGCGGCAAAAAGAGCAAAGAACTTTGCTGAAGCGGACCACATTCGCGCCGAGCTGCTCGATAATGGGATCGTTCTTGAAGATAAGCCTGGGGGCATTACCGAGTGGCGGAGGGCTTAAACCGCATGGCAACCTTTCCACGGTCCGGATCAAGTTTCGACGTGCCAGTCTACTGGCAGGATGCGAAGGAGGAGCTAATGAAGCGCGATCGCATCATGCGCAAGCTCATCCCACAGTTCGGCGATATGCATTTGACTGGAAGACGGGAGGCGTTTACGACGCTTGCGCGTTCGATTGTTGCACAGCAGATCTCGGTTAAGGCAGCCGATACCGTTTGGCAGCGCTTCTTGGAGCTCTGTCCCAAATGTACGCCGGCGCAAGTGCTGAAAGCAGGGCCGGAAGCACTTGAAGCATGTGGATTGTCAAAAAGGAAAGCAGAGTATGTGACTGATCTGGCTGACCACTTCAAGGCCAAACGCGTGCATGCGGATAAATGGGCGGAAATGGATGACGAAGAGGTGATCACCGAGCTCATCCAGATCCGTGGTATTGGCCGCTGGACAGCCGAGATGTTTTTGATATTTAATCTGCTCCGGCCCAATATTTTGCCATTGGACGACCTTGGGTTGTTGAAGGGCATCAGCGTCAATTACTTTTCTGGTGAGCCGGTGTCTCGCAGTGACGCGCGCGAAGTGGCCGCCAATTGGGAACCTTGGCGCACCGTCGCGACGTGGTATCTTTGGCGCAGTCTAGAAGACGCGCCGGTCGTTTACTGAATCACCTATCATCTCGTGTTGATACGAACGAAGGAGGCACGATGAGCAAGACAACTTTTCTCGGTTTTGAGCAACCTATTGCTGAACTTGAGGGGAAAATAGAAGAACTGCGCTTTGTGCAGGATGATTCTGCCGTTGATATTTCTGAAGAAATCGATCGGCTTTCTAAAAAAAGCCAGCAACTCACCAAGGATATCTACGCTAAGCTGACCCCTTGGCAAGTGTCGCAGATCGCACGTCATCCGCAACGTCCATACACCATGGATTACGTGAATGAGATTTTTACAGATTTTCATGAGTTGCACGGTGATCGCAGCTATGCTGACGACCTGTCCATTATTGGCGGACTTGCTCGCTTTAACGGTCAACCGTGCATGGTGATCGGCCATCAAAAAGGGCGAGATACCAAGGAGCGCGCCATGCGCAATTTCGGCATGCCAAAACCGGAGGGCTATCGCAAGGCCATGCGCATGATGAAGCTCGCCGAGAAATTTGGGCTGCCGATATTTACGTTTGTTGATACGCCGGGAGCATTCCCGGGAATCGATGCGGAAGAACGAGGGCAATCGGAGGCGATTGGTCACAATCTGTACGTCATGGCTGAGCTGAAGGTGCCGCTGATTGCTACCATCATTGGTGAAGGCGGTTCGGGGGGCGCGCTCGCGATTGCGGTTGGTGATGCGGTGCTGATGTTGCAGTACGCGACGTATTCAGTGATTTCGCCTGAGGGCTGCGCCTCCATCCTGTGGAAGACATCCGAGCGTGCATCCGATGCTGCGGATGCGTTGGGCCTGACAGCGCATCGCCTGAAGGCGATGAACTTGATCGACAAGATCGTCAACGAGCCCTTGGGTGGGGCTCATCGCGATCCAAAGCAGATGGCCGCATTGCTCAAGCGGGCACTGGCCGATTCTTTGCGTCAACTGCAAGGTATAAAACCCAAGGACTTGCTTGCAGCTCGCCATGAAAAGCTTATGAGCTATGGCAAGTTCAAGGAACTTAATTCCTCGGAATAAATAGTGATAAATAAGTCGGTAGCGCCACTGGAGGGCGCTTTCGAACGCGCGCTGGGAGCGATCCGGGCGCGCGTTTCTACTTCTGCGGACCGCGTTGCCATTGCTTACAGTGGCGGTCTCGATTCTGCGGTTCTGCTGCATTTGGCGCATGAATATGCGCTCGCGCACCATATTACCCTGTTCGCATTCCATATCCATCACGGACTTAGCCCTAATGCCGACGACTGGCTTTTACACTGTAAGCAGAATTGTGAGCGGTTAGCGATCAGCTTCGATATACGTCGCGTTGCGCTAGTCGATCGTAGTCGTGATGGGGTCGAACAAGCTGCCCGGGTGAGCAGATATGCGGCACTGGGTGATTTGTGCCGCCTCCATGATGTGCCATTGCTGCTTACAGCCCATCATTTGGATGATCAAGCGGAAACAGTGCTGTTGCAATTGTTGCGTGGCTCCGGTGTGGCAGGGCTTTCCGGCATGGAGGATGCGAGCACAGCTCCTGAATTATTGGGCGATTCCAAGTTAATGATCGGACGCCCATTGCTGGACGTGACCCGCGCTGAACTCGAACGATTCGCAGCAAGGCAAAACATTCGCCATGTTGAAGATGAGTCCAATGACGATGTCCGATACGCGCGTAATGCATTGCGGCATAAAGTGATGCCGCCACTTGATGCGCATTTTCCAGGCTTTCAGAAACGCATTGCGCGTAGCGCCCATCATGCCCAATCGGCGCAGCGTTTGCTCAACGAACTGGCAGAGCAGGATCTGCGTTCCTGTGCCGATAGGGATTGCATCGACATTGACAGATTAAAGTGTCTTAGTGTCGATCGCATCGACAATCTGATGCGCTACTGGTTTGCACAGCAAAGAATACGCATGCCATCTACAGCGTGGTTGCTGGAAATGCGCGAGCAACTGTTGAGCGCCAAGGACGATGCGCAAGTGTGTATCACACATGCGGACTGCGAAGTCAGACGACATAGGAACCGAATTCATGTGACGCCTCGATTGCTAGAGGTGTCATTGGAGATGTCGCCGATTGCTTTTCGTTGGCAGGGGGAAGAGAGTGTCCATTTTCCTTCCTACGGAGGCACTTTGCATTTTGATAGGGCGCCAGAGGGACTGGATGTTGCGTGGTTGCTAACACAGAAAATGCAAATTCGTCACCGCAGAGGCGGCGAGGTCCTAAAGTCTGCGTCAAACCGCCCAACGAGGAGCCTAAAGCATCACTATCAGGCGCTGAATATCCCCGCTTGGGAACGGTTACGCCTGCCGCTGATCACAGCGGGCGAACACTTACTTTACGCAGCAGGAATTGGAATGAACTGGCGAAATCTGCCAATACGCCATGAGCAAGGAATTTGTTTGCGCTGGGAAAAAGATATTGTTAAGTAACATTCAAGATTTTTATTGTTTTGGCGATGTGCAGCCTGGTTTCATCAGCTCAATACTTGCCATTCTGCGTTGCAGCATGTAAAGTAAAAGGTTGATTTTTATAAAAATTTCTCTTTTTTAGCGCATTTTTCCACCTTATGGCTTTAATCGTCCACAAATATGGCGGCACTTCCATGGGCTCGACAGAGCGCATCAAAAATGTCGCCAAGCGCGTCGCCAAGTGGCATGACGCTGGTCACCAAATCGTTGTCGTTCCCTCTGCAATGTCTGGTGAAACTAACCGCCTGATCGGTCTCGCGAAAGAGATCATGCCGCAGCCGGATCCGCGTGAACTTGATATGTTGGCATCCACTGGTGAGCAGGTTTCCGTGGCGTTGCTGTCGATGGCCTTGCAAACTATCGGCAAGCAGGCTGTGTCGTATGCAG
>CBHCMF010000017.1:0-32039 GCA_965974465.1 uncultured Noviherbaspirillum sp.
CATCTGCTGCGCACGCAGTTGTTTGGTAATGTTCTCGATTTCCTGTTGACGCGCAAGCATGCCGTCCTGTTCGGAATCCGAAGCGTAGAAACGTACGCTCGATTTGCTGATCACATGTCCCTGCTTTGTGACGAAATAGCCGCCAGCCGGAAGCTTATTGCGGTCGACAAAGGCAGCACTCGTGTCTTCTGCAATATAAATATTGTGCAGCCAGTCCTGCATCAGCGCACGTAAGCCGGGATCGTTCAGTTGCAGCAAGTTGATGAAGGGTTTGAGGCCGGCGGGGGCTTCTGCACTTGCTGCCGCACTGGTGCTGTTCAGCGTGAAAAGAGCCAATTTCGCCGGCGGCGCATCGCCAAAAAAGGCTTTGGCCCAATCAAGATTCGACATCTCCAGTGCTGAGGTGCGTTCGCGCAGCACAGATTCCAACGCGGTTTCCCAACCCTGATCAATATGCAGCTTCTGCCATAGGCGAGGCAATTCGCCAAGTTCATGCTTCTTCAGCCATGGCTGCACCTTGCCTTGCGTCTGTACGTTTTCCTGCAGTTGTTTCAGTGCGACCAAACGCGCTTCGAGTTGCGCGTTGTTGGCTGTTTCTGTATTCAACTGTTGTTGGGCAAGGCGCCGTTCCTCTTCCAGTTTCGGCTGTTGTTCCTGCACGGATTCAAGTTGCTCACGTGCCTCCTCTAATGCAGCCTGTTTTTCTTCCAGCTGCATTTTCAAATTATTTAGGTGCGCCGTATCCGGCAGATTCATGCCGTTCTTCTCCTGCATCAGGCGCTCACGGCGCGATGCAAGGTTGGCAAGAATATTGGATGCATTACGCTGATGTGCCGATTCCAGCTCGATCTGCTGCTGGATCTGCATGATGGCACTACGCGACTCGGTTGCCTTAAGCTGCGCTTCACGCCACGTCTGCTCAAGCGACGGAAGATTATCGTGCTGAGTCTGCGCTACTTGTTGTGACTGCTCGACACGCATGCAAAGTTCTTCCAGGCGCATTTCAGCTTCTTCCAGCTCTTCCTGCTGTTGCTGCCCCTGGCGCTGCCATTGGTCTCGCTGTGCGGTCAGCGAATTGATTTGTGCCTGCAAGCGACTGCAGGATTCGATGACGAATTTGATCTGCGCTTCTAGACTGCCGATTTCGGAATTTGTTTGATATAAATGCCCCTGCGCGGTATGCATGCGGTCGCCGGCAGCATAGTGCGCTTGGCGCATATGCTCCAGTTCGGTTTCGACGTGGCGCAGCTTAGCGGTTTGTTCTTCCAGTTCGGTTTGTGCCTTTTCGATGTCGCGGAAGAATTTTTCCTGCTCTGCCTTGGCTTCGTTCTTACGGAGCAGCCAGAGCAATTTCTGCTTTTCGTCTTGATCTGCCTGCAAGGCGTGGAATTTCTGCGCCACGGCAGCCTGGGCTTCCAGCTTTTCAAGATTGGCATTCAATTCGCGCAGAATGTCTTCAACACGCGTCAAATTTTCGCGGGTATCTTGCAAACGATTTTCGGTTTCCCGACGACGCTCCTTGTATTTCGACACGCCGGCCGCCTCTTCCAGGAAGATCCGCAAATCTTCTGGACGCGCCTCAATAATGCGGGAAATCATGCCCTGGCCAATGATGGCATAGGCGCGTGGACCTAGACCTGTACCAAGGAAAATGTCTTGAATGTCACGACGGCGCACCGCCTGGTTGTTGATGTAATAAGTCGAGGTACCGTCACGCGTCAAAGTGCGCTTGACCGCGATTTCGGCGTATTGACTCCATTGTCCAGCTGCCCGACCGTCGCTATTGTCGAATATCAGCTCGACCGAAGCACGACCGGCCGGCTTACGCGTGGTGGAACCGTTGAAAATAACATCCTGCATCGACTCGCCGCGCAACTCGGACGCCTTGGATTCCCCCAATACCCAGCGCACTGCGTCCATGATGTTGGATTTGCCACAGCCGTTAGGCCCTACCACACCAACCAGCTGGCCCGGGACTTGAAAATGAGTCGGGTCGACGAACGACTTGAAACCAGATAATTTAAGTGAAGTTAGGCGCACGTTATCAACTGTTCTTGACTAATTAAAGCAAGCAAATGTTACCGCCTCGCGGATGGGCCTTATCATATCATTTCGGGTGCGTAGATCCTTACTTTACCTATGGCATTTGCCAGACGCAGCTTGGATGCGAACGGTATAATGCCGCCTTTGGTCTTTTTGCATCCTTCCTCTTTCGCCGAGCCCTCGCCCGTGAATCCGCTGTTAAATCAATTGCAACCCTATCCGTTTGAAAAACTGCGACAACTGTTTTCTGGCATCACGCCAACTACTGCTTATCCGGCAATCAGTTTAGGAATCGGCGAACCGAAGCACCCAACGCCCACCTTTATCCAGAAAGCCTTAGCCGGCCACCTGAACGGATTAGCTACTTATCCAACGACACTCGGCTCCGAGGCGTTGCGTGAGGCCATTGCCGGTTGGCTGGAGCGACGCTACGCTTTGCCGAAAATCGATCCGGCAAAGCAAGTACTCCCGGTGAACGGTTCGCGCGAAGCGCTGTTCGCACTAGCACAGACGATCATCGATCCTACGCGCGATGCACTGGTGATGTGTCCTAATCCGTTCTATCAAATCTAGGAGGGGGCAGCCTACCTAGCGGGCGCTCAGCCGTATTTTGTCAACTCCGATCCGGCACGTAATTTCGCCCCCGACTACAAGAGCGTGCCCGCCGACATTTGGCCGCGCGTGCAACTGCTGTACATTTGCTCACCAGGCAATCCAACGGGTGCAGTGCTGACGCTTGACGACTGGCGGGAACTGTTCGAATTATCGGACCGCTATGGCTTCGTTATTGCTGCAGACGAATGCTATTCCGAAATTTATTTCAAAACTGAAGCGCCATTAGGTGGTTTAGAGGCGGCACATAAACTTGGCCGCATCGGCTTCCCCCGCCTCATTGCCTTCTCTAGTTTGTCTAAACGCTCTAATGTGCCGGGCATGCGCTCCGGTTTTGTCGCCGGCGATGCTGACGTGTTGAATAAATTTCTGCTTTATCGCACTTATCACGGTAGCGCGATGAGTCCATCAGTTCAGGCAGCCTCTGTCGCCGCATGGAACGATGAAGTTCATGTTGCCGAGAACCGGACGAAGTACATCGCCAAATTCAACAAAATTACGCCCATGCTGCAAGAAGTACTCGACGTGCAGCTACCCGATGCCGGCTTTTACCTATGGGCCAAAGTCGATCGGCATGGCGGCCTGTCGGATACTGAATATGCTAGACGCCTGTATGCCGAATATAATGTGACCGTATTGCCGGGAAGCTATCTTGCACGCGAAGCACACGGCGTCAACCCGGGGCAGAACCGCATTCGTATGGCCCTCGTTGCCGAAGTGGACGAGTGCGTCGAGGCAGCAAAGCGCATTGTCGAATTCACCCGAAAACTTTCGTGATTCATCAACTTTAAACGTTCCTGAAATGACCCAACAACTTCAACAAATCATCGACCAAGCGTGGGAAGACCGCGCCAACTTTTCGCCGAAATCAGCACCGGCTGAAGTACGTGACGCTGTTGCACACGTGCTCGAGCAGCTGAACCAAGGAACGCTGCGCGTGGCGCAAAAAGACAGCGGCAACTGGGTAGTGAATCAATGGATCAAGAAGGCGGTACTGCTCTCCTTCCGCCTTGAAGACAACGTACCGATGCCGGCTGGCGGCAGCATGCAGTTCTACGATAAGGTACCAACCAAGTTCGCCAACTATACCGCTGAAGATTTTGCAAAAGGTGGTTTCCGCGTCGTGCCGCCGGCTGTGGCCCGTCGTGGCAGTTTCATTGGCAAAAACGTGGTACTGATGCCCTCCTATGTCAACATCGGCGCCTATGTCGATGAAGGCACTATGGTCGACACTTGGGCCACCGTCGGCTCCTGTGCCCAGATCGGCAAGAACGTGCACCTGTCCGGTGGTGTTGGTATCGGCGGTGTATTGGAACCGATGCAAGCCAACCCAACCATCATCGAAGACAATTGCTTCATCGGCGCACGTTCCGAAATCGTCGAAGGCGTGATCGTCGAAGAAAACTCCGTTATTTCCATGGGCGTGTACATCGGCCAGTCGACCAAAATCTACGATCGCGCCACTGGCGAGGTCAGCTATGGCCGCATTCCGGCCGGATCGGTGGTCGTCTCCGGTAGCCTGCCGTCTGCTGACGGGAAGTACAGCCTATATTGCGCTGTAATCGTTAAGCGTGTGGATGCGAAGACTCGCGCCAAGACTGGCATCAATGAACTGCTGCGCGACGCGTAATTCAACCAACCTGCCTGGCTGACCGAGGAGAGCAACATGGCAATGGACCGCTTGTTTCAATTGATGAAGGATAAAAAGGCGTCTGACCTGTTTTTGACCGTCAATTCCCCCATCCAGATCAAGATCAACGGCACTCTCGTCCCGGTCAACCAGCAGAAAATGGACTGCGAGACCATTAAGACCTTGCTGTCTGAGGTCGTGTCCGCAGAGCAAATGCATGAACTGGAAACCCGCAACGAACTCAACATGGGGATTCCACTCATGGGGGTTGGTCGTTTCCGTTTGTCTGCGTTCCGCCAACGCGGCACCTTGTCTGCCGTTTTCCGTTTTATTCCGAACGACATTCCGCGATTCGTCGACCTAAATGTACCCCCAGTACTGGCCGACATCATTATGGAAAAGCGTGGGCTGATCCTGGTGGTCGGCGCCACTGGATCAGGAAAATCAACCACGATTGCAGCGATGCTAGACCATCGCAACACGCACAAGACAGGCCATATTCTGACGCTGGAAGATCCGATTGAATTTCTGTTCACCAATAAGCGCTCTATCGTTAATCAGCGCGAAATCGGCACTGATGCCGAAAGTTTGAAAATCGCGCTAAAAAACGCATTGCGCCAAGCGCCCGATTGCATTCTGATCGGTGAAATTCGCGACAAGGAAACCATGGGCGATGCACTCGCGTATGCACAATCCGGTCACCTCGTCGTTGCGACACTGCACGCAAACAACAGCTACCAGGCGCTGACCCGTATCATCAACTTTTATCCACTGGAAACCCGCCCCTCCCTTCTTTCCGACCTTGCCATCACCATCAAGGCCATCGTTTCACAGCGTTTGGTCCTAGCAAAGGATGGAGGGCGCCGTGCGGCGGTTGAGATTTTGCTTAATACGCGCCATGTTGCCGAACTGATCGAGCAAGGCGAAATCAGTCAAATCAAAGAAGCCCTTGAAAAGAGTATGGCGCCGGGTTCACAGACCTTCGAACAGGCGCTGATGCAGCTTATTCAAGATGATGTGGTTTCGCAGGAAGAAGCACTGGCGAATGCCGATTCAGCCAGTAACCTGTACTGGCTAATCAACAATGCACAAGGCAAGAAAGCACCAGAACCCGAGCCCGAACAGAAAAAAGATGATGGCCCGACCTTTACCGAATTCACCCTGACCGTTTGAAACGATGACTGCGACCCTATACGGCATCCCGAACTGTGACACGGTCAAGAAGGCCAGGACTTGGCTGGAAAAAAGCGGCATCGACTACACATTTCACGATTTCAAGAAAACTGGTCTTAGCGCCGTTCTTGTCGAGTACTGGCTAACACAGGTGGCATGGGATGTCATAGTCAACCGCAAGGGCACGACTTGGCGTGCATTACCAGACGACCGGAAGGCTGCCGTCACAGACGCAAAAAGCGCCGCTGCATTGATGCTGGAATCACCGTCCGTCATCAAACGCCCTGTCCTGTCATACAACAGCGCAACGCACGTCGGTTTTTCCGATGCGCTTTATCAACAGATCTTCAACAAATAACGTATGAGTAAAACGCTTGCATTGACCGAAGAACTGATCGGGCTTTCCTCGGTCACGCCAGATGACAAAGGCTGCCAGCGACGTCTGATCCAATTGCTGGAACCACTTGGTTTTCAATGTGAAACGATAGAATCAGGTGGCGTCACCAATCTCTGGGCGCGCAAAGGTAACGTACAACCGCTAGTGGTTTTTGCCGGACACACCGACGTCGTACCGACCGGTCCGCTTGATCATTGGCACTCCAATCCTTTCGTACCAACACAGCGTGACGGCAAGCTGTATGGCCGCGGCGCTGCCGACATGAAGACCTCGATTGCAGCAATGGTGATTGCTGTGGAAGAGTTCATCGCCGCACATCCCAACCATACGGGCTCGATTGGATTCCTGATCACCAGCGACGAAGAAGGTCCCGCCACGGACGGTACAGTTATCGTCTGCAACAAGCTCAAGGAGCGTGGCGAGCAACTCGATTACTGCATCGTCGGCGAGCCAACCTCGACTGATGTGCTTGGTGACGTCGTCAAAAATGGCCGACGCGGCTCCATGTCGGGCAAGCTGACCATCAAGGGGGTGCAAGGCCATATCGCCTATCCACAACTGGCGAAGAATCCGATTCATCTTGCCGCACCAGCGCTGGCCGAACTGGCAGCGGAGCGATGGGACGACGGCAATGAATACTATCTGCCGACGTCCTGGCAAATGTCAAATATTCACGGTGGAACTGGCGCCACCAACGTCATTCCAGGCGAAGTTGTCGTCGACTTCAACTTCCGCTTCTCAACAGCCAGCACCGTCGAAGGCCTTCAACAGCGCGTGCACGAAATCCTGAACAAGTACGATTTCGAATATGACATCAAATGGGTGATCGGGGGCCGGCCGTTTCTCACACCGCGCGGCACGTTGAGCGACGCCATCACTGCCGCAATTAAATCCGAGACGGGATTGGATGCGGATCTGTCGACAACGGGAGGTACCTCGGATGGCCGATTCATTGCACAAATCTGCCCGCAAGTCATCGAATTTGGCCCGCCAAACGGAAGCATCCACAAGATCGATGAACACATCGAATTACGCTTCATTGATCCATTAAAGAATATCTACCGGCGCACGCTAGAGAATATTCTGATCTAGCCTTCGCTTCCAGACGCCTCTCCTCTTAGGAGAGGTCTAAGGCGACCACCATTCCCCTCCTATGACACCAAACAACTTCACTACCATCCGAGATCTATTGCGCTATGCCGCCACGCGCTTTAATGGCGCCAATCTATTCTTTGGACATGGCAGCAACACTGCGTTCGATGAGGCGGCGTACCTGATCCTCCATACACTCAAGCTACCTTTGGACAAGCTGGAGCCGTTTCTCGATGCACGTCTGCTCCCGGATGAAATAACGGCCGTGTTGCAAATCATCGAACGCCGCACTATTGAACGCCTTCCTGCTGCTTACCTGACCAATGAAGCGTGGCTTGGCGATTATCGCTTTTATGTTGATGAACGCGTTATCGTGCCACGCTCCTTTCTCGCTGAACTGATCCCCGATCAGCTCTCTCCTTGGGTGGAAGATCCTGAATCGGTCACGACCATCCTAGAGCTTTGCACAGGATCCGGCTGCCTACCTATCCTGCTGGCTGATGCGTTCCCAAACGCCCAGATCGATGCTGTCGATATTTCTCCCGATGCGCTCGCGGTTGCGCGCCGTAATGTAGACGACTACCAATTCCAGAATCGGATCACATTGATTGAATCTGACCTATATGCAAAGGTCCCCAACAAGAAATACAACCTAATTGTGACCAATCCGCCTTATGTCAATTCGGCGTCGATGAGCACACTGCCACAAGAGTACCAACATGAGCCACAAATCGCCCTGGCCGGCGGTACGGACGGCATGGATCTAGTACGAAAGATTGTTGCCGGCGCTGCAGAACGCTTAACCAAAGACGGTGTGCTGGTCGTGGAAATCGGTAACGAGCGCAACTTTGCAGAAAAAGCCTTTGCCAACCTGGAATTGACTTGGCTGTCCACCAGTGCTGGCGACGATATGGTATTCCTACTGACTGCAGACCAGTTGAAAAAGCAATGATCCGTTTTCAGCAAGTCAGTCTGATCCGGGGCGTCAAGCCATTGCTGGAAAATGCCGACCTTACCCTCAATCCCGGTGACAAGATCGGCCTGATCGGTGCCAATGGCGCCGGCAAGTCCAGTCTGTTCGCCCTACTGCGTGGCGAACTCCATGCAGATATGGGTGAAGTCGACTTTCCTACCAAATGGCGCATGGCTCACGTCGCGCAGGAGACTCCAGCGCTTGACCGTCCCGCGCTGGAATACGCAATCGATGGCGACATCAGCCTACGCCGACTGGAAGCCGAACTAGCCCAACTGGAAAACGAAGCTGAAAGCAGCGCCAATGGCACGCGCATCGGCGAATTGCACGCCAAACTTGCCGACGCTGACGCCTACACAGTACGCTCCCGTGCAGAACAACTCCTAACCGGCTTGGGCTTTTCTCAAGACCAAATGCAACAGCCGGTCGCAAGCTTTTCTGGTGGCTGGCGCATGCGCCTGAATCTGGCACAGGCTTTGATGTGTCCTTCGGACCTGCTCCTGCTTGATGAGCCGACTAACCACCTCGACCTCGATGCGATCCTCTGGCTGGAAGATTGGCTCAAGCGCTATGAAGGCACATTGATCATCATTTCGCACGACCGCGATTTTCTTGATGGTGTCGTCAACGTGATCGTACACATCGACGACAAGAAGCTGAAACGCTACTCCGGGAACTATTCCGCTTTCGAACGGCAACGTGCCGCGCAACTTGCCCTAACCCAAGCGGCATTCGAGAAACAAGCGCGGCAGCGCGCCCACTTGCAATCTTTCATTGACCGCTTCAAGGCCAAAGCGACTAAAGCAAGGCAGGCGCAAAGCCGTATGAAGCTGCTGGCGAAGATGGAAGAAATGGCTCCCCTGCGCGCAGCAGCCGAGTTTTCTTTCGAATTCCGCGAGCCATTAAGCGCCCCGAATCCCTTGCTGGTGATGGAAGATACTGTTGCTGGCTATCGAACCGAAAGCGCCAGCGATCATTCCCTTATCGAGAAACCGGTCGTCACAGGCATTAACTTCTCACTACAAACTGGTCAGCGCATCGGCCTGCTTGGTGTCAATGGAGCTGGTAAGTCGACCGTAGTGAAAACCATTGCTGGCGAACTGCAAGCGTTGGCTGGCGATGTCCGCTTCGGCAAAGGTCTATCAATTGGTTACTTCGCGCAGCACCAAGTCGACATGCTGCGCCACGACGAGTCACCTCTATGGCATTTGGCACGCATTGCCCCAACCACCCGCGAACAGGAACTACGCAATTTCCTCGGTGGCTTCAATTTTGGCGGCGACATGGTCACCAGCAAAATCGCCCCATTCTCCGGTGGCGAAAAGGCACGCCTCGCGCTGGCACTAATCGTCTGGCAACGTCCCAATCTGCTTCTTTTGGACGAACCGACCAACCATCTTGATCTCGAAACACGGGAAGCGCTAACAATGGCGCTCGCGCAATTCGAAGGCACGCTTGTTCTGGTGTCGCATGATCGTCACCTGCTGCGAGCCGCAACTGACCAATTCATGATCGTTGCGGATGGCAGCTTGCAGCCATTCGATGGCGATCTTGATGACTACCGCGACTGGCTGTTCAAAACCAAGTTGGGCAAGACTGAGGCCCCCCTGCATTCGTCAAACCACTTCTCTACGGCAAAAAATTCGGCCACGCGCTCAAGCGAACAACCGCCCGAGTCGCGAGAAGATCGCCAGGAGCGGCGCCGTCTGGAAGCAGAAGAACGCCAGCGCCTCTCCAGTCTACGCAAGCCGATCGAATCTCGCCTCAAGCGCCTTGACGAACAGTTAGCCAAACTGACTGCGCGCAAGACAGAAGTCGATAACCGTTTAACCGATCCGGCCATCTATGACGACGCCAAGAAGGAAGAGTTAAAAGCGTTGATTCTCGATCAAGCTTATCTAGCAAAAGAACTGGAACAACTCGAATCCGAGTGGCTGGAACAGCAGGAAGCGCTGGAAAGGCTGAATGCATAGCGGCACACTCCCCCGCAACCGTGGAGAGAAATGCCTCAACCAACCGACGAATCTTTGCATTGCAGCTGCACTCTTGACCGTACTGGTTTCCCGGTCCTTCAGTGTTGCAGGCGCGTATGATGGCTGAACACAAAAACCTCTTGCCGTATCGGACAACTAGCCACACAGTCTTGTCAGCGCGGTTTGCTGATCGGCGTACGGGCCTCGCCGGCCGCGGCCAATCTCGGACCTGAGGTGCTCGGTGTACATCACATACACGTCCGCTCCTCGGTCCAACCTTGGCTCGAGTACACTGACCATCAAACCGCTCTAGAGGGCTAAAACACTTATTCCAGAATTGCTCGATCCGCAGCGTGCATATCATGACCCAATCCTTTCCCTCTCTCCGTACCACCCGTCTTACGTTACGGGAGATCCTCCCTTCGGACTCCCAGGCCCTGTTTGCTCTCCATTCCGATACAGACTGGATGCAATGGTATGGCGTGGACCCCATAACGGAGCCACAACAAGCGGATCAGCTCGCACAGCTTTTTGCAAGCTGGTTCCACGCCGGCACTGGGTTTCGCTGGGCACTGGAGCGCGTACAAGATGGACGTTTGATCGGTACCTGTGGCTTATTCCGCTGGAATAAAAGCTGGCAAAATTGCTTGATCGGCTATGAAATTCTGCGCAACTGCCACGGCCAGGGCTATATGCGCGAAGCGCTTACTGCAGTATTGGACTATGGCTTCAGCACAATGCAATTGCACCGAATTCAAGCAGAAAGCCACCCAAACAATCTTGCCTCCATCGGCCTTGTAACACGTCTCGGGTTTCGCTTCGAAGGGGTGCATCGCGAACAGGCCTTCTGGGGTGGCCGCTTTCACGACTTGAATTGTTATTCCTTGCTTGAGCAGGAGTGGCGTACACGCACACAATCCCGCTACCCCTCGCCATAAGACACGAAAGGCCCCGAAATGTTGCCTAAAACACTCAATATCATCGGCTGCGGCAACGTGGGCAAGTTGCTCGGACGACTGTGGTCTGAAAGCAAAACGTTCAGGATTCAGGAGGTACTAAACCGTTCCATCGAAAGTTCCAAACAGGCAGTTGCTTTCATCGGTGCGGGATGCGCTGTTTCTGGTATCCAATCTTTGCGGCCAGCTGACATTTACTTGATTGGCACCCCTGATGACCAAATTGCATGCTGTTGCGACATGCTTGTCCACGCTGGTTTAATCAATGCCGGCACGATCGTATTTCACTGCAGCGGTGCGCTGCCTTCGGATACATTGCAAGCGGCATCACAATGCGGCGCGCACGTCGCCAGCATTCATCCGGTCCGTAGCTTCGCGGGAACGGAACACGCAGTCACCACATTTGACGGCACTTATTGCGGCATCGAAGGCAATGACCAAGCCTTGAAAATACTTGCGCCAGCCTTTATCGCAATAGGAGCACAACTTGTACCGATCAAGGCAGAATGCAAAAGCCTCTACCATTCCGCCGCAGTATTTGCCTCGAATTACCTTGTAACCCTTCTCGACGTGGCCGTTGAAGCCTACGCGAAGTCGGGCATACCACGCGACGTAGCGCTGAAATTAATGGAACCGCTTGTTAGGGGAACAGTAGACAATGTATTTCGCCTCGGCCCCACCAATGCGTTGACAGGCCCTATTGCGCGCGGCGATATCGCAACGGTGCTTAGGCAGTATCGTGCGATAAAGGCGTGGGATAAGCAATACGGGTTTCTTTATAAGCAACTAGGAAAAATAACGTCGTATATTGCTGCTCGAAAACACGTACGGCGGAACAAAGCTTGAGAAAGAAGTAATAATGTGCGCGCAACAATATAGGAGACAGAAAAGTCAGCTGCTACTTTGGACTGTAGATATCGTGGCCAACTTCGTTGATCTGCCGGCGTAACGTACGCCGCTCTTCCGGCGTCATCCGGCCTTGCTCCTTCACACGAGGGCTCTCTGGTTGCGGCTGAACCCGCGATGGATCTTGCCAATGTCCCCTGTCAATCGAAGCCTCCTGTATTTGGTAGGCGCGAACTGCATTCCGCGCGTCAGACTGCTGCCCGCCCGGGCCGGCGATTGCCGCCGCCGCACTAAAGATGAATAGCAGAAAGGCACCGATTCGTCTGCGTTGCATAGTCAAAAACCCCTGTTCCGCATTGCTTGAAATCCACCTCACCAAGCTTCTTAAGATAGACTTCGCATACCGGTTAAGGCGAACAATAATGACGCAAGTGTATGCGCCCTCGTTCAGCACGCTAATCTGTTTAAGGTAAAGTTTGTAACACTTTGTAATGCTTTGCGCTAGAGATATTCCACCCGGATTTACTGACGTTACCATAGCGCCATGAATACGACAAATCAGACTGCCAACTTACCGAACCACACCCCGAGCGGCCACCACGCCAAGATCCTGGTCGTTGACGACGATCTTCGCCTTCGCGACCTGTTACGGCGCTACCTAGCTGAACAAGGCTTCAACGTCGTTACTGCAGAAAACGCCCAGGCCATGAACAAGCTCTGGATACGCGAACGCTATGATCTGTTGGTACTGGATCTCATGCTGCCTGGTGAAGATGGCCTCTCCATTTGCCGGCGGCTGCGTGGCGCAGGTGATCAGACGCCGATCATCATGCTGACCGCCAAAGGTGAAGACGTAGACCGCATTGTCGGCCTTGAAATGGGTGCAGACGATTATCTGCCAAAGCCCTTCAACCCCCGTGAACTGGTTGCACGTATCAACGCCGTACTGCGCCGCAAAGGGCCAGACGAGATCCCTGGCGCCCCCTCGGAAACACCTCAAACCTTCCAGTTCGGCGATTTCATCCTCGACCTCGGCACCCGCACGTTGAAGAAGAACGGCGAAACCATTTCTTTAACAACAGGAGAGTTCTCGGTACTGAAGGTATTTGCCCGTCATGCGCGGCAGCCATTGTCCCGCGAAAAATTGATGGAACTCGCGCGTGGGCGCGAATACGAGGTATTCGACCGCAGTTTGGATGTACAGATCTCGCGTTTGCGCAAGCTGATCGAACCTGACCCATCCAATCCGATCTATGTTCAAACGGTTTGGGGTCTTGGTTACGTCTTCATTCCGGAAGGCCAGCCACGCTAAGGCTGCAAGGACTTTGATCCCGATCATAGGTAACCGGCTCGGCTGGCTAAAGAGCGGCCTGTTCTGGCGGACATTTTTTCTGCTTGCCTTTCTCATCACGGCGAGCATCATGGCTTGGGTCGCGAGCTTTCGCGTCGTGGAGCGGACACCACGCGCGCAACAAATGGCGGCGCAGGTCATCTCGATTGTCACCATTACACGAGCCGCCCTTACCCACTCCGCCCCCGAATTGCGACGCGAGTTGCTCTTCGACCTCGCCAGCAATGAAGGCATCCGTATTTATCCGCTGGAGGAGACCGACGTCGTTGCCCCACCGCCAGATAGTGAATTGATGTACGTACTGGAATCCTACGTAAAGGCACGGCTTGGCCAAGACACCAAATTCTCCAGCAAAGTAAACGACGTGGCCGGTTTTTGGGTCAGTTTCAAAATCGATGACGATGAATACTGGCTGAGGCTGGACCGCGAACGCATAGAGGGGGCATCAAATATTCAGTGGCTGGGTTTCGGCACCGCTGCACTAACATTGTCCTTGCTTGGTGCCGTATTCATTTCCCGCCTGATCAACCAACCGCTGTCTCGCATTGCAACCGCAACACGCGCCATTGCAAAGGGGGTTTGGCCTGACCCGCTACCGGAGCGCGGCCCAACCGAAATCCGAGAAGCCAACCGTAGCTTCAATCAGATGGTGGCCGACCTCAATCGCGTTGACTCAGACCGCGCTGTCATTCTCGCCGGCATTTCGCATGATTTGCGGACTCCCCTCGCTCGAATGCAACTGGAAGTCGAAATGGCTCATTTACCAGATGATGCGCGTGTCGGCATACAATCCGACTTGGCGCAGATGGATGCCATCATCGGTCAGTTCCTTGAATATGCAAAACCCACTGACAATACACATAGTGCAAGCGTCGATCTAACCGCATTGTTAACCGATTGCACGCGTGAAGCAGAGCGCCTACAGGATGTACGCGTGCACAGTACCATCGCCAAGGATGTTAACGTATATGGCAATGCTACTGACCTGAAACGAGTGGTCAGCAATCTTATCGAAAATGCACGACGCTACGGCAAGACGTGCGGTACGAACATGGCCGAGATCAATATCGTGTGCAAGTCAGAAAATGGTCATGCCGTCATCGAAATTACCGACAATGGCCAAGGTGTGCCTGACAAAGAGATGGATCGCTTATTAAGGCCCTTTACCCGTTTAGATGCGGCCCGTGGACAAGCCAACGGTGCAGGACTGGGCCTCGCCATTGTCGAGCGTATTGTGAAACGGCATCGCGGTGCCCTCAAGCTGTCCAACAAGAGTGGCAGCGGCCTGTGCGTTCGTGTTTCCATTCCCGTCACCGGCGCATTGGGCTGAGGCTGGACGCTAAAATAGCTCATCGGAAATGCGCGCCTAAAACGTTTGAAATAGAAGGCTTGAACTTCTCAACGGCCAGCCAATCTACTTTCTTTAATGTGCAGCAAGGCAGCACCATAAATCATTATGGCCTGGCACTGTTTATTCTTGCCATTCACCCTGTCAGGAGGTTTTATGCCAACATCATCTCCTTCGAATACGTCCAGCAAACAGCCTCCTCATTTGAAGCCCGGCGATGAAGCAATGGCCGGCACACCGGGAACCGGTGAGGATCTCTGCGATGACTGCGGCGGCAGTGGAATTCGGAAGGATGGTACTGAATGTCCAACCTGTGAAGGAACAGGGCGAGTTATACGAGGAATTGGCGGAGGCTGATTAAAGCGCTAATTCATAATGCGGGCAATTGGCGCATTGTGAATTGCTCGCAGTGGAAGGCTTGCACTTACTGGGCACTTCTTTGTACCTACTCTAACGTTTGTAAAGCAGTGCGATCGCCTCTGCAGCGATACCTTCTTCCCGCCCTATAAAGCCCAACTTTTCGTTGGTCTTGGCTTTAATATTCACGTGTGCCGCGTTGACATCAAGGTCAGCAGCAATATTGGTTACCATCTGCGCGATATGCGGTGCCATTTTCGGTGCTTGTGCGATGATGGTGGCATCAATATTACCGACAAGATAGCCAGCATCCGCAACGCGCTTGCACGCTTCCTTCAATAACTTCCGTGAGTCCGCTCCAGCAAACCGCGCATCAGTGTCCGGGAAGTGACGGCCGATATCTCCCAAACCCGCGGCGCCGAGAATCGCATCGGTAATCGCATGCAGCAAAACATCCGCATCAGAATGCCCAAGCAGCCCCGTCACATGGGGAATGTTAACACCACCGATGATCAGCTTGCGGCCGGGAACGAGCACATGGCAATCGTAACCTTGCCCAATACGAAAAGAGGGAACAGTCATGGAATTCCTTTTAAATGTAATTCTGCCAAAGCGATATCATGCGGCAGCGTGACTTTGAAGTTACGGGGACTACCTTCGACCAATTTAGGCCGCAGGCCAAGCGCTTCTACCGCACTCGATTCGTCCGTAACGCCAACAGCTTGCTCCAGTGCGCGGCGCAGTAAGGCATAGCGAAACATCTGCGGCGTCTGCGCAGCCCATAACCGCTCACGCTGCACCGTTGCTTCAGTCCGGCTCGCAACGTCGCTGCGCTTAAGGGTATCAACCACAGGAAGTGCCAACAATCCACCGACCGGATCGTCCTGCAACGTCGTCGCAAGTCGGTCGATCAATTCGACGGTCAGCCCGGGCCGGGCCGCATCGTGCACGAGTATCCAATCATCGTCGCCCACCTGTTCACGTATCGCTTTCAGTCCGTTCAGCACAGACTGCTGACGCGTTGCGCCACCACAGTGAAGAACTGTGACGCGATGCGCAAGATGTATCGCGTTGGCCAAGGCATCAGCGATATAGCCGTCGCCGTCACTGACCACGACATAAGTGTGGGCAATCTTCTCGTTCGACGCGAAGGTATCGAGCACGTGTACCAGCATCTGCTTCCCCGCGAGAGGCAAGTATTGCTTTGGGCAGTCTGCCGCCATGCGCGCGCCGACTCCGGCGGCAGGGATGAGAGCGAAGTAACGTGATGAAATCATTCAGCGGCAGCAAAAGCGAGAGATGGAGACCAGACGATAGCATTGACGTCAGGCCTTGGTAAAAGGCTTAGTTTATAATTTCCCCCTATTTTCTCACAGTCGAAATCCCTTGAAAGCGACGATTTTGGCCAATACGGCAATCAGATGTCGACTAGTTAATGTCATTCGATCTAAAAAAGTCTCTTCCCAAACCTGGTAACCGCTTCGTGCTGCCTACGGTGCATGGCTCAGCCGATGCGTTTGTTCTCGCACAGGCAGCATCTTCACTGAAAGCACAGCAGCGCATGCTTGCTGTTGTCGTCGCCAATGCGATCGACGCACAAAGGCTGCGGGCTGAAATACCGTGGTTCAGCAATCACGGCGAAGCGCCCTTGCGCTGTCACTTGCTGCCCGACTGGGAAACGCTCCCCTACGATACGTTTTCGCCGCATCAGGACCTGGTGTCAGAACGGCTGGCCACCTTGCATGAGATCCGCAGCGGTCAATGTGACGTGCTGATCATACCGGCCACCACCGCACTGTTGCGCATGGCGCCACCGTCGTTTCTTGCTGCCTATACTTTCTTTTTCAAACAAGGCGAGACTCTGGATGAAGTCCGGCTCAAGTCGCAGTTAACTTTAGCCGGTTATACGAACGTGACCCAGGTGATGTCGCCCGGCGAGTATTCCGTTCGCGGGGGACTAATCGATCTGTTTCCGATGGGGTCCGCGCTACCCTATCGAATCGACCTGTTCGGCGACACCATCGAAACGATTCGGACGTTTGATGCCGATACACAGCGTTCCTTGTATCCGGTACGTGAAGTTCGCCTGTTGCCAGGACGTGAATTTCCGGTCGATGAAGCGGCTCGCACCGCATTCCGCAGCCGCTGGCGCGAGGAGTTCGAGGGCGATCCCTCCAAATCCCCGATTTACAAGGATATCGGCAATGGTATTGCCTCAGCGGGGATTGAATATTACTTACCGCTTTTCTTCGATGAGACAGCAACGCTGTTTCAATATTTACCTGACGCGACCACCTTTGCCCTGGTGGGTGACATTGATGCGGCGATCCAGCGCTTCTGGGCAGATACACAGTCGCGCTACATGTTCCTCAAGGCGGATCGAGAGCGCCCCTTGCTTGCGCCAGAACGTTTGTTCTTGACCAACGAAGACTTTTTCACACTGGCAAAACCCTATGGCCGCTGGGTGATCCAAACTGGCGATGTCGCATCGGAAGTGTCTGCGGCTATTCCCAATATCGCCGTCAATCGCCGCGTCGACGACCCTTTGGTCAATCTGCGTTCCTACCTGCTGCAAACCGACAAGCGCGTCATGATCTGTGCCGAATCCAACGGCCGGCGTGAGACCCTGCAACAGTACTTCAACGAATTCGACCTATCCCTTACTCCCTGCGAAAGCTTTGCCGATTTTGCTGCTGCATCGGCCAAGCTCATGCTAGGTGTCGCCCCGCTACATACCGGCTTTGAACTTGCTGCTGA
Organism: uncultured Noviherbaspirillum sp.; assembly: GCA_965974465.1. Classification (GTDB taxonomy): domain Bacteria; phylum Pseudomonadota; class Gammaproteobacteria; order Burkholderiales; family Burkholderiaceae_D; genus Noviherbaspirillum. Next base: position 17,509 of record CBHCMF010000017.1, read on the forward strand.
CCAGGGCAATCTTGCGTTTATCACTGAGACTGAACTGTATGCAGGCAGTGGTCGACGCGCCGGCCGGCGCAAACAGGAAGGTGCCACGCAAGTCGAGTCCATGGTGCGCGACCTGTCGGAGCTCAAGGTTGGCGACCCGGTAGTACACGTTAATCACGGCATCGGCCGCTACATGGGCCTCGTCAGCATGGATCTTGGCGAGGGGGAAACCGAGTTTCTGCATTTAGAATACGCGAAGGACACGAAGCTGTATGTACCGGTGTCTCAGTTGCACGTTATCTCGCGCTATTCCGGCGCATCGCCGGAGGACGCGCCACTCCATACGCTCGGCTCGGGCCAATGGGAGAAAGCAAAGAAGAAAGCCGCACAGCAGATTCGCGATACAGCCGCAGAGCTGCTCAACCTATACGCCCGCCGTGCCGCACGTCAAGGACACGCCTTCCAGTATTCGGGGCGCGATTATGAAAGTTTTGCTGAAAGCTTCGGCTTCGAGGAAACCCCTGATCAAAGTGCCGCCATCAATGCCGTCATCAAGGATATGACCAGCGGTAAACCGATGGACCGCCTGATCTGCGGCGACGTCGGCTTTGGCAAAACCGAGGTGGCATTGCGCGCTGCCTTTGTCGCGGTCATGGGGGGCAAACAGGTTGCCATTCTGGCCCCGACGACGCTATTGGCTGAGCAGCATGCCCAGACCTTTGTTGACCGCTTTGCCTCCTGGCCAGTAAAAATTGCCGAACTCTCCCGGTTCCGGACCGGCAAGGAAGTAACGCAGGCAATTAAAGGCATGGCCGACGGCACAATCGACATTGTGATCGGCACGCACAAGCTACTGTCGAACGACATCAAGTTTTCCCGTCTTGGCTTAGTGATTATCGATGAGGAACACCGCTTCGGCGTACGCCAAAAGGAGGCACTGAAAGCGCTCCGCGCCGAAGTCGATGTCTTAACGTTGACAGCGACACCTATCCCTCGCACGCTTGGCATGGCGCTCGAGGGCTTACGCGACTTTTCCGTTATCGCAACTGCGCCACAGAAGCGACTAGCGATCAAGACATTTGTGCGCAGCGAAGATGAATCGGTAATTCGCGAAGCCTGCCTGCGCGAACTCAAGCGCGGTGGTCAAGTGTACTTCCTGCACAACGAAGTCGAAACCATTCTCAATCGCAAGGCGATGCTGGAAGCCTTATTACCAGAAGCACGCATCGCCGTTGCGCATGGCCAGATGCACGAACGCGACCTCGAAAAAGTCATGCGTGATTTTGTGTCGCAGCGTTTCAACATTCTGCTCTGCACGACGATCATTGAAACCGGCATTGACGTACCGACGGCCAACACCATCATCATGCATCGCGCCGACAAGTTTGGCTTGGCACAGTTACACCAGTTGCGCGGCCGCGTTGGGCGATCACATCACCAAGCGTATGCCTATCTGTTGGTGCATGACATGCATGGTCTGACCAAGCAGGCACAGCGGCGGTTAGAAGCGATTCAGCAAATGGAAGAACTGGGCAGCGGCTTCTACCTCGCGATGCATGACCTTGAAATCCGCGGCGCGGGCGAGGTGCTGGGAGAGAATCAATCGGGCGAAATGCTGGAAATTGGCTTTCAGTTGTATTCCGACATGCTGAATGAAGCTGTGCGTTCGCTCAAGAACGGTAAAGAACCCGATCTCGCGGCACCGCTATCGACGACGACCGAAATCAACTTGCACGTACCCGCTCTGCTACCACAAGACTAGTGTGGCGATGTGCATGAGCGCTTGTCGCTATACAAACGCTTCGCTAACTGCGAAGCGCAAAGCGCCATTGATGAACTGCAGGAGGAACTGATCGACCGCTTTGGCAAGATGCCAGAAGCAGCTAAGGCATTGATCGAGACACACCGACTAAGAGTGGCAGCCAAACCTGCGGGCATTGTTAAAATCGACGCGCATGCGGAATCGGCAGTATTGCAGTTCCAACCGAACCCACCAATTGACGCCATGCGTATCATTGAGCTGGTTCAGAAAAACCGGCATATCAAACTGTATGGTCAGGACAAGTTGCGTATCACGGCCAGCATGCCCGACTTGGCGGCGCGAGTAGCGCAAGTAAAGACGACCATTCGTTCACTCGTTCCCTAACCACTTTTCTATCCAGTACTCATTACTGCAAAAAGCAGCCCAACATGAATCTGATCCTGCAAGGCTTAACCAACGACCGCACCGCCATCGACCGCATCGCCGCGATGGCGCATTCCCAACGCACCGTCCCCCTCTCCCCGAACGCTTACCGCTGCGAAGGTGTTCAATTTTCCGAATCGCTCAAGGCAGAGGTTGAAACCGCCTGCCTCGCCGCACAACTGGACTGCACCTTTATTGATAGCGCACGGAAACTGTCAGATTTCAAACTGGTGGCGATGGACATGGATTCCACACTCATCACGATCGAGTGCATTGATGAAATTGCCGACATGCAGGGGTTAAAACCACAAGTCGCCGAAATCACTGAAGCGGCCATGCGTGGTGAAATTGAATTCCAAGAAAGTTTAACGCGCCGCGTTGCCTTGTTGAAAGGGCTGGATGCAGCTGCCCTACAGCGTGTCTATGATGAGCGCTTGCAACTGTCACCCGGCGCGGAAAAGATGCTCGCCGCGATCAAGAATGCCGGTCTAAGAACTTTGCTGGTATCCGGGGGGTTTACTTTCTTTACCGACCGCATGAAGACCCGCCTTGGTCTTGATTACACGCATTCGAACGAACTGGAGATCGTGGATGGCAAACTGACCGGACGCGTCGTTGGCGGCATTGTCGACGCCGACGAAAAGAAGCGCACGGTGGAACGCGTCTGCTCCGAACTAGGCATTTCCACTCAACAAGCTATCGTGATGGGTGATGGCGCCAATGATCTGAAAATGATGGCCATTGCCGGTATGTCGGTTGCCTTTCGCGCGAAGCCCATTGTGCGAGCGCAAGCAGATGTCGCCTTGAATTTTGTAGGCTTAGACGGCATCTTAGCTTTGCTTGACTCATAATACTGTTCAAACTTTTCCGTGTGGAGCAGCCATGACGCAAGAACTTGTATTTGATCAGAAACTGCAGTCTGGCAAGGATCTTGTCTGGTGGCTCTACCTCATGCATGGGATCAGTTTCGTTTTTTCTCTAGGGGTTTTTTCCTGGATTCCGCTAATCATCAATTACCTGAAGCGTGACGAGACTGTGGGCACTTTTGTTTACAGTCATCACAGCTGGCAGATTCGCTCGTTTTGGTGGTATCTGTTCTGGATGATCCTCGGCGGCATTCTGTTCGTCACAGTGATCGGCATACCTCTCGCCTGGCTGCTCTGGACCGGTGCATGGATATGGAAGGCTTATCGCCTGATCAAAGGCTGGCTGGATCTGAACGACAACAAGGCAATGCCGCTCTAAATGGTTTTGCCATCACATTCAGCGCGGATTGGGTAAGGTCGCAAGTGCCTGTTCGATATCCGCAATCAGGTCAGCAGGGTCTTCCAGACCGATGTTAAATCGCACTAGTTGCCCTCGTCCTGTCCATGTCTTGCGCATCGACTGAATTCGATAGGGCACGCACAAGCTATGCGCACCGCCCCAGCTAAAACCGATCTTGAATAATTTCAGGCTATCGATAAAGCGATCGGTCTGTGCTTCACGGTAGCGATCATCGAACACCACGGAGAATAAACCGCCTGCCCCGGTAAAATCCCGCCTCCACACATCATGCCCCGGACAATCCTCGAACGCAGGATGCAGCACGTGGGAAATCTCCGGTCTAGCTTTCAACCATGCCGCCACTGTGCGAGCGCCTTTGTCATGCGCGTCGAAACGCAACTTCATTGTCGGCAGGCCACGCAACACCAGGTAGACATCGTCCATGCTGACACCGAAACCGATACGCATGTGCGCCATCTCAATGCGATGCATCAATGCCTTTTCACGCGTAATAACCGCTCCCATGAGGACATCGGAGCCACCGGACTGGTACTTGGTCAAGGCCTGCATGACAATATCGACGCCATGGTCAAATGCACGAAACGCTATGCCAGCCGACCAGGTATTGTCCATTGCGACATGAATATCCTGACCAGCAGAGCGCCTGTCACGTACCACTGCGCAGATCGCTGGAATGTCGGGCACCTCCATCGATACCGAGCCAGGTGCCTCAGTCCAGACCAGGCGGGTATTCGGCTGGATTAGGCTAGCGATACCGGCACCGATCATCGGATCGTAAAAGCGCACTGTAATATTGAAGTCCTGCGACAACCACCGCCCCAGCTCGCGATTCGGGTTGTAAGCATTGTCGGGGATCAGTACATCATCGCCCGTCTTGAGCAAGGCGAAATCCACCATGGCGATTGCTGCTAAGCCACTGGGCGCCAGGACGCAATGCGCCCCCCCTTCAATCTCGGCCAGTCGCGCTTCCAACGTAAAGCTGGTCGGCGTACCATGCAAGCCGTAGGTATAAGCTGTCTTGTCACGCCAGTCGCGTGCCCGCAGCGCAGCGACATCCTTGAACAGAACCGTCGACGCATGATGAATTGGCACCGGAAATGCGGCAAAACCGTCCGGCGCCATGTAATCGGAATGAATCAAGGATGTTTGAATCGATTTGCGGTCTGTCACGCGACGCTCCCTCGTCTACTGACTCTATTGCCTCGGTTGGCTGCCTATTTTCGCCTTCTTAATCGTACGCACAACGTTCATTTGGAATGGCTTGGTCAGCGAGCCATCCGCAGACTGCCATTCACCGGCAATGGTGTCACCGGCAATTTTTCCACTCCATTGCCCCGAGACGTCTGTTCCGTTTTCGGATTCTTCAAGGAATAGCTCGTCACCTTCGGCTTCACCGGCCAAGAGGATATTCCGGGACTGACCGAAAACGAAATAATGGCCCTCAACGCCGTCACCGAATTCCGCGTTGACGTGCAAATTCATCTGTACCCGTTCCTCGCCGAGCACTCCGCGCAAAATAAGCGGCTGGGCAAACAATTCCTTTCCAGAATGTGTCGGAGCCATTTCGGCGGTAGCTGTCGCCGTGGACGCGAACACCCACAGAGCAATTGCCAGCAGCTGCCGGCTTGCAACACGCATCATTTATGCCTCAGCCCACAAGTCATGCGCATCGGCGGCAGTGATTCTGACATCAACGAATTCGCCCACCTTGAGTTTGCGGTGTGGCTCATATGGCGGCTTCACATAGACGACGCCATCAATTTCCGGTGCATCGGCAACAGAACGCGCAACACCGCCGCTAGCGCTCACCTCGTCAAGCAGTACACGCATCGTCGTTCCGACCTTGGTCTGCAGTCGCCTCTTTGAAATCCCTTCCTGTAATTCCATTACGCGTGCACGGCGCTCTTCACGCACTTCTTCCGGCACTGGATCCGACAACTCGTTGGCGGTGGCTCCCTCTACCGGAGAATAGGCGAAGCAGCCCAAGCGATCGATCTCCGCCTCCGCCAGAAAGTCGAGAAGGTATTGGAATTCCTGTTCAGTCTCCCCAGGGAAACCGGTAATGAATGTTGAGCGAATGGTGATGTCTGGGCATATCCTGCGCCAAGCTTGAATCCGTTCGATATTCTTTTCTCCATTGGCCGGCCGCTTCATGCGCTTGAGCACGTCAGGATGCGCATGCTGCAAAGGCACATCCAGATAAGGCAGTATCCTGCCCTCCGCCATTAACGGAATGACATCGTCTACATGAGGATAGGGATACACATAATGCAAACGAACCCATGCGCCATATTGCGCAGCCAGTTCACCCAGAGCCATCACCAATTGCGTCATATGCGTCTTGATCGGCTTGCCGTTCCAGAAACCGGTACGGAACTTCACATCCACCCCGTAAGCACTAGTGTCCTGGGAAATGACTAGCAATTCCTTCACGCCAGCCTTGAACAGATTTTCCGCCTCCAGCATCACATCAGCAATCGGACGCGACACCAGATCACCGCGCATGGATGGGATGATGCAAAAGCTGCAGCGGTGGTTACAGCCCTCGGAGATTTTCAGGTAAGCATAATGTTTGGGTGTCAGCTTCACCCCTTGTGCTGGCACCAAATCCATGAATGGATCATGCGGCTTGGGTAGGTGCTTGTGCACAGCCGCCATCACCTCGCCTACAGCGTGTGGACCGGTCACCTCAAGGACCTTTGGGTGGACGCTTTGAATAATGTCATTACCCGCTGCGTCCTTCTTGGCACCCAGACAGCCTGTGACGATCACCTTGCCGTTCTCACTTAAGGCCTCACCGATGGCATCGAGAGATTCCTGGACGGCGGCATCAATGAAGCCGCAGGTATTGACGATAACAAGATCGGCACCGTCGTACGACTTAGCCGTGTCATAGCCTTCAGCGCGCAATTGAGTGAGAATTTGCTCGGAATCGACGAGTGCCTTAGGACACCCTAAGGAAACGAAACCAATTTTCGGATTTTGCAAAGCGTTGGACATAAAAAAAGAGGCACAAAAGCGAATCCGCTATTGTACCTCTTCATTGCCTGCTATCTTGCCCGATGTATGAATCCAACTTGCCTTTTATGCATTACCGTTTGTTCTTGTCGTTTGGGGTAAACGGGAAGCTGCCGAACATGTTTTTGGTTTGACTCTGCATTTGCTCCTGCATCTGCACGAACAGATTCTTGCTTTGTTCAATGTAGTTACTCATCATGCCTTGCATCATCGGTCCCTGCACATTCATGAACTGAGTCCACATCTCTTGACTGAACGGTTTGCCCTCATAGAAGCCCTTGGAGCTTTCAGCCAACTTGTTCTGAATATCGATGAACGCTTGAATATTCTTCTCAATATAGGAGCCCATCATGCCCTGCATCGCATGGCCGTAGTAGCGAATGATTTGCGCCAAGGCACTACTGGAGAACATCGGCGTACCATTTGCCTCTTCTTCCAGAATGATCTGCAACAGGATACTGCGCGTGAGGTCTTCATCAGTCTTGGCATCAACAACAGTAAATTCCTCATTATCGAGAACCAACTGTTTCACGTCCGACAATGTGATGTAGGAACTAGTTTGCGTATCGTAAAGGCGGCGATTCGGATACTTCTTGATCAAGCGCTCGGAAATCTTTTTTGCACTATTCATCGACAATTCCAATTATTGCGTCGCAACGCATCTGTGCCGTTTCGTAAAAAAAGCGAACATGCGTTCGCCCCGCCTTCTTTATTATATAGTGCGAAAAAACAAAGCGCTACGCAACCACCATCCTCATCTTATAGATCTATTGCAATGCATCAGGAACGTCCATTATTTCTTCCTAAACGTAAAGCAATGCGCTTCTGTACCCTCTCTCTTCGAAAACTGCAATGCATGTAAAAAGGAGCCGTAAACGGCTCCTTTTTAGACAGCATCATTCCTCTTTTGTCATTAACCTGCCTTAACTTTCACGTAACGACCAGGCGCGGGCTCGATTGCTTTGTATTTTGCATTACCGTACTTGCGAGGAGCGGCAATCTGCTTGCCCCCATACTGCGCAAGAAAGGTAGCCCATTCTGTCCACCAGCTGCCAGGATGCTCCTTCGCGCCACTTAACCATTCCTCGGCATTAGCAGCAGCATTGTCGTTCGTCCAGTAACTGCGTTTCTTTTTCGCCGGTGGGTTAATGACGCCGGCAATATGACCGGATGCGCCTAATACGAAACGGTTACAACTACGTTTTCTCGGATTGAGCAACGTAGCCGATTCATACGCTGCTGTCCAAGGCACGATATGGTCTTCGCGTGAACCATAGATGAAAACCGGCGCATCGATTTTCGCCAGGTCAATTTTTTCGCCTGCGATCTTCACCTTTCCCGGAACCTTCAGATTGTTTTCAAGATAAAGGTTACGCAAGTACCAGCAAAACATCGGTCCAGGAAGGTTGGTGCTGTCGGCATTCCAGTACAGCAAGTCAAATGGCGGCGGATCCTCGCCTTTCAAATAGTTGGATTTGACGTAATTCCAAACCAGGTCATTCGGGCGCAAACTGGAGAAGGCGGACGCGAAATCGCGGCCTGGCATCAAGCCGCCTTGGCCAATTGACTGTTCACGCATCACGACCTGCGCTTCATCAATGAATACGTCAATGATGCCGGTGTCCGAGAAGTCGAGTAAGGTCGTTAACAGCGTCAGGCTGGAGATCGGCTTCTCCTTTCGGCCCGCTAGCAAGGCTAATGCAGAGGAAATGATGGTGCCACCGACACAAAATCCCAGCGCATTGATTTGCTCTTTTTTGGAAATCTCCTGAACGACATTGATGGCCTTGACTGCACCGTTAAGAATGTAGTCATCCCAGGTGACATGTCCAAGCGAAGCATCTGGGTTGCACCATGACACGAGAAATACCGTATGCCCTTGTTCGACAGCGTAGCGAACTAAAGAATTTTGCGGCTGCAAATCCAAAATGTAGTACTTGTTAATACAAGGCGGGACCAGCAGCAACGGCCTCTCATGAACAGACTTAGTGAGCGGTTTGTACTGAATCAGCTGAAATAGCTCGTTTTCAAAAACGATGGCCCCCTCAGTCGTCGCAACATTCCGCCCGACTTCAAATGCCGATTCATCGGTCTGAGAAATATGGCCTTTTTGCAGGTCCTCAAGCATATGGGCAATGCCCTTGGTCAAACTCTCCCCCTTAGTATCAAGGATTTTCTGCAGGGCCTCGGGATTGGTAACCAGAAAATTAGCGGGTGACATTGCGTCTACCATCTGCTGTACCGCGAACCGGATTTTCTGTTTCGCACGTGGTGTCGCTTCCACTGCTTCGGCCATCGACATTAAGAAACGTGCATTGAGTAGATATGCGGCCGCATTGAACGCATGCAGAGGATTTGTGTGCCATTCCGGCGCAGCAAAGCGGCGATCGCTGATTGCTGGTGTTTTCGAACCAAGCATTTCCTGCCATAGGGAGGACAAGTGTTGCACGTAATCATTCTGCAACCGAACCATATCCGATGGATCAATGGTCGCACCGAACTCCTTGACCGTGGCCGTGATCGGCTTGGTATCAATCGGAGGCTTGTTCAGCCATGCTTGCCATGCACTTGGATCTGTGAATTGAGACATCCATGCGTTGCTACCTACTGGAGGAGGGAACATATTCATGCTTGCTTCTCTTTTTTGGCGTAAGGTTACGGTTTGGATCGATACTTGAAGAAACTTCTATGTATATCGTTGCCATCGCATGGATTTACGTTGTGTTCATGATGTCGATTACTGAATATTCCGTGATCGCCGGCATCATGACTTTTCTGCTGTATGGCGTCTTGCCTTTGGCGATCATTTTATACTTGATGGGTACGCCGCAACGCAAGCGCAAACGAATGCGCGCCGAAAAATTACGGCGCGATTCGACTGCACAAGAAGAAGCGATTGCATTAGAGAAAGAAGACCTGACAGGAACACAATAAAGAGTGCTCAGGATCTTCGCCGATAAGCGGAAAACTTTACTTGATCCAAATCAAAGAGGCCATGCGTCCTGTCACCTTATCGCGGCGATAAGAGTAAAAGTGCTCTCTCTCGGTCATCGTGCATAAGCCACCACCAAAAATCTGAATCACTCCCTCATTGCGTAACACCATCCGCGCCAGCGTATAAATATCGGCAAGGTACTTCCCCGTCGAATCACCCTGCGGCACAAATGCGGTCGCCATGGCGGGATTAGAGAGGACAAATGCGTCGTACACTTCCTGCCCCACTTCAAAACATTGTGGACCAATTGCAGGCCCCAACCAGGCCAAGATATCAGTAGCACCGGCCTCACGCATGCGAGTCACGGTATTTTGCAACACGCCCGCTGCCAAACCACGCCACCCTGCATGGGCCGCGCCAACCGCCCGCCCCTTCACATCACAAAACAACACTGGAAGGCAATCAGCGGTCTGAACCACGCAAACCACGCCGGCTTGCGTCGCGATACTTGCATCGGCCTCCGGCGAATGCATTGCGGTGGCCGCATCAACCACTTTCGTGCCATGCACCTGCGTAAGCCACACCGGCTCGCTAGGGACCATGGTCCGCAGTAACGCCCGATTCTGCCTGACTGCCTCAGGATCGTCACCGACATGCGTTCCGAGATTCATACCACCGGCACCAGCGCCGTCGTCGTAGGGAGCAAGACTTGTCCCACCGCGCCGCCTAGTCGATAGTGCGCCAACATTCGCTGGAGCATCAATCCAATCAGGAAGAATAAGATCCATACCGATCACTTTCACTCTACTACAACGTCATCAATGCCAGCGCGTAAAAGCAAATTGGAAAAATCGGCTGGAAGCTGGGCTCGCCATTCCAGACTCTCACCGCTTGTTGGATGAATCAGGCCGAGCTGATAGGCATGCAAGGCTTGCCGCGGAAAGACCGACGCTAGATGAGGTTTTCCGTACAAGGGATCGCCGACGAGAGCAAAGCCGATGGATTGCATATGCACCCGAATTTGATGCGTTCGTCCGGTTTCCAATTGACATCGCATCAAACTCACGGACCGGCCATCAAGGGTGCCCGTTGCAACCCTCTGGTAATGGGTTACCGCCGGCTTTGCACTGGCATGCTGCGAAACTGCCATCTTGATTCGATCGCGTGGATGCCGACCTATCGCCGCATCGACTCTACCGCTGGCATGAGGCTGCCCCCATACCAGAGCAAGGTATTCACGCTTAACGGCTCTTGCCTGTAACTGGCGGACCAAATCGGTTTGCGCTGACAATGTCTTCGCTACTACCATCAGGCCACTGGTGTCCTTGTCCAGCCGGTGCACGATGCCGGCACGTGGCACGTTGGCAATTGCAGGAAAATGATGTAGCAGGCCATTAAGCAAGGTGCCCGACCAATTGCCAGCCGCCGGGTGCACGACTAATCCAGCGGTTTTGTCTATGACCAGAATAGACGCATCCTCATGAACGATGGTCAGCGCCATTGGCTCCGGCTTGAAAGCCTGCTCCTCAGGTGCGGCTTTCGGTTGAATTTCGATGGTTTCGTCGCCCAGAACCAGCAACTTCGCACGTGCCGGGGCACCATCAACCATCACATGGCCGGCATCTATCCATTGCTGCAGGCGGCTACGGGAATATTCCGGCACGAGCTGAGACAGCACCTTGTCGAGCCGTACGCCGCAAAATTTCGGTGTCAGTTTCAGTGTGATTGGGGGTAAATCGGAGGCGGCAACTTCATATTCGTCGCCATCATCCATCTCAGTGTCAGGTAATATCGGAGTCAAAATCGGGTATCAGTGAGTTCGTTGCAAGCATGCGCCATGGGCTATAATCGTGGCCTTGTTCCGATGTGCTCTTGCAAACGTCATGCAAAAAAGATCGTTGAAATTCGCTGCCATTGCCCTTGTTTTATCTCTCTCCGGATGCGGCCTTGTCCCCGAGAGCATTGATGAAACAAAAAACTGGTCGGCGTCTAAATTATACTCGGAGGCGCGCGACGAATTGGCGAGCGGCAATTTCGAAAGGGCTATTCAGCATTTCGAGAAGCTGGAATCACGCTACCCGTTCGGTACCTATGCGCAGCAAGCACAAATGGAAATCGCCTATGCGCACTATCGCCAAGGTGACCAGGCACAGGCTTTGGCTGCTGTGGATCGCTTCATCAAGCTACACCCGAATCACCCGAACGTCGACTACATGTATTATCTGCGCGGCCTGATCAATTTCAATGACAAGGTCAGTCTCTTCAACTTTCTGTCCCGCCAGGACCCAAGCGAACGAGACCCGAAAGCTGCTCGAGATGCCTTCGACTCGTTCAAGCAATTGGCAGAGCGTTTCCCCGATAGCATCTACACTAAAGATGCGATCGCGCGCATGAAATATCTGGTGAATGCCATGGCGCAATATGAAGTCCATGTCGCCAACTATTATTACCGTCGGGGTGCCTATGTAGCGGCCGCCAATCGTGCCCAGACTGCGGTGACCGAATATCGCGAAGCGCCAGCCATCGAAGAGGCATTGTTCGTGATGGTCAAATCCTATGACGCGCTGGGCCTTCATGACTTGCGCGATGATGCAGCGCGCATATTGAGGCAGACCTTTCCGGACAGTGCCTATCTCAAGGGCAAGCCAGAATCCAGTACGTCCAGTACGCCATGGTGGAAGGTCTGGTAATCGTTCTCTCTATGGGGAAAAGCCTCCGTGCCGGAGGCTTTTTGCTTTTAGAGCGGTTTGTTTGTGCGTGAAAGGGAGGTCAGGTCGAGCCGAGAAGCGCAACCGTACGTGAGCTACGGTGAGCATCGCAGGCCCGAGATGGCCCCCTTTCATGCACAGGCAAATCACTCTAAACATCAAGCCGACGGCGAAACACCCACTTCTGCGCAGTTGACGCCGCCTCATCGTACGCATACCCATCCATATTGAATGTTTTCAGTTGCTCCGGTTCAGAAATGCCTCTTAGCACTGCATAGCGCGCCATTAAACCGCGTGCTCGTTTTGCATAAAAAGAGATGATCTTATATCTCCCCCCCTTCCAATCCTCGAAGACTGGATGAATGATTTCTGCTTTTAGGGAGTTCGGCTTAACAGCCTTGAAGTACTCTTCCGAGGCAAGATTGACCACCACTTTTGTCTTCTGTGCCACCATCAAGGCATTCAAATTGTCCGCAATCACATTACCCCAGAATGCATATAGATCTTTTCCGCGCCCATTTGCAAGCCGGGTTCCCATTTCTAATCGATACGGCTGCATGAGGTCCAATGGACGCAATAGGCCATACAGTCCGGATAAAATACGGATACAAGACTGCGCGTAATCAAGTTGTTTTGGACTCAAGGTTGCGGCATCGAGTCCTTCATAGACATCGCCATTGAACGCCAGAATCGCCTGCTTTGCGTTTTCTCTGGTGAATTGGCGGGACCATGATGCATAGCGTGTGACATTCAGCACAGCCAAAGCATCCGAAATCCCCATCAAGCTTGAGACTTGCATGGGTGACAAGGCTCTCAGCGTGTCAATGAGTTCAGCGGCGCGGTCAATAAATTCCGGTACGCTATGCACATCAGTCGACACGGGTGTGTCATAGTCGAGCGTTTTTGCAGGCGAAAGAACAATCAGCATGTCAATCCGATTCCACAATAAAGAAAATTTGCGGCAATGATACCGAAACGCATCGTCATTGACACCAACGTCTGCCTGGACCTGTTCGTCTTCCAAGATCCACGCTGGATATCCCTTCTTACAGCACTACAGACACGTAGCATCGAAGCAGTGACACGCAAGGACTGCCGGACTGAATGGTTGAAGGTGCTGGAGTATCCACATCTGCCACTCAATGTAGAATCGCGGCTCTTTGCAGCAGCGGAATTCGACGCTTTGATCACCTATATTGAAGGCGAAACGTTATCCCCTCGTAGCGATGTCCCCTTGCCACTATGCCGCGATCCGGACGATCAGAAATTTCTCGAACTGGCACGGGATGCGTGTGCAGAAACACTCATTACCAAGGACAAGGCGCTGTTGAAACTAGCCAGCCGAACCGCCCGCGCCGGCCTGTTCCAGATCATTACTCCTGAGAAATGGTCGACGAAAATCCAGCTTGCATAGTATGCTGTTTTGCCTCCATATTCATTCTGTATGAACACTCCTACTTTCTCTCTCCCTCTCGATGCTCGCATGACTGCCCTTCAGTCGAGATTGCCGAATGTCGGCACGACGATCTTCACCGTCATGTCGGCACTGGCCGCTGAAAAAGGCGCGGTCAATCTCGGACAGGGTTTCCCCGATTTCGATTGCGACCCTGCACTGATCGACGCCGTTAGCGCTGCGATGAAAAGCGGGTTTAATCAGTATCCACCGATGACCGGTGTACCAGCCTTACGGGAAGCAATCGCCACGAAAGTTGCAAGAATCTACGGGCGCGCTTACGACGCGACATCAGAAGTGACAGTGACCGCGGGTGCGACACAGGCCATCCTGACCGCCATTCTATGTAGTGTGCATCCAGGTGATGAAGTCGTGATCATCGAGCCTGTATATGACAGCTATGTGCCGGCGATCGAACTTGCTGGCGGCAAGCCGGTATTTGTGCAGATGGAAATCGGCCCGGATGGCTATTCGGTGCCATGGACGAAAGTTGCCGCTGCAGTAACGAAAAAGACGCGCCTCATCATGATCAACTCACCGCACAACCCCACTGGGTCCGTGCTCAGTGAAACGGATATACACGCTCTAAGTGACATCGTGCGGGGCACCGATATCATGATCGTATCGGATGAAGTCTATGAACACATGGTGTATGACAATGCCCGACATGAATCAGTATGCCGCCATCCCGAGCTTGCTGCGCGCTCGTTCGTGATCTCCAGCTTCGGCAAAACCTATCATGTCACTGGCTGGAAAATTGGCTATGTCGTGGCACCGGCTGCACTGACTGCAGAATTTCGCAAAGTGCATCAATTTAATGTATTCACGGTAAATACACCGGTTCAACACGGCATTGCATGTTTCATGGCCGATCCGACGCCCTATCTTGACCTACCGACCTTTTATCAACGCAAGCGTGATCTATTCCGCAACGGTTTGAAAAATACCCGGTTCAAGCTGCTCCCA
>CBHCMF010000018.1:0-30345 GCA_965974465.1 uncultured Noviherbaspirillum sp.
AGTTTGCAGTGAAAGTAGAATACGTGTCGCCAGCACACCAAGTTGGTGGGTATCGCCAGAAAGACTGTTATACACTACAGATTCATCGTCCCACACCTGGACGCTAAATATGCTGTCCAAACGTGCTCGCCAGCTCATTTTCTCTAAGATCTGTCAGATTCATCTTTCTTCGATCACGTCACCAATCAGATCATGGTCTGTCTCAAGTAATCTACGATCTGGGCTGCATTCCACTGTACGTTAGCCGTAGGCGAAAAGTAACCAGTTGCCTGCCATTCTGTAAACATGCTGCGGATTCGCTCCTCGGTCAGAAATGGAGTCCATCCCATTCGTGAATTGAGCAAGGCAGCAACCAGATGACGACCGAGACCATTCTTATCATCCTGTTGCGGCGTCAGCACCTGCATCATCGTATACTTTGCATAGGGCGAATGATAGCTGCATCCAAACACATCATTGAACTTGGCGTTAGTTGAAATAGGCCAAGCCCCGGGATGTTCTTTCCAGTATCCCGGAGATCGAGCGCAAGCGATAGGTTGGGGGCCATGCGAACTTTGATTGCCAGACAAGAAACCTGAAGGTGATTTACATACTGTTCCCGCCATTACTGAACGACTTCTCAGCGTGAGAATGATACCGGACGCAGCAAGGCCCGACTTTGCGAACCGTCGTCTTGCGTTATTTACCGGTTGAGAAGGCACAGCAACGTCAGATGTTACCTGCGCTTTCGTCATGTCATCCTGATGCTCATCCAAAGCCATGCCTGATTTCCTTGTAGTTATTATTTCCATTTACGCAACCATTCTGCACACGGAGCGAAAACGCCAAGCAAAAAACATTCCAAAATATTAAATACAATCAAGGGGATATATGGATCAAGAACTTACTGCAAATACCTTGCGCCTCAATATTTCGCATCCCCCGCCATTATCAGCGGCACGTAAAATATTCCGACACAATTTAGCTCAGTTATTTTCCAGCAGCCAGCCCCCTACACAGACAACATTTACTCCTTAAAAGAAACTTTCTGGAATAACAAGAACATCCCCCGGTCGCATTGGCATGTCGGCCGTGATATCCCCCTCTTTGAGCAAATCGTCCAGACGAACAGGCACCCTCACACGCCGGCCGTCCAAATCGCGAATAATGCTAGCCTTGTTTCCAGATGCAAACTCCGTAACACCACCCACCGAGATCAACACATCCATCAAGGACATTCCCTGCCGATAGGACAGTGCTTTCGGCTTAGTAGCCTGACCGATCACCCTGATCTGACCTGCATATGGCCCCACAAATTCTGTCACGATCACAGTCACAATCGGTTGCTGTATATACTTCGCCAGTGCGGTCTCAATGTCTCGTGCAAGTTGAGAAGGCGTCTTACCGCTTGCAATCAAGTCCTCCACTAATGGCGTTGTAATTTTTCCATCCGGCCGGACGGTCACCGCCGTTGACACCTCTGGATTTCGCCAGACTGTAACCTTCAACCCATCACCAGCACCAATCAAGTAGCCATCCGAAACCGGCAGGCTCTCCCCTTGGAATAAAGGCAAGTCGGTTTTAGTGGCACATCCCGATAATAGACAAACAACCGCCATTGCAGTGAATAAAATTTGCGTTATTTGGGTGCGAATACGCAACCTGTTCATTTGACCCCCTCTTTCCGTCCGTAGGATGCCCCCGCACTAAAAAGGCGGACGTTCAAAAGCAAGTTCTTTACAGCCATAATGTTACCATTCCTTCTATACTGGTAGGTAACATCTACTCGTCCCCGCCTCTGCCCCTCTCATTAATATTACAAGGAGTCAAACTCCTCCTCGCAAAAGCAGAGTGCAGCCCTCGCCACAACGATACATTTCACTTATCCGTTGCTTCCTGATAGTTCTCGCCATCAGTTATAATGACCCCATTTTTGTTGCCGTATGAGCAATACCACATCAATAAGTAATCTAACAGGGGAGTGCCAAACGAGATGGACGATCTTCTAACGCAGATAGTGTCGTTCCTGAAGGGGATTTGGAAATACCGTTGGCATGCAATGGTGGTGGCTTGGCTCACTGCACTGACAGGTTGGATCATTATCTATAAACAACCTGACGCCTATCAGTCATCGGCACGGGTATTTGTCGACACTGAAAGCATCTTGAAACCGCTGCTTGGCAGCATGACTTCCATGCCGAACGTTGAGCAACAAGTCTCCATCATGAGCCGCACGCTATTGAGTCGCCCCAATATTGAGCGCGTCATTCGCATGGTGGATCTTGACATAAAAGCAAGCACAGCAAGCGCGCGTGAGCAATTGATTGATAGCTTGATTAGCCGGATTAAGATCGCAGGAACGGTCCAGAACGACATTTATACTATCAGTTACACTGGTGAAAACCCGAAAATTGCCAAGGATGTGGTCCAATCCTTGCTGACCATCTTTGTTGAAGGCAGTTTCGGGGACAAGAAACAAGATTCGAAAAATGCCATCCAGTTTATCGATGAACAAATCAAGTCCTACGAAAGCAAACTGGCCGCAGCAGAAAACGCACTCAAGGAATTTAAGCTTGAGCATATCGGACTTCTGCCCCAGCAAGGGCGTGACTACGGCACACAGCTGATAGAGGTATCCGAAGAACTTAGCCGAGCCAAACTCGAACTGCTCGAAGCCGAGCAAGCGCGTGACGCAATTAAGAAGCAAATTTTCGGTGAAGATGGGGTTTCAAAAAATACATCTTCCTTGCCCATTATTGCGAACCCTGAAATAGATGCGCGCATTCAAGCACTGAACAAAAATCTCGATACATTGCGACTGCAGTTTACTGAGCAGCACCCTGACATCGCTGCCACGAAGCGCCTTATTTCTCAGCTTGAAGCACGCAAACAAGAAGAGGCAAAACAGCAGCGCCTGTCTGTCGATCCCGGTGTGAACGCCAGTCCGATGTTGCAAGCGCTAAAAATATCCTTGTCGACCGCAGAAGCACGTGTCGCCTCCATGAGGGTCCGGGTACAAGAATATGCTAACCGTGCTGCGCGACTGAAGGCCATGAGTGTCGCTGCGCCGGAAGTAGAAACGCAAATGGCGCAATTGAACCGCGACTATCAGGTTAACAAAGAGAATTATGAAAAACTTGTCGCAAGCCGCGAAGCGGCAAAATTATCCGGTGAGTTGAGCGCTACCACTGAAATGATGACATTCAGAGTCATTGACCCGCCTACAACGCCGCTCGCGCCAACCAGCCCGAATCGCCCACGCCTGATATCACTCGTCTTGGCCGCGGCGATTCTACTCGGTAGTGCTACGGCCTTTGCCATGAATTTATTGCGGCCAACGTTCCTGACAATGGGCGCGCTGCGTGATACAACCGGCCTTCCTGTTCTTGGCAGTGTATCCATGAACTGGACAGAGGTCGAAAAGTGGCGGCGCAAGAAAAGCGTCTATGCATTCGGCTTATCCGTACTTCTGCTATTGATTCTCTATGGCGGCGGCATGGCTAAAGTCTTGATGAAGCTATAACAATAACGCAGTATTGTTCAGATTCCTGGCGACTACCGACAAGCGCTGCTAGCGGAAGGCGAACATGGAATTTGGAAAAGTAATCAACGCTACACAAGGGGGAAGCGTGAGCATCATAGAAAAAGCTGTTTCCCGGCTCGATCGCCTAACGACAGAGACTGTATCGTCACAGCGAACACCAGTCCGTCAGGCGACAACTGTCGAAACCATGGGGGCACGTGGTGTAAGCATCGTGGCCGATCAGTCGACTCGTATGCCGAGTACTTCTGTGCTGGAAAATTCTGTTTGCTCTCCTCAAGTCAAGCTGGAGGCAGCAGCGACGCCTGCTACTTTCAAACCCCAATGCGTAGATATTGACCTTGCCCGTTTACAGGGCCTCGGCATGGTGACGCCCGAAGGAGAAAGAACATCCATCGCCGAAGAGTTTCGTCATATCAAACGGCCATTGATCGAAAATGCGTTCAAAAAAGCCAATCCGATCCACCATGGCAATCTCATCATGGTAACCAGTGCGTTACCGGGAGAAGGTAAGACGTTTTGCGCCATTAATCTTGCCATGAGTATTGCAATGGAAATGGACCATACCGTGTTGCTTGTAGATGCGGATGTCGCACGTCCTTCAGTACTGCAGCATCTTGGCATCAATGCCGATGCTGGGCTCATGGATCTTCTTCTTGATGATAAGTTAGATGCATCGCAAGTCATACTGAACACAAATATTGAACGCTTGCGTATTCTTCCCTCGGGAAGGGGGCACAGACGCGCCACTGAATTGCTTGCAAGTCAAGCAATGAGCAATTTGCTTAATGAAATCGCCAACCGCTATCCCGATCGGATCGTCATTTTTGACTCCCCTCCTCTCTTGTTGACAAGCGAGTCAAGTACGCTCGCCAACCAAATGGGGCAGATCGTTCTCGTCGTCGCAGCGGAGTCGACTACGCAATATGGCGTTAAGGATGCGCTGCGGCGTCTCGGTTCAAACCCGAACATTAGCCTGATCTACAACAAGTCCATGGACTTCCCTGGCGTCAGATACTATGGCCGATACTACTAAGCGGATAAGGCCACGCAACCTCTGTGCATCTACCGCGCCGTGCGCCTTGCCCATCATGATCACCACGTTATTGCTCGCGCCGGCAGCGCATGCAATAGAGTGGAAATTCGTGCCAACGCTGAGCGTACAGGAGACCTATTCGGACAATGTTCGTCTCGCCCCAAGGGGTGAGCAAAGCAGTGACTTCATCACTCAAATTTCACCGGGTGTCGAGTTCTCCGGATTAGGCCGCGGCCTGAAGGTCAAAGGCACCTATGTGATGAACAACCTCGCTTATGCCGAGACGAAAGAGGGCGTCTCGGCATTTCATCAATTCAACGCTACGGCAAATGCCGAGTTGTTGCGCGACCTTTTTTTTTTGGATGCCAGAGCGTCGATCAATCAGCAGGTCATTTCGCCGTTCGGGCCGCAGAGTACCGACAACACTAACATCACCGATAATCGAACCGAGGTTCGCACACTAAGCCTCAGCCCATTCATCCGCAGAAATTTCGGCCAAACGGCCACGGCTGAGTTGCGGTATTCCCATGATGAGGTGACGACCACCACCGCAGAGCTACTACCGCATGACTCTGATCGAGTCAGCCTCAACATCGATAGCGGCCCAGCGTTTCGCACGCTGGGCTGGGCACTCAACTTCAGTAACAGAACACAGCATTTCCGGAATGGGGAAAACATCGATTTCTCCACTTCCTCGGCAAGCCTACGCTACCGGTTGTCCTCGAAATTAAGCTTGTCTGCAACAGGGGGGTACGAGAAAAATACCTATGTTTCCATCGGAGAGAAGCCGCAAGGCTATTTCTGGCTTGCCGGTCTGACTTGGACGCCAATGTCGCGGGCCACGATTGATGCCCAAATAGGAAATCGATTTTACGGTCGGACCTATGCCCTCGCCTCAAGTTACCGCACACGCAGCAGCGTCTGGAGCCTGGGATATAACGAAAACATTTCAACTACGACCGCACAATTTGTCATTCCCATGGCGGTCAACACGTCGGAGTTTCTCAACCAACTCTGGAAAACCAGTATTCCAGACAACGATACGCGCGAGGAAATCGTTGATGGTTTCGTTCGCGACAGAGGGTTACCCGTCTCACTTTCGCAAAGCGTCAACACGTTGACGAATCGCGTATTCCTACAAAAGAGCCTGAATGCCTCGGCCGCATTCAATGGCATCAGACACACGGTATTACTTTCGGCCTTTAATACACGGCGAGAAGGGCAAACGCCAAACGAACTCGATAACCTGTTGCTCGGCCCAGGTAATGCTCACCTCGAAGATCGTACGCGTCAAATCGGTATCTCGGCTGTATGGAACTGGCGTCTATCGCAACGAACCAGCCTCAATGTCAATGGTACGAGGACACGCGTGCAATCATTGTCAACCGACGTAACAAGCAACAACAAAACGGTACGGATCGCACTTACTACGCGACTCCAGCCAAAACTGAAAGGAACGGTCGAAGTGCGCTTACGGCGCCAAGATGGCAATCAAAATGCAGCGAATTTTCAGGAAAACGCTGTAACCGCTTCGATTCATACGCGTTTCTAAGGGAGTACAACAGTCATGTACGAGTCTTACTACAACTTTAGTGCCAAGCCATTCCAACTAAAGCCAGATCCGCACTTCTTTTTCGCTAGCAAGGGGCATCGGCGTGCGATGGCTTATCTCGAGTACGGTTTGTCGCAAGGTGAGGGATTTATCGTTATCACTGGCGAGATCGGCGCAGGTAAAACGACACTGATACGCAATCTTTTTCGCAAGCTGCAATCGGAAAATATCGTAGCGTCACAAATCGTCAATACGCATGTTGATGCAGACGACATCGTCAGAATGGTGGCTGCTGCCTTCGGGCTTCCATTCGAGGGAGAATCAAAGGCTGTTCTTCTGACCCGGCTCGAACAGTTTTTCCGCCAATGCGAGCGTCAAGGTAAGCGCGCCCTTCTCGTTGTCGATGAAGCTCAAAATCTAAGCCCACGCGCAATAGAAGAGCTACGCATGCTATCGAATTTTCAGAGCGATGACGGCGCTTTATTGCAAACCTTTTTGCTGGGTCAGCCAGAGTTCCGGCGGACGCTGATGAATCCGAACATGCAGCAACTTCAGCAACGTGTCATTGCGACCTATCACCTTGGCCCACTCGATGCGGACGATATGCGTTCCTATATTGAGCATCGTTTGCGCATTGTCGGCTGGAACGGAATCCCATCCATTACCGATGCGGCATACCAAATCATTTATTCGTACACCTCCGGTATCCCAAGAAAAATCAACACTTTGTGCGACCGGCTATTCTTAAACGGTTACTTGGAAGAGCTTCAGGTGTTTGACCATACGGCGGTTGCTACGGTGATCGAAGACGTCAAGCAGGAACTTCCGCCTCCCGCTTTCTCCATTCCTAATTTCTCTATTCCGTGGGACGCTCAAGAAGTGGTTGCTGGGCAACATGAACAGCCTCATGCATCGCTTGAACATATCAATGAACGAGTCGGCAAGATGGAGCGCTCCCTTATGTCCATGCTTGATACGGTGAGAAAGATACTCTTGCCGTCCTTGTCGAAGACCCCGCTGGGGGAGCAGAACAAGGAATACCCGTACGAAACGCCGCTTGGGAAATCGGTTGTTCGAGCCTGAACAACACCATTGTCTTTTCCTACTTACCAATAGATAGACTTCATAAAAACCATAATAGACATGAACGTTGCAAAAATACGGAATGCAATGACAATCGACGTGGAAGATTACTTCCAGGTCTCTGCGTTTGCGCAGCACATCTCGCGGGATAGCTGGCCCACATTGCCGTGCAGGGTCGAGTCAAACATCGATCGCATACTGAATCTGCTCGACGCCGCCAATATTAAGGCAACGTTCTTTACGCTCGGCTGGATTGCAGAACGCTACCCTGCCATGGTTAAACGCATCGCTGACAGCGGCCACGAATTGGCTAGCCATGGATACGCGCACTTGCGTGCATCCGACCAACAGCCTGACGAGTTCATGGATGACATCGTGCGTAGCAAACAGGTCATTGAAGATATCGCCGGCATGCCCGTCCTGGGCTATCGTGCGCCTAGCTTTTCAATCGGCAGCCAAAATATGTGGGCTCTCGATGCACTGCATCGCGCTGGCTACAAGTACAGCTCCAGCATTTACCCGATTGCACACGACCATTACGGCATGCCAAATGCGCCACGCTTTGCCTTTTACCCCCATGGCCAAGACGGTCTATTGGAGCTGCCGATTACGACAGTACGGCTATTCCGGCGTAATTTGCCGGCCGGCGGCGGCGGGTATTTCCGATTCTTTCCTTACCAGCTATCCCGCATGTTGCTGGAACGGGTCAATCGACATGATAAACAACCGGGCATTTTCTACTTTCACCCTTGGGAACTAGATCCGGGTCAGCCTCGACAGAAAAATCTCAACATGAAGACGCGATTTCGGCATTACGTCAACCTGCATCGCATGGAAAAGCGCCTTAGTACATTGACCAAGGATTTCCACTGGGGCCGCATGGACCACATATTTCTGGGAACGAAATGAACGCAGTAACTGAAACCTTACAAACTCGTACCCCCCCCGCTGATGCAGCCGTCCCAACGGTTCGCCTAATGGGAGCGGAAGATATGGCACACTGGGATGCCTTTGTCGCCACCTGCCCGAGCGCCACCTTCTTTCATCGCGCCGGCTGGAAGACTGTCATCGAGGGTGCCTTCGGCCACAAGACTTGGTTCTTTATGGCGGAATCCAATGGGCAGATTGAAGGTATCCTACCGCTCGCCCAGGTCAAAAGCTTTCTTTTTGGGCACTCGCTCGCTTCGCTTCCCTTCTGCGTTTATGGCGGGGTTGCTGCCGTGACCGAGAATGCCAAAATGGCTCTGGATCGCGCCGCACAGGAGCTCGCCGCACGCTTGAAGGTGGGGCATTTGGAATACCGCAATATCGAGCGTCAGCATGCGGACTGGCACACGAAGGAGCTATACGTTACCTTTCGCCGGGAAATACTCCCCGACGAAGAACAAAACATGCTCGCCATTCCGCGCAAACAGCGTGCGATGGTGCGTAAGGGCATCAAGGCGGGCTTGCAAAGCGAAATCGACGCTGATGTCGAGCGCTTCTTTGTAGCCTACTCCACTAGTGTTCACCGCTTGGGTACGCCGGTTTTCTCAAAGCGTTTTTTCCAATTGCTGAAGCAGACATTTGCGGAAGACTGTGAAGTGCTCACCATTACGCGCGACGGTCGCACAGTGAGCAGCGTGCTGAGTTTCTACTTCCGCGATGAAGTATTGCCTTATTACGGCGGCGGAACCGGCGAAGCACGAGAAGTGGCAGGCAACGACTTTATGTATTGGGAATTGATGCGCCGCGCATGCGCCCGTGGATACAAGGTCTTCGATTTCGGCCGCAGCAAGATCGGCACCGGCTCCTTTGATTTCAAGAAGAACTGGGGATTTGAACCCCAGCCACTTCACTACGAGTATCAATTACACCGCTCTACATCTGTCCCAGACACCAATCCGTTAAACCCCAAATACCAGTTGTTCATCAAAACCTGGCAGCGCATGCCGCTATGGCTGGCAAACACTATCGGACCACATATCGTGAAGTATCTGGGGTAATCCATGGAACAGGTCCTACTGCTCGTCCATCGTATCCCCTATCCGCCCAATAAAGGCGACAAGATTCGGTCATACCATCTGCTGAAACACATCGCTCAGCGGTATCGCGTCCACCTTGGGACTTTTGTCGATGATCCGAATGATTGGCAATACGTGGAGACCGTCAAACGGTTATGTGGTGAGACCTGCATTGCGTCCCTCGATCCCCGCCTTGCACGCGTCCGAAGCCTTGCGGCTTTTTTTCATGATGAGCCTTTGAGCCTGCGTTACTACGCTCATGCAGGCTTACGTACCTGGGTTGAAAAACTACTGGAGACGCATCCGGTTGAGCGGATATTGGTATTCTCCTCCGTGATGGCCCAGTACGTAACGCAATTTGCCACAAAAACGCGTGTCATCGATTTCGTCGATATCGATTCGGATAAATGGCGCCAATACGCTGACAACAAGTCCTGGCCGATGAATTGGGTGTATCGCCGCGAGGCGCGACAGCTACTCGCCTATGAACGTCATATTGCATCGGCCTTTGATGCATCGCTGTTCGTTTCTCAGGCTGAAGCCGACCTGTTTAGAAAGCTTGCGCCTGAGAGTGCGAGCAAAATCGGATACTTCAATAATGGTGTCGATACCGATTATTTTTCGCCGGCACATGCCCTCCTATCCCCGTACGAGGGAAACCATAAAGTCATGGTGTTTACTGGCGCCATGGATTACTGGCCAAACGTCGACGCGGTGCAATGGTTTGCGCAAAAAGTGTTGCCTCTGGTTCGTACGCACCACCCGGATGCACTCTTTTACATCGTCGGCACACGGCCATCGGCCCAGGTCCAGGATCTGGCAAAACTTCCTGGCGTACACGTCACAGGTGCCGTCCCTGATGTGCGGCCTTATATCGCACACGCGGCTGTCGCCGTAGCGCCACTGCGTATTGCTCGCGGCATTCAGAATAAGGTATTGGAGGCGATGGCAATGGCCAAGACCGTCGTGGTCTCTCCACAAGCCTTAGAGGGCATCGATGCTGAAGCCGACAAAGAATTATTGCTGGCAAACGATCCAGACCAATTTGCAACCACCGTGTGTACTGCCCTAGACCACAAGACGGAAGACATTGGTGCTGCGGCGCGTCAGTGCGTCGTATCTCGCTACGGTTGGAGCAGCCACCTCGGCCGTGTCGACGCCTTGCTCGACGGTGCTTCGCAAAGTGCCTCTTCTCATCAATACGGCATGGCGTTAACGCCCCGCCAAACCGTATCATTGCCATGAGCCACTCTTACACGCCCTCTGCACCTCACGCACTTCCATGGAAGCGCGCCATTGCCTTGGTGTTTCTGGCGCCGTTCCTTCTTTACTTTGATACGACCCGGTCCATCGTCTCGGTGTGGAACAGTTCGGAGACATTTGCGCATGGCTACATCATTGTCCCGATCGCCATGTGGCTGATTTGGCAGCGTCGGGGGGTTATTGCCAAGATGGCGCCTGCACCCTATTGGCCATTCTTACCCGTCCTGGCATTGTGCGGATTCGCGTGGCTTCTAGCAGACTTAAGCGGCGTCCAGGTCGTTCGGCAATATGCACTCGTTGCAATGGTGCCTGTTATGGTGATGCTTGTGCTGGGAGCTCGCATATCGCGGGCGATCGCATTTCCATTGCTTTTTCTGTTATTAGCGGTTCCGTTCGGCGAAGTATTTATTGAACCGCTTATCAAAATTACTGCCGATATCACGGTAACAGCCCTCCAGATCACTGGCATTCCCGTCTACCGAGACGGTCCAAATTTCGTCATTCCGTCGGGTAATTGGTCCGTTGTTACTGCATGTAGTGGTGTCCGCTACTTGATTGCATCCTTTACGCTTGGTTGCCTTTATGCGTACTTGACGTATCGCTCCCGTGTGCGCCAAGCCATGTTCATTCTTCTGTCCATCATCGTGCCGATTATCGCCAACGGTATTCGAGCGTACATGATTGTCATGATCGGACACCTCAGCGGCATGGAGCTTGCAGTAGGCGTCGATCACCTTATCTATGGATGGCTATTTTTCGGGATCGTAATGCTATTGATGTTCTGGATTGGCAGCTTTTGGCGCGAAGATGTCTCCCCATCGGATGGCAAATCCAATAGTGTTCCGGCAACCGATGAGGTGAATCACCCGGTAGCACGTACGCATGTCGTGGCTGCGGTGTTCGGTGCCATCGCTTGTCTGTCACTTTGGCCGGTGTATTCCTATTATGTAAGTCTTCCGGATGAACATGCCACGCCGGTTTCTCTGAGCCACTTTCAGCCGACATGGCAAGAAGCCCCTGCATTCACCCAATGGAAGCCGCAATTCTTTCCAGCGAAAGCACAGTTACACCAGTTTTATGGCCAAGGTGCTGATGCCGTTGGCCTGTCTATTCATTACTATCGCAATCAACATCGTGGCTCGATGCTCATCAGCTCGTCCAATCGACTCGTTGACGAAGAGGATCGTGAATGGAAACGGCTGGGTACTTCCCTCCGCAGCGAACACATTTCAGGTGCCGATATCCCTTTGCGAGAAGCGCGCATTGAGGGAGCCTCCGGCCGTTTCCTTGTTTGGACATGGTATTGGATCGACGGGAAATTCATTGCGAATGACTATTTGGGCAAGCTGCTTCAAGCAAAGGAGAAATTGCTTCTGCGAGGAGACGATGGCGCATCGATTACCCTCTTTGCGCAATATGACGAAAATCCTGAAACAGCACGGTCTGTGATGCGCAGCTTTCTGACAAGCCATCGCGCCATACTGGAACAGACCTTGAACGCAAATAAACATACCAATCGTAGTGCGTACTAACATGAATCAAATGCCTCTTGTGGTTCACCTCATCTATCGGCTTGACTTTGGCGGTCTGGAGACTTTGCTTGCCGAGTGTGTGAATCGTATGCCACCAAACAAGTATCGCCACGCAGTCGTATGTTTGACCGGATATACTGATTTTGCAAAGACAATCAATGCACCGGGCGTACGCATTTATGCGTTGAACAAGCCGCCCGGCCTGGCACCGCAGACGCACGTCAAGCTATGGAAGCTGTTGCGCTACCTGCGTCCTTCGATCCTGCATACCTATAATCTGGCAGCCGTCGAATATGGCATGACAGCGGCTCTGGCCGGTGTGCCAGTCCGCATCCATGCGGAACATGGTCGTGATGCCAGCGACCCCGATGGGAAAAATCCCAAACACAAACTGCTGCGGAAACTGGTCGCGCCTTTTATCGATGCCTTTGTTCCGGTGTCCGGGGATTTGCAGCAATGGCTCAGATCCGTGGTAGGCATCTCCGAGAAAAAGATTGTTTTTATTTCGAATGGCGTGGATACAAATCGCTTCAAGCCAGGCAAGCAGCCGGTTGCGGATACGTCATCGGATAGCAGCGCGCTCGACGGGAAGTTCGTCATTGGTACCGTCGGACGCGTGCAGGATGTAAAAAATCACCACGGACTGATTGACGCCTTCCTGAAGCTTCGAAAGCTTTTGCCAGCAGAGGCGGCGGATGAGCTTCGCCTAGTCATCATCGGCGACGGCCCTCTTCTGCCTTCAATTCGCGCACGCGTTGCTGAAGAAGGCATCGCATCGCAAGTTTGGCTTCCCGGCGCACGTACCGATGTTGCGCAATTGATGCAATCCTTCTCTGTCTTTACGTTGCCTTCGATTGCCGAAGGGACGCCCGTCACCATTCTCGAGGCAATGGCATGCGGCCTCGCCGTTGTAGCTACTCGCGTAGGTGGCATCCCGGAGGTCGTCGTTGACGGCACGACCGGCATGCTTGTCCCCCCCAATGATCCCGACAAGCTTGCAGCCGCTCTGCTTTCCTACTACCAGGATCCAGCTCGCGCTCAGCGCCATGGGGCGGCGGGTCGCACCAGCGTAGAAAACAAATCCAGCATTCATGCGATGGTGGCGGCATACGCTAGCCTGTATGACATCCTTTGCCAGAAAAAAATCTCATCAACGGAACCTATTAAATCATGTGCGGAATAGTCGGCATTTTTGACACGCAAGGAAAGCGGGAGATCGACCGCACATTGCTCACCCGGATGAACGAATCGCAGCATCATCGTGGGCCTGATGAAGGCGGTATCTATACCGAGCGAGCGGTCGGTTTCGGACATCGGCGTTTATCTGTCATCGACCCGTCATCGGGCTACCAGCCCTTGTTTAATGAAGACAATACCGTGGCTATAGTCTTTAACGGCGAGATTTACAATTTTCAGCAGTTGAGAAGTGAGCTCACTACACGCGGCCACCAATTCCGTACACGGTGCGATACCGAAGTCATCGTTCACGCCTGGGAAGAATGGGGTGAAGCATGTGTCGAGCGCTTACGCGGCATGTTTGCGTTCGCCATATGGGATCGGAACAAACAGACTTTGTTTCTAGCCCGTGATCGTGTCGGTATAAAACCGTTCTACTATAGCTTCCTGCCGGATGGCATGTTTGCTTTCGGTTCCGAACTGAAATCCCTTCTTGCCTTGCCCGCGCTTTCGCGCGAAATAGATCCACGCGCAGTCGAGGAATACTTCGGTTACGGTTATGTACCAGAGCCGCGCACGATCTATAAGCATGCGCACAAATTAAGCCCTGGCCATACCCTCACGCTGAAAGTCGGTGATTCCCACGCAGACGAAAAACCGTATTGGGACGTGCCGTTCACGCCATCATCGCCGGCACCGGAGGCAGATGTACAACATGAACTTGGAGAGCGTCTGCGCGAAGCCGTCAATGCCCATATGGTATCGGACGTGCCACTTGGCGCATTTTTATCCGGCGGGGTGGACTCAAGCGGCGTTGTCGCCATGATGGCCCAGACTTCGTCCGAACCGGTCACCACCTGTTCCATTTCCTTTGACGACCCATCGTACGACGAGTCTGCTTATGCGCAAAAAGTCGCGCAACAGTACCGTACCAGCCATTACTCGGAGATGGTCAACAAGGATGATTACGATTTGATCGACGTCTTGGCGCGACTTTATGATGAACCGTTCGCAGACAGTTCTGCCATGCCGACTTACCGGGTATGCGAATTGGCACGGAAACGGGTAACAGTGGCTTTGTCCGGAGATGGTGGTGACGAAAATTTTGCAGGCTACCGACGCCACCGTTACGCGATGGCCGAACAACGGGTTCGCTCGTTGCTGCCCTCTGCGGTACGCAAACCGCTATTCGGCACGCTAGGCAAATATTATCCAAAGGCAGACTGGGCGCCGCGCATCTTCCGCGCGAAAACCACTTTTGAAGCACTGGCCCGCGATCTAGTAGAAGGTTACTTCCACGGCGTATCCGTCATGCCGGACCGGGTGCGTGACCGGTTATTCAGTAGCCAGTTTAAGCAAGAACTGCAAGGTTATCGCGCCATTGAGGTGATGCGAAAACATGCCGCCAATTCGCCCACTGATGACCCTTTATCAATCGTGCAGTATCTTGACTTCAAGACCTATCTGCCTGGCGACATATTGACGAAGGTGGATCGCGCCAGCATGGCGCATGCTTTGGAAGTACGGGTTCCATTGCTTGACCATCAATTTGTAGAATGGATTTCTGGCCTGAATTCATCCCTGAAGCTGCGTGGCTCGGAAGGAAAATACATCTTCAAGAAGACGCTTGAGCCTCATCTCTCGAATGACATACTGTATCGTGACAAGAAGGGTTTTTCGGTTCCACTGACAAGCTGGTTCAGGGGACCGCTACGTCAGCGTGTCCGTGATGCCCTTCTTGGCAAACAAATCGCTGACACCGGATTCTTCGATATGGCGTTTATCGAGGAGATGGTCGACCAGCATCAATCCGGACGGAGCGATCATACTGCCGCGATTTGGTCGCTCCTGATGTTTGAAGCATTTTTGCGCAATCAGTCTGCCTGACTATCTTGCATAATCCGGGCACTGAAAACTATCGCACCCAATACGGCATTACCTGATTCATTTAATTTACAAATAGAAGAAACTACATCATGAAAATTACTATCATCGGCACTGGCTACGTTGGCCTGGTTTCCGGCGCCTGTTTTGCAGACGTTGGTAACACTGTTTTATGTCTCGACCTGGATGCGCGCAAAATCGACATGCTGAAATCCGGCGTTATCCCGATTCACGAGCCGGGTCTGGACAATGTCGTTACGCGCAACCACGCCGCTGGACGTCTTCTGTTTTCCACTAGCTACGACGAGGCGATTGCCCATGCCGACGTTATCTTCATTGCCGTTGGCACGCCACCTGACGAAGACGGTAGTGCGGACCTGTCGCATATCATCTCAGCAGCCCGCAGCATCGGACAACGCATCACGAAACCGGTCGTGATTGTCGACAAATCCACCGTTCCAGTCGGCACCGCCGACGCGGTGCGTAACACCATCGCAAGCGAATTGCAGGCCCGTGACGCTAATGTCGAGTTCAACGTTGTCAGCAACCCGGAGTTTTTGAAGGAAGGCGCGGCCGTTGGCGATTTCATGCGCCCTGATCGCATCATCGTCGGTTGTGATGACGCCCGTTCGACAAAGGTGATGCGCCAGCTATATGCACCGTTTAACCGGAATCACGACAAGCTGATCGAGATGGACGTTCGCAGCGCAGAGTTGACCAAGTATGCGGCAAACGCCATGCTGGCAACACGCATCAGCTTCATGAACGAACTAGCCAACCTGGCTGAAATACTAGGGGCGGATATCGAAGCCGTCCGCCACGGTATCGGCTCTGACCCACGAATCGGGCCGCATTTCCTGTACGCCGGCGCAGGTTATGGCGGCTCGTGTTTCCCTAAGGACGTCAAAGCACTTTTAAAAACAGCCGCTGATCATGGCCAAAACCTGCGTATCCTCGGTGCTATCGAAAGTGTAAATGAAGCGCAGAAGAGCGTGCTGTTCCAGAAAATCTGCAAGCATTTCGAAGTCAGCGGCGCGTTGAAAGGAAAAACCATCGGCTTGTGGGGCTTGTCGTTCAAACCCAACACCGATGATATGCGTGAAGCCCCCAGTCTGGTGTTGATCCGCCAGTTGGTGTCTGCCGGCTGCCGTGTACAAGCCTACGATCCCGTAGCGGCAGCAGAAGCGCAGCGCATCCTCCTGAACGAGCACGGCGAAGCGACATGCAATGAATTTATCAAGATTGTTAAAACGCCGTGGGACGCTGTTCAGGGCGCAAACGCATTAGTGCTCGTTACCGAATGGCAGGAATTCCGCTCTCCCGATTTCGCCCGTCTGGCGCAAACGCTCAGCCACAAGGTAGTCTTCGATGGGCGTAACCTCTACGATCCAGACGAAGTAGAGACTGCCGGCTTGGCATACTATGGCATCGGCCGCTTGCGCAAAGGCAAGGCACAATGACCGCTGAGAGCCCCACTGTGCTGGTGACCGGTGCGGCCGGTTTTATTGGAAGCTATGTCGCAGCACGTCTTGCGGACATGGGCTTGTCCGTCCTCGGATGCGACAATTTCAATGACTACTACACGCCCGCACTAAAGCATGGACGCGTTACTGCGCTTCTGGCCCCCAGAGGAATAGTATGCAAGAACGTCGAGCTCTCTGATGCCGACCAGGTCAAACAACTGTTTGCTGAATGTCAGCCCTCCTACGTGGTGCATTTGGCTGCGCAAGCGGGTGTCCGCTATTCAATTAAGAACCCATCCGCCTACGTTCAATCGAATCTCGTCGCCTTCGGCAACATCCTGGAAGCCTGCCGTCATCAACAGGTAAATCACCTGGTCTATGCAAGCAGCAGCAGCATTTACGGAGCGAATGCGAAGGTTCCGTTCCACGAAGACGACAAGACCGACGAACCAGTCTCGCTGTATGCAGCAACAAAGAAAGCCAATGAGCTGATGGCGTATTCCTACTGCAGCCTGTACGGTTTGGCAGCAACCGGACTGCGTTTCTTTACGGTGTATGGCCCCTGGGGTCGGCCCGACATGGCGTACTTCAGTTTTACGCAAAAGATGTCAAAAGGGGAAAAAATTCCCGTTTTTGCCGGCGGAGAATTGCAACGCGATTTCACCTACATCGATGACATTGTTGAAGGCGTGGTGCGCCTGCTCTTTAAACCGCAGGAACACACTGGCAACGCAGTACGCCATGCCGTCTTCAACATCGGCAATCATCAACCGGTTCGGGTCTTGGACTTTATTACAACATTGGAAAAGGTCCTGGGCGTCAAGGCCGATATCGAGTTCCTTCCTATGCAGCAGGGCGACGTCCCGGCGACGTATGCCGATACGGCACGCTTGCAGCAATGGGTTGGTTTTGCCCCCTCGACGCCTCTTGAGCAAGGTCTGACCCGTTTCCGCGACTGGTACAACGCGTGGCCACACGCTGACGTGACGTAGCGCCCGCCATTACGCTATCGCATACAGGCCCAAGCAATCGCACACAATGAAAATACTGACTTTTAGTACCCTATATCCAAATGCAGTGCGCCCGAATCACGGCATCTTTGTCGAAACGCGGCTCCGTCACCTTGTCGCTAGCGGCAAGGTGTCGTCACGCGTTGTCGCACCGATTCCATGGTTCCCATTAAAAGGCAAGAAGTTCGGCAAGTATGCGACATTTGCCGAAGCGCCTTCGGAAGACACCAGATTCGGCCTCAAAATAACGTATCCACGCTATCCACTATTGCCTAAAATCGGCATGACGCTTGCGCCATTTCTTCTCGCCCGTGCGATGAAGCCCGTCTTCCAGCGCATTATCAACGAGGGATACGACTTTGATCTGATTGATGCGCACTATTTCTATCCGGATGGCGTTGCTGCGATTTTATTGGGCCGACATTTCAACAAACCGGTCGTCATCACGGCGCGCGGCACAGACATCAATCTCATTCCCAAATACCGCCTACCCCGCAAGATGGTCCTGTGGGCCGCGCAGCAAGCAAAAGGGGTCATTACGGTCTGCAACGCACTGAAAAACGAAATGGTGGAACTCGGTGCAGAAGCAGATCTCATCACGCCCCTGCGCAACGGCGTCGACCTGGAATTATTCCAGCCTGTCGATCGCAGTGCCATGCGCAAGACCTTAGGCATGAATCGGTTTACTCTCCTATCGGTCGGCCTTCTTGATCCCCGCAAGGCACATGACCTGACGATCACGGCGTTGACCCTACTTCCCGATGTGGACCTCCTCATTGCTGGCAGTGGTCCCGAGCTCCAAAAGCTGCAGGATCTTGCCCACACGTTGAACGTTGCCGATCGCGTCAAATTCCTTGGACCGCTGCCTCACACCAAACTTCGTGAATATTACGGCGCTGCAGATGCTCTTGTACTCTCCTCTAGCCGCGAAGGGTGGGCAAATGTTCTCCTGGAGTCGATGGCCTGTGGAACCCCTGTCGTTGCCAGCAATGTCTGGGGTACACCGGAAGTGGTGGCCTCGCCAGATGCCGGCGTCCTGATGAAGGAACGCACACCGCAAGGCGTCGCTGATGCCGTCAACGCACTGCGTGCCAACTATCCGGCCGAAGGCGCAACGCGCCGCTATGCAGAGCGATTCAGCTGGGACGACACCACACAAGGGCAGATCGCGTTGTTTCAAAAAATTCTAGGTCGGAGCAAGGCATGAAGATCCTCTATCACCACCGCACTCGTTCCAAAGATGGTCAGTACGTCCACATCGAAGAGATGATCGGTGCATTGCGTGAGCAAGGCCACGAGGTCATTATTGTTGCGCCCCCCAGTGCCGAGAAGGAATCATTTGGCGCAGGCGCGGGGCTTGTCGCGCATTTGAAGCGCTATCTCCCTAAATTCTGCTATGAGCTGATGGAATTGGCCTACAGTCTGGTTGCCTACCGCCGTCTCGCAAAGGCGATTGAGCTGCATCGCCCAGACTGTTTGTATGAACGCTACAATCTGTTTCTCCCCGCAGGCGTATGGATTAAACACCGATACAAGCTGCCGATGCTGCTTGAAATCAACTCCCCGATATTCGAGGAACGGGCACGCTATGACGGCATCTCTTTGAATCGCCTTGCCAGATGGTCCCAGCAGTATGCATGGCGTGGCGCCGATTATGTCTTACCCGTAACGCAAGTCTTGGCTGACATCGTGGCTTCCTATGGTGTGGAACGTCATCGAATTGCCGTCATACCGAACGGCATCAATGCGAAACGGTTCGAAAACGCACCGGACGTCCAATCCGCAAAAGCGGTACTCGGTTTGCAGAACAACCTGGTTCTAGGCTTTACCGGCTTTGTGCGCGAGTGGCATGGTCTGGACAAGGTGATCAATATGATCGCCCAGGATCCACCAGAGTCCAGCCGGCATCTCCTCGTCGTGGGAGATGGCCCGGCACGGCCGGCGCTTGAGCAACAAGCCAAAGCGTTGAATATCAGTCACCGCGTGACTTTCACCGGCATCGTCGGGCGTGATGAAGTGGCACGCCACGTCGCGGCATTCGACATTGCGCTGCAGCCGGCCGTGGTCGCGTATGCATCGCCATTAAAACTGTTTGAATATCTGGCGCTAGGCAAAGCGATTGTCGGCCCGGCACAGCCGAATCTGCTCGAAATCCTCTCCGATGGCCATAACGCGGTCATGTTTGCTCCCGAACAGGAAGACGGCCTGCCCCGTGCAATCAGTCAGCTCTGCGAAGATGCCCAGCTTCGACGCAAGGTCGGCGAGAATGCACGCAAAACCATCGCAGATATGCAACTAACCTGGCATGCCAATGCGGAACGCGCCGTCGGCTTATTCAGGCAACTCTTGCGCCATGCGTGACATCGTCATATTCGGCATTGTTTTTTCGGTATTGCCGTTCGCGTTCAAGCGACCGGTCATTGGTGTATTCGCGTTCACATGGATCAGCCTGATGAATCCCCATCGGCTGACCTATGGTCCTGCGTACAGTTTTCAGTTTGCCGCGATCATCGCGGCCGTCACCCTTGCCGCCATGCTGTTTTCAAGGCAGCCCAAGCGATTTCCGCTTACCCCGTTGACGGCGATGCTCCTTGCCTTTACGGCCTGGATGACCCTCACCACCATCTTCGCCATGCAGCCTACCCTGGCATGGGCAGAATGGGAGCGGGTCATGAAAACGCTCCTTATGGCGACAGTTGCCATCCTCCTACTTAATTCCGAACGGGATATCAAACAATATGCTTGGGTGATCGCGCTGTCACTTGGCTTCTATGGTTTCAAAGGCGGACTTTTTACCTTGGCAAGTGGTGGGTCAAGCCACGTTTTCGGCCCGCCCTATACCTATATTGGGGATAACAATGCGCTAGCTCTGGCATTGGTCGCCACGCTCCCCCTTATTTGGTATCTGCGGCTGCATGCCGAGAAAAAATGGCTTCGACCCGGACTGACCGGCCTGGCTTTCCTGACGGTCATTGCGATTGTCGGATCTTATTCGCGCGGTGCCTTGCTTGCCAGCTCCGCCATGTTTTTCTTCCTGTGGCTGAAGAGCCGTCATAAGCTGCGCACTGCGTTGATTGTTCTTCTTATCGTGCCATTGATCTATGCTGTCATGCCCGACAAGTGGTTCGGACGCATGGAAACCATTGACAACTACAAGGAAGATCAGTCCGCGATGGGGCGCATCAATTCCTGGCAGTTTGCGATGAATGTGGCACAAGACAGCCTTCTAGGCGGCGGGTATCGTGTCTTTACTCCCGATATGTTTCAGATTTATGCGCCAAATCCGCAAGTATTTTTTGATGCGCACAGTATCTATTTTCAAGTACTTGGCGAGCATGGCGCGATAGGACTGGGGCTGTTCCTGATACTGATGATATGCGCATGGCGATCGGGATCACGCATCACCAAATTCTGCAAAAATAAAGCAGAGCTCCGTTGGGCTTTCGATCTGGCCTCAATGTGTCAGGTCAGCATCATCGGATATGCGGTAGGAGGCGCCTTCCTTACCTTGGCCTATTATGATTTGTACTATTTCATTATCGCTCTACTCGTGGGCCTGGAGAAAGCCGTTCTCAAGAAACCCCAAGTAAACGACTCAACCAGTACGCACGCATCGACGCAGGTGATGCAGGGCCATCACGGCAGGACGACATGACCACCTTGAACAACCGGCCCCGCCTGACTTCGCGCCTGCTCCGGGCCATAGGAGACAAAATAGCACCGCGTGGTGTCGGTGAAGGACGCTTATGCATCCTCAATTACCACCGCATTCTTGAACAGCCCGATCCATTAGTGGAAGGCGATCCCGACATCAACACCTTTCGGGCACAAATGACCATGCTTGCCGAGTGCTTCAATGTCCTCCCGCTCGCAGAAGCAGTGTCTCTTCTGACGACAGAACGTATGCCGCCCAGGGCGGTTTGCGTTACCTTCGACGACGGATATCGCTCCATCCACGAACTCGCACTTCCGGTACTCAAGGAATTGAAGCTACCCGCCACCGTTTTTGTAACAAGCGGGTATGTCGGGGAAAGCAATATGTGGAATGACAGAATTATTGAGGCAATACGGCGTATGCCTAGTGGGCAGCTCGATTTACGCGCGCTTGGCATGGAAGTCCATCCGCTCAACACCCTGTTGGACCGCAAGTACGCAATTAGGCGATTGACACATTCTGCAAAATACCTTCCTGCACAGGAGAGACACGAGTTTATCCTAAGACTTGAAGCGCTTGCCGGCAACGTAGCAGCCCCAGGCCTTATGCTGACACGAGACATGGTCACGTCGCTGGTCCGACATGGCATTGAAATCGGCGGACACACGATTACCCATCCCATACTCGCACGCATTGATGATGCCACTGCACTAAAAGAAATCGCCGGAAGCAAGCAGCAACTTGAGGAAATGATAGGAAGCCAGGTACAACACTTTGCCTACCCTAATGGCAAAGCCGGTATTGATTTTGATGAGCGCCACATCCAAATGGCAAAAGATGCTGGCTTCACCGCGGCTTTTACCTCATCGGTTGCTGCCGCTACCCGGCAACACGATCGCTATCAAATACCTCGCAGTCTGCCTTGGGACCGCAACGCATTATTATTCGGCGTCCGCATTCTGCACTGGTTAATGGGGGAACGGAAAAAGTAACTTATCGCCGTTGCCTCATCTACCAGCCATTACCAACGTATTATTACCTTAAGCCAATTAGCCAGAAAGAGCTTGGCGAAAAACCATTCATAAAATTGGAATTCTTATGTTGATGTCACGAATTGTCCCTCGTATCCGGAGAGATTTTTTCCGATGGAATTACCTGCAGGTCGCACGTCGTATACGAGAAACACCACCACTTCATCAAGGGTCGATGCCCTTCACTTTGCTGTCAATGGTGCACCATCGTGACATCTTGTCGTATCTGGTCGCAGTGAAGTCTTTTACTCGATTCGCCAACCCCACCCGCGTTATCATCGTCTGTGATCCATCCATCGACGACAGCGACCGCGCGACCCTCAAGAAACACATTCCGCATGTAGAGCTGAGAGCCGCAGATGAATTTACGCATGTGCGTATTCCTCGCGGTGGCACGTGGGAGCGGTTATTTGCAATTTCTGGCTTTGTCACGGACAGTTATGTCGTTCAATTGGATGCGGATACAGTTACAACAGGGCCGATCGCCGAAGTGACCACGGCAATTCACAACGAAACCGGATTTGTCCTAGGTGAATGCCCTCAACAGCAATTACTGACTTTACCCGAAACCGCCGCAAATGCGCGTCCTAAACTCGCATTCAATTCGCACATTCAAACGCTTTCAGAATCCATCATGGATGACGTTGGCTTACGCGAAAATAGCTTATACGTCCGTGGCTGCTCGGGATTTACAGGCTTTCCGCGTTCCCAGCACATGCGCGAAGAGCTGATTGATTTCTCCGACCGTATGCAACAAAAGGTTGCCGATCGCTGGACAAACTGGGGAACGGAACAGATCACCTCCAACTATCTTGTTGCCAACGCCAGCAGCACTACCGTGCTTCCATTCCCGAAATACGGTACGCCCGACGCCGAAGTCGCAGAGACCGCATTTATTCATTTCATCGGCTCGATGCGCTTCATCAACAGCAAGTACGAGAAGACATCCAAGAGGATGATCCATGCCTTAAATCGCGATGGCCATAAATAAGAAAAGCCTTTCTGCGACATTGGCTATAACGCAAAACACCGCTTAATTTCACTTGAGGAAATGGAATGATAGAAGCAACAGAGCGCAGAGTACGCAAAGCGATAAGGTACGCCGGCATCTATGCGCGATACGCAGGACGTAAATTGATGTCTGGTTCCGAAGGTGCGAAAGATATTTTTGTCATACCACCCGCCGGCGCCGGCAGTTTAGGCGATCAGGCCATGGTGCAAGCCGTCGCAGATCACCTCGGCGATATAAAGCTCTCGGCGATCCGGCAAATACTTATGCCTGAATGGGCCTCCTTTCCAGTGAATGGCATAGAATCACCGCGCCTGCGCTTCAGCTTGGACGACGTCTTGAATAAAAGTCCGCAGTTAGTCGCAGCGATCCGCAATGCAGGAGCAGTAGTCGCCATCGGCGCGGATGTCATCGATGGCCGTTATGGAATGAAACCCGTCAAGTACGAGCTAGGCATACTACGCATAGCAGCCGAACTTGGTATACCGTCTGCGTTACTTGGGCATAGCATTAGCGAAGAACCCAACCCCGAAGCTATTGCCATGCTGGCCGCCTTGCCTGCGTCAACAGCGATTTTCGTACGTGACCCGGTGAGTTTGCAACGCTTTGAATCTTTTACAGGCAGGCCCGCCACCCTCGTTGCCGACCTTGCTTTTTTGGTCAAACCGGATAATCGTGCGCGGAGCTATTGCGATGCGCAACAATGGGCTGCCCGTCAAAAGCAATCCGGGCACACCATACTTTGCCTGAACATCAATGGGCTCCACATGACATCTGAAGATGGAAGTCAAGGCAGCCCCCTCTACTGGCGCCAATTTCTTGAGCGTCTGTGGCAGAGTAATCCGAACATCAGTATCTTATTTCTGTCCCACGACTCACGCGCCTCAAGTTCAGATGCCGTAGCACACGAACAAATCGTAGCCCGTTTACCTGAAAGCAGACGCAAGCAAGTATTTCTTGCCAATGACGCGGAGACAGCTGCCGCCGCCAAGGCAATCGCAGCGTTATCGGATATTGTCCTCACAGGACGAATGCACCTCGGTATCGGTGCTCTTTCCCTAGCGGTGCCAACCTTCTGCCTGGCCTATGCGGGGAAATTTGAAGGACTGGCCCGGCATATGGGCATTAATGACTTTTTTGTGCCGCAGGATATTGTCATCAATCCAGAGGCCATTGCCGAATGGCTGCTCGCTAAGATGCCATCTCTCGACACACGACGGCAAGCCCTAAATGCAGTGCTTCCTAAAGTTAAGGGGCTCGCATTTCAGAATTTTTCTTTCCTTGCTGGAGCAGGAAAGCCACTCTAGTCACATCACCAAGAATCTGATGCAGTATGAGGATCGGCCATGTTTTTGGTTGATCCTCACTCAAGAAAGGCAACAAGGCTACTAAAGAATGGTCATATAAAAGAAAAGACCACCTCAACCAGCGTATTGCAAGCTGGTATCTAACGGCCTGACGTCATTAATTTCTCTCCTATACGCCTACACTTCGCGCATTTAGGATGAGCTTCTGCAAGCCTTCCACGATTTTTGGCCTAGAGAATTTGTCGACCACGTACTCGTGGCCAACAGATGCCAATCGCTCACGCGCCTCCGGATCCTTGAGAAGAGTAACCAACTTATCTGCAAACTCGCCAGGTGTATTGGCGACCGCTACATGCTCGCCGTCTTTCAGCCCATGACGGAATATCGCCACCTTAAATCCCACCATAGGCTTGCGATAAGCTAGCGCTTCGAGCACTTTGATTGCGGATCCCACACTAAAAATCATCGGCGCAATTGCGACGTCAGCCGCTTCATAATACGGCGCGACGGACTCAACTTCCCCCTCGACCGTAATACCATTTTTCCCATCATGCATCAGCAGATCGGAAGAAGGTCCGCGTCCGACAAATCGGATCTCTGCATCTGGCAATGCAGAGCGTACACGTGGCCATATCTCATTGAGAAATAGCATCGCTCCTTGGTGGTTAGGCCAATAATTAAGACTAGCGACAAAAACAACTTGAGGACTAGCCGAACGCGTTTCTCGGCGGCTTGGGCCAAGATCCGGAATCGTGACCGCATTTGCCAGGCAGTAAACTAACTTGTCAGGTGCTCGGGATTTAAAATACGCCGTATCTACTGGAGAAGCACATAGCGCAGCATCCCAAGCCTTAAGAAGCCTATCTTCGAAGGGCTGTAATTTAATGGCGTTCCAAAACCCGCGCAGATGGGCTAAAGGTGCGCGCCAGCGTGGCAACTGTCGAGTAGACTCCCGTATTGCAAGCGCCTCTGCTGCATCCCAGTCAAGCAGGCTCATACCACCTGGTGCCAATAAATCACGCATCGCATCCGTAACAAGCATCGCGCAATGCGCCTGCAATGCAAAAACAATGTCGAAATGATGGTTTTGTGTTTGTGCTCTCACCGCCGTGACGATCGCCTTGGTCTGAGCGGCTGTGGCCGGATTCATTCGCCCTGTCGTTACCCAGGCTAACCGTAGTAACTTAGACAAAGGCG
The DNA here is from genome assembly GCA_965974465.1 of uncultured Noviherbaspirillum sp. Lineage (GTDB taxonomy): Bacteria > Pseudomonadota > Gammaproteobacteria > Burkholderiales > Burkholderiaceae_D > Noviherbaspirillum. The sequence continues at coordinate 25,722 of CBHCMF010000018.1, forward strand.
ATGGAGAAAGCTGGCTCGCCCATACCTCCTCATCTTCCGATGCAAGTACCGCCGCGCGGCAAATGCTCTTCACCATTGGCCTGAATGGCTCATCCAGAACAACGGGATGTGATGAAGCTGTATCGAAATCGTGCAAGAACACATGCACATCACCAATTGCAGACAGTGCTTCGATGATGGTCTGTGCACGTTGCTGTGTGCCCCCACCATTCAGTGCCGGCAAATAACGGGTTACAAAAAGAATTTGCGGTCGTCGAGCGTTAGTCATGAGTGTTTTCCTGTCGAGTCTTAGGCGCCAAACGCATACCCAATGACTGGATCTTTTTATTGAGGAGAGAAAGTATTACGCGCTCGCTGGAGTCAGGGCGCCCCATTGCAACCCAAAGGGCAAGAACGACAATGCTGTAAACGCTCGCCCCCATTACAGTTTTGATTGCCAAAGACAGCATAAGCGCATCCGGCATTAGCGAGGCACTCACTGTAACAAGCAAATACATCGCGGCTGCGGCGATAAATGAACGCAATATATCAAGCCACAAGGACCATCCACGAAGTAGCTTTAACCGATAAAGATATGCACCATAGGCCAACATTGCCACACCGCCAACAATGCTATACAACCAAGCGATACCGACGGTCCCTCCCAACTGGTAAGCAGGATAGAGCAAACCAAGCACGAGGGCTGCGTATGCCCACGACAGCATCGCATTCATGCGGACCTTACCAACAACAAGTAAAACGTTTTGTGCCGTTGAACGAAATCCGGAAGTTACCGCCGCCAGACTAAGAATCGCCACCAACGGTACTGACTCGATCCATTTATCGCCAAACAATAGAAGAATGAACTCCCGTGCCACAAGCGCAAAGCCAACAGCGATTGGCACGGCCAGCAACATGACACCACCTAAGGCCTTTTTGATTGCCGCTGTTTGCCGCTCTGGCGCATCATTCAGTTTGGCAAGAACCGGCATTAACGCTCTACCGATCGGCAGCACCAGCTCGGTACTCGGTAAGGCAGCCACTTCCCGTCCGACACCGTAGAGTCCGACCTGCCCAGCGCCCCCTAGCACCCCGATAACAAATCGATCCAGCTGAAATGAACAAAATTGCGCAAAGCCGTCGAGAAAATACCAGATTGAAAATCCCGTTAGCTCACGCCAATGACTAAGTGACCAGCTTGCGCGATCTCGCACGACCCAATAACTGACCACCATGCGCGCAATTTCAGCAGAGCAAATACCGATCACCAAGCCCCAATAACTCTTAAGAAGGAGTACCGTCGTCACACTCACACAGAAGGAAATAAAGCGAGGGATAAACGAAAACAGAAAATCCTTCCGAAAATCCAGATGCTTACGCAAATTCACCACATAGATATTCTGGAATCCTCCCACCAAGCCGGCCAAGCCCACAGCCACCATAATTGGCAAGATGCGTTCGTCCTTGAAAACACGTGCCGCGATCGGAGCAGCGACTAACACAATGATTGCAATTGCGGTACTCTGTAAGATCTTCAGGGACCACGCTGTGTTGTAATGCGCTCTCGTCGCGTTCTGATTGCGAATCAAAGACGCGTCTAGGCCAAACTCCACCAACACTTGCGAAAAACCCACCACCACCATCGCCATATTGACCAAGCCATAATCGGCTGGGAACAGAACACGTGCACAAATTCCAAGGCTGATAATGCCGAGGAATTTTGAAGCCCAACGAATTGCAATCGTCCAGCCAGTTCCCTTAAGGAGCGCACTGGACAAAGACAGTATTTTTGACGAGGAACGCCCGTCATCAAACTTGGAAGTGGTCACACAAACCTTCTCTCGCGTTGCGGCTATCAACCTACATACACACTTGGATCAAAGGCGAATGGCAGAAAAAGGGAGGGCATGTCGGCAATAAATCTGGCCACCATAAAGAGAAGACTCACTCCCGAAAAGGCGACGCGTATCACCTTCAATCTGACTATTTTCCAACAAATGAAAAACGGCAATCCCTATTGCCCCGCCACATAATCCTGAGAGCGTATCGAAAATCTTGGCTGCCTGATTATGGCCCCCTCATTTATTGACGAGCCACTGCCACTGTTTTGGGATACCTAAGCTGCAAGGTTGACAGCCCTTCGTTTTGACAGCCCACGGCACAGCACTGAAACATGAGGGAGAATGTTGGCCGTATGATAATTAGATCGTATCCTAAATGCAACCAAGAGTAAGGCACTTGCATATTTTGGTGACTCAAGGAAGGACGTAATAGAAGTTTCACCATCGATGCAAAAGAAAGTTACAACTTCCTCTCCACGAAGCCCTTCATTTGTTTATATAAATTTGTCGCGCAAATTGCATCCTGTTATTATTTCAATTTTGCTAATTAAAAGCACTCTATTTCCACTTGACAACACAATCTCAAATGCGTTGTACTTAACTTTCAGTAAGGAAATTTATTTCGACAGTTTGAAATACCTGCACCTGTTATAAAGTCTTGGCAATATTTTCGTAAATTTCCTTTGCGGAAAAGGCATCCTTACAGTGCTTTAAAGTAGTAATTAGCTCAGTGAAATTAGCAAAAAAGAAATTGATGGAATTTTATATTGGCAAGCATGTCAAACTGGGCAACAACACACAGAGCAGCCAGAGGGAGAAACTCCAAGATTATTTCCGTTACTCAATCTGACTACTTGTCCTATCAACGACACACCTTGATCTTAAGAAAACCAAAAATGCGGACAATATATACTTACTTCAAACTTGTTTTTTTACTGCTGCTCAGTTGCATGCTTTCTAACTGTGGTGGAGGGTCATCAACCCCGACAAGTCAAGACAGCACCTCTGTTTCAGCGATGGCTTCATCAAGCGTCGCTTCGGCTGCGACTTCATCAGGCGTTACCACGACTCCAGTTACTACGATTCCAGCGTCGCCAAGCCCCAACGGTGATGTAGCAGCCGGAACTACTACGATTGCCGATGAAGGCTATTCTGAGCCTACAAATTACGCCGACGATTTTTGTAGTACCGGCATTTATCCAGCCCAATGGGAATGGAACCCACAAACTGCTCTGCAGCAAGCAGCACCAGCCACATCAGGTACGCCGCGCATTGATCAGGTCCGCAATGGAACTGTCATCGCGAGCTATACCAACTTTGGAGGAGATAAAGGTTATTCCAAGCCAAATAGCGCTGATGGCTCGGATCCCGCTGTTGGCCCTTTCCGTCGCAAGCCCTATACTCAATGGCAGAATGGAGACATATTCCTTGTTTATCCGGCCGTGTACAGTGGCAACGACATGCAAATTTATATTGGCCCCAATATTGCAAACGATGCGGCCTACAGTGCAGGAGAAGTCTCCGTGCCGGAAAACATTACGATTCGAGGTGTAACAGTGAATGGGCAACGTCCCGTCATTGTAAATCCCCCCAAGGGAGCAACAACTTCAAACTACAATCAAGCGCTTGTTTATATCGATGGACGGTTTAACAGCAGCGGCGCGTTAGTCAAGCCCGCGACCAATATTACGATTGAGAATATCGACATCGTAGATAGCCCCACGGGCGGATATATTGGCAAAGCTGGGGTCTACGTTAATGGGGCACATAACCTGACCCTTCGGAACATGCGAATCGCAGGCTTTAAGAAGCACGGTGCAAATGGGATCTTCGCAACAGGCAATAATACTGGCAAACTTCTTTTGGAAAACGTGGAACTTGACAGCAACGGCGGGTCTGGCGGTCCGGAACACAATGCCTATATCAATGCAAGCAAAACCGACCCGAATTTCACTTTTGAGGTAAGAGGTTCGTGGAGCCATGATTCCTACTACGGTCATGCATTGAAGTCACGTGCTCAACGCACTGTAGTTGAAGGTAGCTATCTAAGCGGGCAGCGTGCCACCCCCTCCACTCAGACAGAAACATATCTCCTTGATGTACCAAACGGAGGAGTGCTGATCGCTCGAAATAATATCTTTGTCAAAAATTATTCAGGGAACCAATCAAATGGCGCATCGATAACTTTTGGCGTGGAATCAGTTGATCAAACGCGCGCATGGGGATTAACTGTGGAGCACAATACTTTTGTCGCGTTATCGCGCTATTACGATGATGCAAAGCACCCCCTTTTCCCGCTCTATATCAGAAGCAGTACTCCTGGCACAAAAACCGTGGATTCCAATGCTTTTGTCGGTTATTGCCCAACAGGGCTAAATGATTATCGCGATTTCCGTGGAACCAATGCTGCGATACTTAACTTTAACGAGATCGACCGTGCGTATCGCCCACGCGTACCGCAACTTAACGGTCAAAGTAGCATCGTTGGCACCTATGGATATGCACACAAAGCCTTAAGCGTGCAACGCAAGACTAACGCCATTGGTGCCCGGGATTAATACCATAAATGGGCTGAAACGCCGTCCATCAGTCATCAGTGTGGGAATCTCCCACCTTGCTGTTGTGCGGCGTCGCCTTGCCTGGTAAAAGATTAAGCAGTCAGGTTCAGAAATACGCTGGAATACTTTTTTGCCAGCCATTCCCTTTGCCAGCGACAATAAAAAGGAAATGGTTGGCTATCGTTCCGCTTCCCTCGAATACTCTTTCACCGATCTTCCTTTCGCCAAATCAAAAGGGCAATGGAG
>CBHCMF010000019.1:0-30209 GCA_965974465.1 uncultured Noviherbaspirillum sp.
CATTTTGATCCGCGCCCGGCACCGTCGCCACCAGGTCCAGATGTACCGCCGTAATCGTGAAGCCGCCAGCGTCACTCTTTTCCAGGGTCACGGCAGCTTCAGTCCTAAGGCTTTCTGCAGTAAGCCCTATTTCACCCAGTTGCGCCGATAGCGCCATCGTAAAGCAGCCCGCATGTGCCGCCGCAATCAGCTCTTCCGGATTGGTGCCTGGTGCGTCCTCAAAGCGCGTCTTGAAACCGTACTGCGTGTTCGAAAGAACGCCACTCTGGGTAGAGAGCGTGCCACGACCATCCTTGAGGCCGCCACTCCAGGCAGCCGATGCTGTGCGTTTCATGATGAATTCTCCTGAACGAGTCAACAGTGTGCGCCACAGATCGAACCACTCGGTTCAACGGCGCTTCTTCTTTCTTTTCACGGCTGGCTTAGCCACGCCGCTCCAGAAACCAGTGAGCTGCTTCATACTTTTCGTCATCACCTTCGCTGCCTGACGCTTGCCTTCTGCAATTGCGCGGCCGCGTGCCGCTCCTGCTACCGCGTTGGCACCACTTAGCCACATGCTCAACAACGGATTCTTTTTCAGCCATGGATTTTTCATCTGTTCCTCTTTGCCACGCTACCGTGCGGGTAATCAAGTTGGACAGATTCTGCTGAAAAGCCGTTCGTTCAAATCGGGAAAACGCCGTAAGGTTTGCGCAACATCAAACCATGACAGGGGGAGTGGTTGGTGTGCCGCCCCGTGTCTTTTCGGGATCAGCGGCACACCTAGCTGCCATCATGCATATCGGTTGCATGTACAGCAGAGGAAAGAATCATATCGTGCCATCATTACTGGACCATGACAAAAATCAAATTTCTGATAAGCGCATCATTCGGCTCCCCGGCATCAAGATCTGCGGATATGTCGACATCCCAACGAAAGCAGGTAGCACTTAAGCACCGCGCAGGGATAACTTGGGCAATTTGGCGGTCGTAGCGGGATGCGATGCAAGGTGTGAGGAGGAGTCATAGCGGGGCTATGGCAACGCTGCAGCGCACCCGATACGGCCAGCAAAATGTGCATGTTATTCTTGCGTGGCGCCTTACCTGCGTTGAGTAACCGCATTAAACGATTCACCCGCACGAATGCGTTCCAATCGATCATAGACAGAAGCCCTGCCTGCATCATCCAACCAGTTCGCAACCTCTGCCTTAGCCATAGCATAGTTCTTCGTCAACAGGTCACCATCCTGCAGGAAAAAATCGCGAGCGCTCTCCAGCGTTCTGACATTCTTTGCTTGCGCACTCGCTTCACGAGAAAGAACATAGCGTGGCCGATAATCAACCTGCATGGCGAGACCTTCGTCAAACCACACCGGAATCTGCGTGAGTCTGCTCCAGAAGCCAACGCGTTCGAAAAGTTCTGCATGCATCAATTCGTGCGCAACAACGTCGAGATTCTGCCCTTTCGGACCGACCATCACACACGCCTTGGTGCCAACGAAATGCGTACTTCCGTATTCATTGAGCTTCAACGGACCAAAAGCGTGTGGATCGTCGAAGAAAACAACGACAGGTTTCGCACGAGGTGGCCCAAACGTGTCCTGAATTCTCATGCGGGCATTGGAAAGCAGATTAAGAGCGGCGGCTCGGCGGTCGTTTCCTGCGTCTGCTTCGACCAATGTTCCATCTGCCAACCGCGAAAACGGCGCAATGTCAATCAAGGCGCATGCAGTGGGCCCGGGACTCGCGAGCGCGAACATGGCAACACCGAAGCCAACGGCAGTAATGGCCAAAGCAAAAAGGGAGCGTCGTGGGAAATGCATCGTTATTCTATAAGCAATCACGTCGTATTCAATGGCGTGAACAAGCGTATTGAATACTGCGTTATTCAGAATTCGAAAATATAAACGGCAACAACATGACCTCGGCCAAGCGCCGTTTCCATGCAAGGAAAAGGTTTGGCGAAAGTATGTCACTCGATTATAGCGTCAACGCTAGACAGCCTCGAAATAGATCCTGTATCAGCCTTGTGCCACCCGCTACGCCATCTCACGCATGGCTGTGCTCCCGCAAAAAAGAGATCAGATGCGGGAAGACATCCGTCGCGACATCCTTGCCCATAAAGATGTCCTGGTGGCCGTAGCCCGGGAAAACATGCAGCTTGTGCCTTCCTGGGACGATTTTTTCCAGACGCTCGTAGCAGCGGATGTTGGAATCGCTGAACACACGATTGTCCTGCCCTTGAGTGAACAGGATCGGTGTCCGAATATCGGCGACGTTCTGCAGGTAGTTATCAGGAAGTGCCGCATAGCGCGGGTTGCCCCGTTCGTATTTGACCGCAGTGTTACCATTGGTAACCATCTTGTGCACATGGCGGTAGTAATGCACATCGACGCCGCCAAACAAATCGCCCAAGCGATCGTGTGTCACCTTGAGCATGTTGGCGTGGTTGAACAGTGCGGGCTTGCCCGTCCCCCACATGAAACTCAACATGTGGCATTCCGGCGAATCGCATTCCTGATGCAGCATACCGGCGCCCATCGCGATCAGTTTTCCCACCGACCAGGCGGGCTGACGGCGCCAGCTCGGGTTGTAATATTCGATACCGAGCAAGTAGTCGGACGCCCACGGACCGAGCATCAGCTTAAGCGTAGACCATCCAGGCACGTAGGGAGTCAACGCGACGCTGTTGAGAATGACGCTGGTCAGGCCTTGCACCGTCTTGCCGAACAAACTCATTGCCATGGTCAACGCACCGACACAATGCGCAATTACATGCACACGGCGCTGCGGTCCAATGTGACGACGCAGTTCGGCCAACGCGGCAGGATGGTCGAACAAGGCGATGTCGTCAAAGTTATAGCGGCTGCGCTGCAAGTTGTACGGGTAACGGCAACTGCCGCGATAGTCGAACGTCCACACGTCGGAATAACCCAGGTCAAGTAGGGTTTGCACCAGGTTTTGGTGCTCCGGCATGATAAACATATCCGACGAGCTGGTAAGACCATGCACGATCAATACCACGTCGTCTGAGACACCACGCGAAAAGCGTGTCAGCCCCAGGGTAAGGCCATCGGCAGTGGTAACTGGATGTGCGGTGATGGTTGCTCCCTGCACCCCTTCGGTCGTGAATTTCGCATAGTGCCGCTGCGGCTGGTTGGGCGGAGGCGGTAGGTGTGGACCGTACACATCCCATAATTTGCCAGCGAAAAATTCGCCGAAGGCCCTCATCCCGATGGCACTGTTTTCTCCTCGCGCATCGGTGGCACGCAAGCCGCGCAGCACGTGCATGAACTCGCTCAGGCCCAAACTGATAATACCGGTTGCCCATAGCGTCGCCTGCGCCGGTTGAGAGGGATCGACATGGCCACGAAAAACGTTGACGAATAAGGTGGTGGTGTCATGCCAGAGATCGAACGGCGCGGTATGTTGTACCTGCTTCTCGCCCACGAAGGTAAGTGGCTCCCCTTGCGGCGTAACGCCGTACACCTGGTAATACATCACCTTACGATCGCGGTCAGCAGTGTTGGGCATCAGACGGAAGGTGCCGGATGTCACCGGACAGAGGCCACCAAGCAACGGGCAGTCAATATGGCCAGCCAGCCTTCCCGCATGGTCCGGCGTATGAAGAAATGCCTCCAAATCGTCGATGCAGACGGTCACCTGCAATGCCAGTGTATGACCAGCCTTCTCACCGTCTGCATAGCCGTCGGCAAAGGTGGTGGCGCCAGCACTGACATAGCCTTTCATCACTTCGGCGAATTCAATTTTTATTCCGTGCAAATCATTGGACATGCCCATTGCTTCCTCTCGGTTTTGAAGGTGGGACTGCATTGCAAGCGCACAGCGTTCTATAAGTCCACATCCGGCATCGTGCCGGTGATTTCATGCGCGATCCATTCAGACAGTGCAGTAATCGTCGCTGCTGGGTTGGCGCCAAGCGCTGTCGGCATCAGCGAACCGTCAGCCACATATAGTCCGCCATAGCCAAACACCTGGCCGCGGCTCCCGTCCTTCGCGCTGACCACGCCCTCCTTCCAAGAGTTGGCCAATGCGCAACCGCCAAGCGGATGTACCGTGACATTATTCCTCAATGGCCATAACCAAGTGGGCATCGGGACGAAATGTGCACCGCCGATGAATTGGGTAAAGCGCTTGCCGAGACGAAGGATGGCATCGTACAACTGGTAGTTACTGTCCTGCGGCCATTCAATATCGAGATAACCCTGTTTGTTCAGTCGCAGCACACCCTTCGCGTTGTCGAGCCCCATGCATAACAGGACAGCGCTGTACTGCGACAGGTCGTGAGACAACAGTTTCTGGATCAGATAGCCAACACTGCTATTCTCCCGGCCGGGATAGTAGCGGTCGACCACATAGGCCATGGCCTGCTGAAGGGATTGCCACATCCTCTGGAGCGGATTCATCATCGGCCCAAGTGCCGCCGTGGCCCAGCCGACCTGTGTCGGATAGCTGGCATCCTCCAACAGGAAGGCACGCTTGGGGTCGAGATTGTTGAACAGATGATGATCGATGTATTGCGTGATCACCGGTCCATAAGTGGAATTGATTTCCTTCTTGCCGTCGACCGCAAATGCAAGAAAGTCGCCGTTGCCGGAAAACTGTTGGCCGAGCCGATCGGAAAGGCGCGGCAGCGTGCCATGCACGTCACGGCAGCGTAACAGCAGCTCGCCAGTGCCAAGCGTACCAGCCGAAACCACGACACGCTGCGCCGTCACACTATGCGTTTTGCCATCGCGCAGATCGCGGAAATATACTCTGTAGCCGTGATAGCCGTCACTGGCCGGATCGTCATCCTGGGACCCATTTAGCGGCACGATCCGTTCCACTTCAGACTGGGTGCGGGTCGTCATGTGGTAGCGATCGCGCGCGACATACAGATAGTTGAGATCGAGCGAATTCTTTGCCTGTACATTACAGCCGATGTCGCATTCACCGCAGTAAGCGCAAGAGGTCTGCAGCGCGCCGTAACGGTTGGGCTGTTGGACACCAAGCGGCAAAGGTTTGTCGCTACCGCGATAGGTATAGTCGTTGCCGAAATAGACACAAATATCCGCCATTTTGCTTGGCAAATTGGCCGCGCGAGCGAAGGCCTGGAATTGCACGGTACGCTTGATGTAGCGCCGGTCTTCCGACCCAGCTGCCGGTGGTATGGGACGCGCGCCCAGGATTTGTTGCGCAACATCGTAGTAGGGTGCCAGCACATCGCGCCGCAGTCCGTCAGGCCACCCCTGTTCGAACACCGTTTCCGGCGGGCGCAGAAACACGTTGGCGTAAATTTGCGACCCACCGCCCAATACGGCCGAGGTAACAGTGTCGATTTTATTGAAATGCCGGATATCGAACATGCCGACCAAGTGCCCTCGCTTCGCCTTGCGCGCATGTACGGCACGTGGTCGCTTGGCCGCGTCCCCTGCCGGACACCAAAGGTTGTCCGCCATATCACTCGGACTGCGGGGATAGGCACCAAGCGGATATTCCTTGCCGCGCTCCAACAACAGCACCTTACTGGGCCAACGTTTAGAAAGGCGCGCAGACATCACGGCGCCACCAAAGCCGCTGCCGATGATGACAGCTTCGTATTGCAAGGTTGCGCTCACTGCTCCTCCCCTGATAATGACAATATGGGTTAGGTTGTCTTTCGTTCCCGTCTTGCAGATATGCATGGTCGAAGACGACGTGGTGCATGCGACGAGATATCTTATGTTTTCCGAGAGCTTATAATATTTTCAACATGAAATGGCAGTTTATCAACAAAAGTAAAACCTACTTTTTAATGCGTTTTCTTACCATCGGCAAGTTGGGCTCCGTATCTCGCATACTGTTAGGATAGAGGCATTTCAGCTTTACAACTGCTGATTTTCAACAGGTGGATGGATGCCGTTTTTATATCGTTTGCCAGATTATTGTGCTGCATTGCTTCTGTCTACCTTGATGAGTATGGTTGCCTATGCGGCTGACCTGCAACTCGATGGCAATCCCAATACCAAGCCAATCAACCTGACGCCCTACTGGTCAGTATTGGAGGATATTGACAAGAAATGGAGCATCAACGACGTCAGTAATCCCACATTTGGCCCACGCTTCCAGCCATCTAACCAGAAATCTGACTCCCTCAACTTTGGGCTACGCCCATCGGCGATCTGGCTACGCATCACCATCAGCAATACGTCGAACCGCGATATCGAACGCCTGCTGGAGATTCCATACGCTCACTTACACTATCTTGACCTGTATGTACCGACGAAACGTGGGATCACGCACATCTCCACAGGGCACGCAAAGCCGTTTGCAGAGCGACCGATTAATCACCGTCATTTCGTGTTCCCCTTGACCATCCCGGCCAATGGAGAACAAACCTATTTCCTGCGTGTAGTATCCAGCACCTCACTCGACGTCCCGGCCAAATTGTGGGATCCGCAGACCTTCACCCTCGAAAGCCTGCAGGAATATATCGGGCAGTCGCTTTACTTCGGCATGCTGATCGCACTTGGCCTTTACAATTTTCTGCTGTTTGTTTCGCTACGCGACCGCACGTATTTTTATTATGTGTTGTTCGTGGCCGCCAATGCGCTGTCGACAATCGCCTTTAGCGGCATCGCGTTCCAGTTCTTATGGCCGAAGTCGCCAGACTGGTCAATGATCTCTTCGATGATCGGCTTTGCCACTACCGGATTCACGCTACTGCTGTTCCAGCGCAAACTGTTGTCGACCATGGATACAGTACCGACGCTAGATCGCGTGATGCGCGTCTTTTTAGTGTTGAATATCGCGCAAATGATCGGCTTCTGGTTACTCCCTTACAGCAACATGATCCGTAGCGGCATCACGCTGGATGCCGCTAACATGCTGCTGGCCCTGCTGGTTGGCATCGCCTGCAAACGCCGTGGTCAGCGCAGTGCACGTTTCTTCCTGCTGGCGTTCAGCTGCCTAGTAGGTGCTGCACTCCTGACGGCGCTGCGCAGTATTGGGGTCAGTGGCATTCCGAATTTCATCACCGTATATGGGATGCAAATCGGCTCTGCGCTCGAAATGCTGCTACTGTCACTTGCGCTGGCAGATCGCTTCAACCAAATCAAACGCGAAAAAGAAAATGCGCAGCAACAATTAGTGGACAGCCTCAAGCGATCGGAGCGCATCCTGGAACTGCGTGTGCAGGAACGTACCGCCGCACTATCACGGACTAACGAAGAATTACGCGAACAGGAGCGTGCTCTCCACGCTGCGAAGGAAATTGCCGAAGAAGCTTCGCGCATGAAGTCGGCGTTCCTTGCCAACATGAGTCATGAGATCCGCACGCCAATGAACGCTGTGATCGGCATGGCTTATCTCGCACTGCGTACTGACCTCACCCCCAAACAGCGCGACTATGTGGAGAAAATCCATCGCGCCGCTGTATCGTTGCTCGGCATCATCAACGACATTCTTGATTTTTCCAAGATCGAAGCAGGCAAGCTAAGCATCGAAAAGACCGACTTCTCGCTGCATGACGTACTGGCCAATGTGAGTACGGTGACCTGCCAGCTTGCGGCGGAAAAAGGCCTACGCTATGTATTCGACGTGGCCAACGATGTGCCTGTGCATCTTGCCGGCGATCCGCTCCGCCTCAGTCAGATATTGATCAACTTGATTGGCAATGCAATCAAGTTCACTGCGCGCGGCCAAGTGCAGTTGCGTTGCCGCGTTGTAGCCAATAAACAGGACAGTGTCGAACTGCGTTTCGAGGTTGAAGATACGGGTATCGGCATGACGCCGGCACAGCAGGCCAAGCTGTTTCATGCGTTCACCCAGGCAGACGATTCCACGACACGCAAGTACGGCGGTACCGGCCTTGGTCTCGCCATTAGCAAGCGTCTGATAGAAATGATGGGTAGCCGCATCAGTTTGCACAGCGAGCCGGGTGTCGGGTCCACCTTCGGCTTCAATCTTCACTTCGGGTTTGCAACGTCTCAGGCCACTGCGCTGCCAAGCTTGCCGGAGCGCCTGCGCGATTCCCGCGTGCTGGTGGTCGACGATCATCCCGACGCACGCGAGATCCTGAGCCGCTTGGTTGAAGGCTGCGGCCTGCATGTCGACGCTGTTTCCAATGCCACCGACGCTCTGCTTGCTCTTCAGAACGCTGATACTGATGCACCCTATGACCTGGTACTGGCCGATGTGGGCATGCCCGGTATGAATGGTCTCGAACTGGCAAAAGAGATAAAGAAAGTCGGCCTCATTCACGTGCCCAAAGTGATTCTTGTTACCGCGTTCGGACGCGAGGACGTGCTACGCCAGGCCGAACACGCACCGGTCGCCGCAATGCTGTTCAAGCCGATCGATCAATCGCTGTTGCACGACACTTTTGTTAACGTCCTGGCGAAGGCGCCTGCCTCACAAACAGGCACGTCACTGCAACGACTTCTGCCACGCTTCGATGGCTGCCGAGTACTGCTGGTCGAAGATAACGAGATCAATCAGCAGATCGCATGCGAAATGCTCACTTTGACCGGCCTGCAAGTTGACATTGCCAGCAACGGACGAATCGGACTGGAAAAATTGTTTGCAGCGGGGCCGGACGCCTATCAACTCGTCTTGATAGACCTACAGATGCCTGAGATCGGTGGTCACGCCGCGACGCGCCGCATCCGCATGGACGAACGCTATGCGAAACTGCCTATCATCGCGATGACAGCCCATGCGACTGCGGAGGAACGCGAAGCATGCATGAAGAACGGCATGCAAGACCACATCGTTAAACCTATCCATCCAGATCATTTCTACCAGACGCTCACACGTTGGCTGACGCCTGTTTGCCCTTCAGACATACCGATGATACCAGTCGCAACCGAGCCAGCCAGCGAAGTTCAACCCGTGGAAGTCCCTGGTTTCGATACCGCCGATACCATGGACAGGCTAGCCGGCGACGTTGAACTGTATCATCGCGTGCTGGAGATGTTCATCCCCAATCTCACGGCCGCAATGGAACAATTCAACAGCGCTGTGGCATCCGGTGATCATGACGCTACCAGAGTAGCCGTGCACAACATCCGCGGCATGTCTGCTAACGTCGGCGCCACCGCGCTGGCCAACTGCGCTTCTGAACTGGAGTCACTACTTGGCGAAAGCCGTGAGCGGCCGGACCAGCTTGACTCATTTCGCGTCCAGATCGAATACACGCTACGCACGGTGAAGCAGAGCTTGGCGCAGAGAAAGGCGGCGTGAGCAGCTCGCGGACCATTAGAGCGGTTGATTGTGCGTGAAAGGGGACCATCTCGGGCTTGTAGCTATGGCCAAAATCCTTTTGGCCGGAAAAAATAACGGCTATGTCTAGCCTTTGCATGTTGTGAGAGCCTGCAGCGGAACGATGATACGGCACCGAGGAAATGCGCTTCCTCACCCGGCCACATACGCCACAAATTCTCTACGACCGCAAAAAGTTTCCTAAAGGCATTGTATTATTACCCGTGCCGAATTATCCACAAGAAGGAGAAATGTCGATCATGTTTCGAAAAGTCTTGTCTGCATGGGTACTGGGTGTTGCATTTGTCTCGGCCGTTTCGCCGGCTTCCGCACAGAGTGCGGTCAACAGTCTCACCTTCGGCATTCTGTCGACCGAGTCTTCGCCACATTTCAAACGAGATTGGCAATCGGTGCTGGACGATATGGGCAAACAACTTGGCGTGAAGGTCAATCCGGCGTTCGGGCTGGACTATGCAGACCTCGTCAAAGGCCTGTATTACAAAAAGATTCAATTTGCCTGGCTTGGCAACAAGGCCGCCATCGAGGCCGTGGACCGCGCCAATAGTGAAGTATTTGCCCATACGGTCAACAGGGACGGCTCTCTCGGCTATTACGGCGTCATCAGCGTACACAAGGATAGCCCGTACAAAAACCTCGATGACCTTCTCAAAAATGCCAAGAACATCCACTTCGGGATGGGTGATCTGAATTCCACTTCCGCTTTCGTCGTTCCCAATTACTATATTTTTGCGAAAAACAGCATCAATCCAGCAACGGCGTTCAAGTCAATCCGCAACGTTAGTCACGAAACCAACATCCTATCGGTGGCAAACAAGCAGGTGGATGCAGCCGTACATGCGACCGATACCCTGGCTCGCATGGAAGAACGGGATCCGGCAACCACCCAACAACTACGGCAGATATGGAAGTCACCACTGATCACCGCCGATCCAATCGTTTGGCGCAAGGATTTGCCGCCAGACCTCGCTGTGAAGATCAAGGATTTTTTCCTTCAATATGGCAAATCCGGGCCGAACGCAGCACAGCAAAAGCTTGTGTTGAACCGGCTAACCTTGAGCGGCTTTCAGGAATCCAGCAACGCTCAGCTAAAGCCGGTCCGGCAACTGAACTTGTTCAAGGAAAAGGTCAAACTGGAGGCGAACACGACCATGGGAGCGGCAGAGAAAAAGGCGCGCCTGGAGATCATTCATCGCAAACTTGCGGCGCTTGAACAGTCCTGATCTGTGCTCGTCGGACGCAGATCTTTCACATCGCTATGGGGCCAGGCTTGGTTTTTGGGCCTGGCCTTCTCTAAAGCGGTTTAAAGGCGCGTGCAAGGAAGACCAGGTCGGGCCTGCGATGTTCCCCCCTTTTCACGCGCATTCACATCAATGTGCCGCTACCGTGGAATGGGATACGGAAGCCCTCTGCCCCTAGCATACGCACAGATTTGATCCACGGCGGTTGTCTGAAGGCGCATAGGAATATGTGATGCCTAGCGTCATCATTATGGTTACAATGGCCCGCGATAAAAATCTGTTGCAGCGTGCCATCAAGTCACGCATCAACAAGGGAAAAATACGTGCAAAAAGAAAGTAGCCAACTGAGCCTGGCCCCCATTGAAGCGTACGCCAGACCTCCCGCCTCTGAGCGTATCGATACGCCCCTGGTCACACCTCAGACGGTGCCACAGAGCACGACACAAGCACAGCCGGTCATTACACCAGGAGAACCGCAACGTTTCGAATTTACCGGCACCGGCTCAGAATATTTCCGCATCTGGGTTGTCAATGTGCTACTGACCATCCTAACGGTTGGCATTTATTCGGCTTGGGCCAAGGTCCGGCGTTTGCAATATTTTTACCGCAATACCCGTCTGGCAGGCGCGGTATTTGATTATCACGGCAATCCAAAAGCGATCCTCAAGGGGCGCATCCTGGCACTCACACTGGTCGCTGCGTACAAGATATCGTCCGACATATCGGGATCAGTTGCACTGGCGGTGGTTCTGATCCTTGCTGGTGTCATGCCATGGCTACTGGCGCGTGCCTTCCGTTTCAAGATGATTAACTCCAGCTATCGTGGCTTGCGTTTCCATTTTCGTGGAACGGTGGGACAAGCTTATCGTCTGCTCATTCTGTTCCCCATCGTGTTGGCCATCATCGGTGTTTTCGTCTGGAGCATAGTGACGTCGTTCTCTCGCACCCCTAACATTGGTGTGGTTCTGCTAGCCATGCTATTACCCTTGCTGGCATTGGGCGTGACGATACCTCTTGCACATTATCAGCTCAAGTACTACCAACACGACAACGCCGATTTCGGACAGACGCCATTTTTCTTTCATGCGCGTGCCGCCGATTTCTTCAAAACCTATGGCAAGGCGCTCGGTTTGCTCGTGCTGGGAACGATTCCAGCGGCAGTGTTCGGCTTTCTGACCAAAAACATCTACAGTTACTTGAGCCATACCGTCTTCGGTTGGCTCTTCACGGTGCTATACAGTTTGTTGAGCGCGTACGCGTTCTACCTGTTTGTACGTCCCTATCTGGAAAGCCGCATTCAGAATCTGGTGTGGAATCACACGGAACTCGGCGACAACCGATTTGAGAGCAAGGCCAGCGCACGCCGACTGGTGTGGATTCATGCCTCCAATCTCATGTTGATCACCTTAACTTTTGGCCTCTACAAACCTTTCGCCGTCGTGCGCCTCGCCAAATACCGGATAGAGAGCATGACCTTTATCCCGACGGGAAATATGGAAGAGTTTCTGGCAGATCAATCCGTCAACGCCACAGGCGCAATGGGCCAGGAAGCCGGAGATTTATTCGATATCGATATCGCCCTATGATCGACGCCATCTATTTCGACGGAGAATCCACGCGACGCCAGCAAGTGGTTTTGATGATCCACAAGCGTATCCTTGCCCTGAGCGGCGAAGGCGTACGACATAGCGTTAGATTATCCAAAGTGACGGTCTCAGAACGGCTGGAGCATGCGCCACGCATTCTGCGCCTGCCTGGAGGCGGCACGATTGAGGTCAGCGACCGTCGCCTCGACAAGATGCTGCGGAAAAACGGTTACCGCGAACCGCGCGTCGTCAAATGGCAACGCAATTGGCCCTTATCGCTCCTAGCGCTGATATCGCTGCTAGCGACGCTGATTGCCGGGTACCAATGGGGACTCCCGTGGGCAGCCGATCGCATTGCACAGCACCTGCCTGCCTCTCTCGAAAAGAAAATCGGCGATGAAGAATTGAAGCTGATCGATGCCACTTCCATGGAACCTTCCAGGCTGGACCCAACCGTGCAAGCACGTCTGCGGCAACGCTTCGCCGCGCTAAAACAACCGCGTGGTGAGAAAACGCCATATCGGCTCGAATTTCGATACAGCAAAATTGGTCCGAATGCCTTCGCGCTACCAAACGGCGTGATTATCATGACAGATCAACTGGTCAATCTGGCGAATGACGATCATGCGGTACTCGGCGTGCTCGGACACGAGTTGGGACACGTGGAACGGCGGCACTCGCTGCGCCGGCTGTTGCAGACAGTTGGCGTCGGCATGGTGATCAACTTGTGGATCGGCGATGTCTCCAGCGTGCTTGCAGCGATACCGACCTTCCTGCTAGACCAAAAATATTCGCGTGATTTCGAGCGGGAGGCGGACCAATACGCCATCGACATGATGCAAGCCAACGCCTTGCCGCTGTCCCCGATGGCGCATCTGTTCGAAAAGATGGGAGCGATGCACCAGCACGAAGAAGAGGAAGAGACACTGCCGCAACATGCCGACAGCGAGGATGTCTCTGATGAAGAGGTCGAGACTGTGCCAACAGATGAACAGGGAGAGCAGAACGAACAAGGACCGCGCCGCCCCAAGAGCCTGGACTACCTCAACTCGCATCCAAGCGACGCTGAACGCATCGCCCGCTTAAGAGCCGCCGATGCAAAACGGTAACTCATATCAGGGCCAGATGCTTCTGCTGTTCCGGCAAGAATTCGCGGATATCGCGCGGCGTGCGGCGGCGCGGGTGTTCGATCTCATCACGGCGCAAGGCTCTAGCCGCCTTCCACAGCACGACGTCGTCCTCATACGCTCGAAGTGCTGCGGTCTTTTCCCAAGTGACGCGGCGATGATTGAGGAAGTCCCAGTAAACCGGTGTCAGTCCGTCCAGTTTGCCTTCCGCCTTTAGCTCCAGTGCCATGCCCATGACATCGCCGGCGTGCGGCATATCTTCGGGAAAATAAATAGAATTGGCCCAGGCGCGCACATCGCAGAAGTCAAGGACTTGTCCGCGGATCGGCTTGCGCCAGTAATCGGGATGAGCATTCCGATTTGGCCAGCGACCGGCGCCCACGTAGGTGCCTGGTTTAAACATGTTCGCCTCCTATTCAAGTGGCGACCGGATCACGTCGGGATCTGTCGCCGCCGGGACACTGCCAACATATCCCGGCACGTGTGCGATTGAATCTCTCTATGCATTTACTGCAAACTCAGTCGAAATTGCGCACTGTATTTATATACAGCATAGGGCATTTTAGCCTTTGTTTATAAGGTTTGCAGCGAAATGCACATGCATTTCCGCGCCGAAAAACTAAATTTCCGCTAACCTTTCCTCCTCGATACTTTTTATTTTTGAACGGTGAGCATACCCCCCTCACAGCCAACACGAGCGTAGCTGTATTTTGGGATCATTCATGCATCATCAATGGGCGTTATGTCGATATTCAAGAAGCTCTTCATTTTGACTTTTAGCATTCCACTCATCGGCCACGCTCAACAGACATGCGCCTCACGAAAAGAAGCCGAGGCGCCAACATTTTTCAAATACGCCCTCAGGATAAAAAATGATGCGCCCAAGCGCGAGATTGTGCTGCGTTGCACCGGGCAAGAAGACATCGTTAAAGTGGCTTTGCGTGATAAAAAGACTGGACGTATCTTGCAATCCTTCGAGGTAAGCCAAGCGCAAACCTATCTGGAGGCATTGACCCCAGATTTGGATAATGATGGTTATTCAGATCTCGTTTTGGTTGAAGCATGGGGGAGTCTGAATATGATCTTTAAGGCATGGCGATATGAGCCTGCGCGAGACCGTCTTAAGATTGTATTACCAGAGGGGGCAGGAACAGAATTTGTCCGGACTAAGTCGGGAGATATCGTTACCTATGCTAAAGGAGGCGCGGATTCATGGGGCTACACCCTATTCAAATGGAAAAACAATCGCCTTGTTCAAGCCTACGTGGTGGAAGAAAAAATTGGCGTTTCTGATTCCTCTCAGTGCACTTATCACGACGTAAGTCATTCGCAGCGGGTCAGGCGTGTCAAGCATGTTGGAACCTTGCGCCATCTGAAAAGATATTGCGGAATAGGCAGTGCAGGTTTAGTTCAACAAGGTAAAAGCCTCCTGGATAAATGAGAAACGACACACCTAGCGGAACATGATTTTCGTGCTCTAGAGCGATTTGACTGTGTGTGCAAGGGAGATCAGGTCGGTTCGAGAAGCGCAGCCGTACGCGAGCTACGGTGAGCATCGCAGGCCCGAAATGGTCCCTTTTCACACCCAGTCAAATCGCTCTATAAATTTTCCGTCTTCATACCCTTTTTATGGTAAAGATGTTTATACAGAGTATTCCTGTCATCAATCCTCGCTGATACATTTGAACGAAGCAATGAACGACATACCGCAACCCGCGCCGGCGGCACGCCTGTGGCAATGGTACGCACAAGGGGTACGCGCTGCTGTCCTGTCATCCGTACGGTGGGAAGGACTGAATGCGTCTGCAGCCACACTGGCCATATTGACTGCTATCAGCATCCTGCTCCAACTAGGTTTGCAACGCCTCTATATCGACGGCCCGGCAACCTTTTACTGGGAGGCCATACTCAGCGGCTGGTTTTTCACAGCAATCACCGCTTGGGTCTGCTACCTCATGCGACCGCAACCGGCCGCTGAAGGAGAGAAAGACGCGGCACCGAGTGCGGCCCATTTATTTTGCATGAGCCTGGCGCAGTGGCAGATCATCGCACTGATAACGGGATTACTGTATGCAGTACTGCTGCGCAACGGTATCTATAGCGGAGAAAAGCTAGGCGCCGATAGCATTGGGGAAAGTTGGTTGGCGCCATGGACGTGGGTTTTACTGATGTGGGTAATCTGGCTAGCACTATTAGGATGGGCTTTGCTGGCGCAATTGACACTGTTGTGGCGTAGCGGCGTACGCCGGTCTGAATTATTGGCGGTTGCCGCGCTGGCATTGATTGGCTCGACGGCGCTGCACTATGCAGCAGGCCCAACCGAATTCTGGTATGCGGCAGAAGATTCAAGTACCGACGCACAACGCAAAGAGTTGCGCCTCACCCAGGACTTGATGGAAGCCCAGCCGCAATTACTTACACGACGTCTGCAAGAGGTCCAGCAGCAACGTCCAGGTGTCATCGATCTCTACGCTATCAGCTTTGCTCCCTATGCCGATGAAGATGTATTCCGACGGGAGAGTGACATGGTGTCCACCGTGATCGCGCAACGCTTCGATGCGCAAGGGCGCGTCCTACAGTTAGTGAATCATGTCGATACCCTCTCGCAATGGCCTTGGGCCACACCGAAGAATTTGGAGCGCGCAATCCAGCGTTTTGCTACGGTCATGGACCGTAACGAGGATGTGCTGTTTCTGCATCTTACCTCGCACGGCGCGCGCAATGGTGAACTCGCTGCCGACTTTTGGCCGATGTCAGTCACGACCGTCAAACCCGCCGATCTGAAGCTCTGGCTGGACGCAGCCGGGATCAAGCACCGGGTGATTTCCATTTCGGCCTGTTATTCCGGCAGTTGGATTGACGTGCTGGCCGACGACAATACGCTAGTCATGACGGCCGCTGATGCCCACCATACGTCTTACGGCTGTGGACGTAAATCGGAACTGACGTATTTCGGCCGCGCCGTCTACGATGAACAATTACGCAACAACACGCTATCGTTCGAGAAGGCGCATGCAACGGCACGGGAGGTCATCAAAAAACGGGAGGAAAAAGCAGGCAAGCGGGACGGGTATTCCAATCCACAAATCAAGACAGGGGCGGCAATACGCAAACATCTTGCCCACCTGCAGGAACGCCTGGAGACGCAAGCAAGCTCTAAGACACATTCTCAATCAGCTACCGCGATACGTTGAATAGGACCAAGGTGATGTCACCAGCGGCACATGATAGTTCTGATGTACGTCTGCAATACCAAAGACGACAGTCACCCGGTCCAGAAAGCGGGGCTGCGGCAAGGTGACTCCTTGTCCAGCAAAATAGTCGCCTACCCCAAACACCAGCTCATATTGTCCGACGTGCAGCCCATCGTCCTGCAGCAACGGGGCATCACAGCGACCGTCAAGGTTAGTCACCGCACTACACAATAGGGTCTTTTGCGCACCCTGCACCGCATACAGCTCAATTGCCACGCCGGCAGCCGGCTTGCCCTGCATCACATCCAGCACATGCGTGCTCAGTTTTCCCATTCTTTCTCTCCAGGGTGAAACTTCTTTGGTTAACCATTAGGAATTCTTCCTTAAAACCTATCCAAGGTCTAATCTTATGTAATGATTGAGCAACACGGCTTATCCTACGATATCCGGCATTCAGTTTGAGAGTGGCTTTCACGTGGAGACCGCATGCCTCAGCCCATTCGTTTCTTATATCGCGGTGCAGTTCGCACGGTATCGGAGGTATCCCCTACCCGAACCATTCTGCAGCATATCCGCGAAGATCATCATTGCACCGGTACCAAGGAAGGTTGCGCCGAGGGTGACTGCGGTGCCTGTACCGTGGTGATAGGGGAATTGAAAGGGAATGCGGTTGAACTGAAAACGATCAACGCCTGTATCGGGCTCGTGCCCACGCTGGACGGCAAAGCGCTGTTTACCGTCGAAGATTTGCGGCAGCCTAACGGTGATTTGCATCCGGTGCAGCAAGCGTTGGTGGCGTGCCATGGCTCGCAATGCGGTTTCTGCACGCCCGGGTTCGTAATGTCGCTGTGGTGCCTTTACCTCCAACAGGAAGACAATACCCGCCGTCCTCAACGCAAGGACATCGATGACGCACTGTCAGGCAATCTGTGCCGCTGCACCGGCTACCGTCCGATCATCGACGCCGCCCACCACATGCTGGATCTACCCAGGGTCGGTTTCGACCGCAAAGCCCTGGCGACAGCACTAAAAGATATCCAACGTACCGACATGCTGCGCTATACGAAAGATGGCCGGTCCTTCCATGTCCCGCTGACCCTGGAACAACTGGTGACGGTATGCGCCGCCCACCCTGCGGCTACGATCCTGTCCGGCTCAACCGATATCGGCTTGTGGGTGACCAAGCAGATGCGCGAGCTGGGCGACATCATCTACATCAATCAAGTGGCAGAGCTGCAGACGCTCACAGAAAAGGACGGCAAGCTGGAGATCGGCGCCGCGGTGTCACTCAATGAGGCCTACGCCGCCCTATGCAAACACTATCCGCAGGCGCTATCGGAACTGTGGCAGCGTTTCGCCTCGATGCCGATCCGCAATGCCGGCACACTGGTCGGCAATATCGCCAACGGGTCACCCATCGGTGACTCTGCCCCCTGGTTGATTGCGCTCGGCAGTGACATCATCCTGCATAGCAAGGACGGCCAGCGCATCATGCCGCTGGAAGCGTTCTATCTCGGCTATCAGAAGAAAGACTTGCGTCCTGGAGAATTCGTTGCAGCAGTACGCGTACCATTGCCGCAGGCCGATGTGCGTTTCCGCACCTACAAACTGGCCAAACGTTTTGATCAGGATATCTCTGCCGTGTGCGCCGCGTTTGCCATCACGCTCGATGGAGAGGTCGTGCGCAATGCCCGTATTGCTTTCGGCGGCATGGCCGCTACCTCGTGTCGCGCACCAAAAACCGAAGCAGCGCTTAACGGTCGCGAATGGAACGCAGTGACACTGGAAACGGCGATGCAGATGCTTGCCCAAGATTACACGCCGCTATCCGATATGCGTGCCAGTAGCCGCTATCGTATGAAGGCGGCACAGAATCTGCTCCATCGCTTCTGGCTTGAAACACGGCCCGATGCTCCGCTTGCTGTCGACGCCGTGAATGCCTTCGCTTGCAGGTAGAGAGGCCACGATGAATAAACAAACAGACGTCTTCTTGAAGAAAGACATGACTGCCGACTGGGCCGAAGTCGGCAAGCCGCGACCGCACGAATCGGCGGCACTGCATGTGCTAGGGGAAGCACACTATACCGACGATCTGCCCGAAGTACAAGGCACATTGCATGCAGCGCTGGGCCTGTCGCAAAAGGCGCATGCGACAATACGAGCACTCGACCTCAGTGAAGTGCAATCCTCACGCGGCGTCGTTGCGATCTACACGGCGAAAGACATCCCCGGCACCAACGACTGCGGGCCGATCATTCACGACGACCCAATCCTGGCAGACGGTCTGGTGCAATACATCGGTCAACCGATGTTTCTGGTCGTGGCAGACACGCATGACAATGCACGCCGCGCCGCTCGCTTGGCCAAGGTCGAGTATGAAGAACTGCCCACGATCTTGACGCCGCAGGAAGCCAAAAAAGCGCAATCTTATGTATTGCCACCGATGCGCTTAACGCGCGGTGACGTCAAGCATGCGTTCGAACGTGCCCCCCATCGCCTCAAAGGCGAGCTGCATGTTGGAGGCCAGGAACAGTTTTACCTTGAAGGCCAAATTTCGTATGCCATTCCGACGGAAGACGGTGGCATCCATCTCTATTGCTCGACACAACACCCCTCCGAAATGCAACACGTGGTCGCCCATGCGCTCGGCTTGCATTCGCATCACGTGGTTGTCGAATGCCGACGCATGGGTGGCGGTTTTGGCGGTAAAGAATCACAATCCGCACTCTGGGCAGCAGCCGCGTCGATTGCCGCTGCGCAGCTGAAACGCCCGGTCAAGCTGCGCGCCGACCGCGACGACGACATGATGGTGACCGGAAAACGTCATTGCTTTCATTACGAATATGAAGCCGGCTATGACGACGAGGGACGTATCCTTGCCGCCAAGGTGGAAATGGTGTCACGTGCCGGCTACTCTGCCGACCTTTCGGGGCCGGTTGCGACGCGCGCGATATGTCACTTCGACAATGCCTACTATCTTTCGGATGTCGACATCCTTGCTCTATGTGGCAAGACCCATACGCAATCGAATACCGCCTTTCGTGGCTTTGGCGGCCCGCAAGGTGCGATTGCCATCGAATACATCATTGATGAGATTGCACGCACACTCGGCCGCGACCCGCTCGACGTGCGCAAGCTTAACTTCTATGGCCGCAATGACAGTGAAGGCCGCAATGTGACGCCGTACGGCCAGAAGATCACCGATAACGTGATTCATGAATTAATGGCGGAACTGGAAGAAAGCAGTGACTACCGCAAACGCCGCGCTGCCGTGCAATCATTCAATGCGCGTAGTCCGATACTGAAAAAAGGTCTGGCGATCACCCCGGTCAAGTTCGGCATTGCCTTCAACCTGACACACTTGAACCAGGCTGGCGCACTAGTCCATGTCTATGTCGATGGCTCGGTGCTTGTGAACCACGGTGGCACCGAGATGGGCCAAGGCGTCAATACCAAAGTGGCGCAGGTCGTCGCGCATGAACTTGGGCTAGACCTCTCGCATATTCGTATCAGCGCTACCGACACCAGCAAGATTGCTAATACTTCTGCCACTGCGGCATCGACCGGTGCCGACTTAAACGGCAAGGCAGCACAAGAAGCAGCACGCCAGATCCGCGAGCGTTTGACCGCTTTCGCCGCACAGACGTACCAGGTTGACCCGAAAACCATCCGTTTTGCCGCCAACCAGGTATTTATTGGCGACAACCCGGAACCCTTCCCATCACTGGTGCGCAAAGCTTACACTGCACGCATCCAATTATGGTCGGACGGTTTCTATGCGACACCAGGTCTGCACTGGGACCCCGCTACGATGCACGGCAACCCTTTTTCGTATTTCGCCTACGGTGCGGCGGTCTCAGAAGTGGTCATCGATACGCTCACCGGCGAATGGAAACTCTTGCGTGCTGATGTGCTATACGACGCCGGCAACTCGCTGAATCCTGCCATCGATATTGGCCAGGTCGAAGGCGCCTTCATCCAGGGCATGGGCTGGCTCACGACCGAGGAACTGTGGTGGGACAAGACTGGCAAGCTAATGACGCATGCGCCCTCCACTTACAAAATTCCCGCTGTGTCCGATTGCCCAGAGGCCTTCCACGTCAAGCTGTTCAAGAATCGCAACGTTGCTGACAGCATCCATCGCTCAAAGGCCGTTGGCGAGCCACCATTGCTGCTATCGTTTTCTGTGTTCTTCGCCATCCGCGATGCGATTGCCAGCGTGGCTGGCTACACACGCAATCCACCACTGCCTGCACCGGCAACCAGCGAAGCGATTTTGCATGCAGTGGAAGCTGTCCGTGTTGCAGCCCACTGAAGGGGCCCAACTATGACCGATTGGCTCACTGCGATCAAGGCCCTCGCTGACCAGGCCACACCTGCAATGCTCGTCACGGTCGCACACGTTGAGGGATCCGCACCCCGTGAAGCGGGCGCCAAGATGCTGGTCACCCGTGTCGCACAATTCGATACCATCGGCGGCGGCCATTTGGAAATGCAAGCCTGCAATATCGCACGTGAGATGCTAACGACATCGGCCGAGCGCCGCATCAGCCGATTTGCACTCGGGCCCAGTCTCGGCCAGTGTTGCGGTGGCGTTGTACACCTTTGCTTCGAGCGTATTGCCCAAGATGCCTATGCCTATTACGACTGTTTGTCGCAACGTTGGCATGAGCGTAAAGATAGCTGGCGTCTGGTGTCCTTGGATACCGCATTGCCGCCGGTTCTACTCGACCACGCGGGCCACTGGCTGGCCGGTGCCAAGCAGGCGCCACGTGTACATGTCGATCGCGAACGACCTTGCCACGTCATGAAGGATGAGAACGCACATCACTGGCTGATCGATCCGTGTCTGGCCTATCGCCCGCATCTGGCGCTGTTCGGTGCCGGCCATGTCGGTGCAGCGATCGTGCGCACACTAGCGCCCCTGCCATGCCATGTCACCTGGGTCGACGAGCGCGACGATATTTTCCCACCTGACGTGCCAGCCAACGTGACAGTGGAAGTAACCGATACTCCGGAAACCATCGTCGATGTAGTGGCAGTCGGGACCAGCTATCTGGTCATGACACATAGCCATGCGCTCGACCTGCGTCTCTCTGAGGCGATTCTGAATCGCGCCGATGCCGGCTGGTTCGGTCTGGTCGGTTCAACCACCAAGCGCAGACAATTCGAACATCGGCTGCGCGAGCGCGGTCTGCCTGCCGAGCGACTGACGCATATGGTATGCCCCATCGGTTTGCCTGGCATCACCGGCAAGGCGCCTGCAGTGATTGCTGCTTCGGTATGTGCCCAGTTGCTGCTGGTATGGGAGCATCAGTCCCCTACCATCCCTGCCCTACATCACCATGTACTGACCTAGCGCATTTCATCGCCGAGATATATCGCAAAATGCCAAGAAAGCACTTCATGACGCCTCCTCTCTCCTCTCCCCACTGTCAAGCCTACCGCGCAAGCATCCTGCATTTCAGTGAGGATCCTGCATTCCACCATGCCGCCTATGCATGGCATGAAGACGGCCTTCTGATTGTGGATAGCGGACGCATATGGGCCGCAGGCGACTATGCGCAGCTATGCAGCAGCCTGCCGGCGGACGTAGAGGTCCAGGACTACCGCGGCAAGCTGATCATCCCGGGCTTCATCGATACGCACATCCACTATCCGCAAACTGACATGATGGCCTCGCCGGCGCCCGGACTGCTCCCTTGGCTCGATACCTACACGTTCCCAACCGAGCGTCAGTTCGCCGATAGCGCCCATGCACAAGAGGTGGCGCGTTTCTTCATCGACGAACTCCTACGCTGTGGCACCACCACCGCCATGGTGTATTGCACCGTGCATCCCGCCTCAGTTGAGGCCTTCTTTAGTGAAAGCGAGACGCGCAACCTGCGCATGGTGGCAGGCAAGGTGCTGATGGACCGCAACTGCCCGAAATTTCTACGGGACACCGCGGAAGGCGGCGTACGTGACAGCGAAGAACTGATCAAGAAGTGGCACAAGCGTGGCCGCCAGTTATATGCGATCACACCCCGCTTCGCAGCGACATCGAGCGAAACACAACTACAACTTGCCGGCGAATTGGCGCGCGCCTATCCCGACACCTTCCTGCAAACCCATCTCGCCGAAAACACTGATGAAGTGGCTTGGATACAGTCACTGTTCCCCGATGCGCGCAGCTATCTCGACGTGTATGACAAGTACGGCATGCTGCGCCCGCGCGCGATGTATGCGCACTGCATCTGGCTCGACGACCATGACCGTTCACGTATGCGCGAGACGCAATCGGCGGCATCAATCTGCCCCACGTCCAACTTTTTTCTTGGTAGTGGCCTATTCGATTTCGCGCGTGCCGATGCCGCACGAATGCCACTGTCGCTAGCGACCGATGTCGGTGGCGGCACATCCTTTTCCATGCTGAAAACCATGAACGAGCTCTACAAGGTAGCGCGTATGGGTGGCACCTATCTACCCGCATTGCGCATGTTCTATCTGGCGACGTTAGGCGGTGCGCGCAGCATGCAACTGGAAGGCACAGTCGGCAATTTTGCCCCAGGCGTCGAAGCAGACTTTGTGGTACTCGATCTTCAGGCAACGCCGCTGCTCACGCGCCGCACTCGGCTTACCGACAGTCTGGAAGAAATGCTCTTTGTGTTAGCGATGCTGGGAGATGACCGGACGGTCGCCGCGACCTACAGTGCGGGGGAACTGGTGCATAAGCGCGCGCTTGCAAGATAACAATGCGCCTTGGACGGCCAACATTGGCCCCAAGCACGCGCTTGCCCGTACCTAAAAGCGCCTCGGTCGCATTCACCACAAATCGCCTATCTTTTGCTTAGAGCGGTTTGAATGCGCGTGCAAGGGAGGTCAGGTCGGGCCGAGAAGCGCAACCGTAGGTGAGCTACGGTGAGCATCGCAGGCCCGAGATGGCCCCCTTTCACGCGTATTCAAATTGCTCTAGCAGGATATTTCCTTCTACACTTGCTCCTGTTGACCGCCTTGTCAGTACTGGCCGTCATTCATCGTTCTTCATCAAAAATAATTCACATGAAAATCCTAAGAACGATAGCTCCTCTGTTACTTATCCTTTCTCTCCTCGGCTGCGGAAAACCAGTACCTCCTGAAAAATCCGCATACGTTGGGGAGTGGCAGGAAAAGACGATGTACCTGCTTATTACCCAAGATGGGTCGGTGCGTTACAAGCGTCTCAAGGGCGGTGTATCCACTACCATCGAAGGCCCACTCAAGGGCTTTGATGGAAATAATTTTGAAGCGGGCGTTGGGCCCCTTGCTACCACATTCGTCGTCAGTAAACCTCCGTACCAAGATGGAGAGAAATGGAAAATGGTGGTAGACGATGTTGAATTAACCAAAATTGCTGAGTGATTGGGCGGTATGCCAACGATCTGCTAATGCTGGTTAAGAACAAACGGCCAAGACAACGTGTGTGTAAGCCTGTGCGCGCCCTGCAAGGGGCTCGATGGAATACCGGCTGACCAAACTCACCCCGTACGTGCGCGGGTGGACGGGATATTTCGGCATCTCGCAATATTACCGTCCGATTCCCGAACTCGATGAATGGCTGCGCCGATGGGTGCGCATGTGCTACTGGAAGCAGTGGCGCCTGCGTCGCACGAAGGTCGGCAATTTACTGAAACTCAGGGTCGGCTTGCGCTCGGCGGTCATCACCGGTGCCAGCAGCAAATGCTACTGGCACTTGGCACGAATACCGGCGACGCAACAGGGGATGTCGAACGCATGGCTCAAGGCATAAGGCGTAATCAGCATCCGGGACGAACGGAGGAAAGCGCAGGGTTACCTCTGACGGCAAAACGTGTGCGGCCTGTTATTGAACCGCCGGTACGGACCCGCATGCCGGGGGGTGCGGGGACTGGAGGTTAGAGACCTCCAGCTACCCGATTAGCCCTCATATCCACCGGCGAACCGTTTGCCTGTATTCGGTGTACTCGGCACCAAACTTTGCCGTGAGTGCACGCTCTTCCGGTTGAATTTGAAAGCGGTTCATGTACGCAACAAACAAAGGGACGACCAACGCTGACACGAGGTTCGACAAATACACACCCCAGCCGATGAGAATCAGGAGGAAGCCCACGTACATGGGGTTGCGGCTCCACCGGTAGACGCCAGACTTGACGACGGCTGACGACGCTTGTGGCGTTGTTGGGTTGACCGTAGTTCGCGCTTTGCGGAAGGCCGCTACGCCAGCCAGCGCGATAACGATACCGAACACAGTGAACGCCACCCCAACTTGCGCTCGCCAAGGAAACGCAAACGCAGCGCCAGGGAGAGCCAGCGCCGCTAGCCACATTCCGCCTGCAGCGCACAGAGCCACTGCAACCGGGGGAATCCGGAGTTCAAGTGCGCTCATGGACGGCAGATGGGGCATAACGTTCAAGATGATCAGCACCGCAGGTGTCTGCGTCCATCGCAATGTTATATCGTTGCCGCTTCATCATTTCTTTTCGAGCTTTATGTCTGTATTTAGGCCCGAGATGTCGAATCCACCTCCGAAATCAACATCTATGAGCCGGTGTGAGTTTTCCCAGTGCTTTCCGTCATGACTTGCCCAGTGCTTATATAAGTAGAGGTCCCTTGTAAGCCTTACGCTTCCTTTGACCGTTTGGTCTTCATTAAATAGTGATCCGTGCGTACGCACACTCACAGGAACTGGAGAATTGACAGGAAAATAAACCACATATTCGCTATTGCTTGGGGCAGCTTCTCCGACTTTCACAATCGGAAGTTTTTCGATTTTGCTGATTGGGGCTGGCGTCATTGGCGCGCAGGCGGCAAGGGTGAATAAAGAAATACAACCAAGTAGCTGTTTCATACTCACTTTTCCTTTCTTATGATTTTTTGATTTGAAGCTTAACGCGCTGGATAGTGAAATAGCATCGCGACCGTAAGCCCGCTTATTACGCCCACGAGAACCGTCGGTGCGCCAAGTAGTGCGAGAAGCTCTTCCATGGCTGAGCCTTAACGGTGAAAGTAACCGGACGCCGCGCAGGGCGGGCAGAGGTAACCTAAAGGTGGCTGTTCGGCGGTCCGGTTGACTGGATTGTTAGCGATTTTGTTACCTGTTGTGAGAAAAAACTGCCAATCTGAGACTTGGAATAACTATTAGTTCTGTATCTTCGTTAAATCCAGAGTAGAAAACGCCAGGCCTGTCAATTGCTGACAAAACTTCCGATTTTAATGGGTTGGGTACATCAGTACAGGTATTGCCGCCAGCGTCTTCCTCAAGCAGGCCTTGAAATTTGAAGAATTTTTCGCGCTCTGCTTCTTTCCACCTTTTGTACGGTTCATGTGCGCTGTCGCTGATCATGGAATTTTGATTTAGAAAAACAACACCGCCTGATGCGATATTTGCTGAGGTGTTTTCGGACAATTTAAATATCGCAATCCCACATCCTTCAAGGAACCCGCCAATCTCGTGTCCAGCAAAAATGCTTTCGTCGATTTCAAAAGACGTAGGGATATATGACTTGTAGTGTGTCGAGAGCACTAGAAAAGGTATATATCCAATCAGTTTGTAGACAGCAAAAGGAGCTATGAGCACGAGAACGCTGCCTATCAATAATAAAAGTCTTTTCTTCTTTGGTACGGATGCAAACATGGTGATCGCTAACGAATAGAGTTTATCTGCCGCTCCAGCGTTTCGAGTTAAGCCAGTCCCAGTCGCGGCGGCAGATAAACGCTGTTGGACTGAACCGTCACTACCGGCGGCGGTTATGGGGATTGTAATCTGGAAGATGGCTGTTTTGCCAAGAGCCTGACGTATCCGATACGTTTCCGTTTCCCTTTCAGGCAGATCTGCCCGGGCAGCATGGCGGAGCTTTGCGACTGGGGATGGTGAAGCTGGCATCACGCCGTTTGACGGTGACATGAAAAAAGAAGCGCAAGGCGCAGGCGGCTTGGTTGGTGGATGCCCAGGTGAGCTTGCGTTCTTCGATCAAGTGCAGCAGGTAGCGCTGCACCTCTTCTTCGGTGAGTTGATCGGGTGATTGCCCGTAGTGCCGGGCATGACCGGCGACGGCGGTAAGGTAGGCTTCTTGCGTACGAGGTGCCAGACCGCGCAACACCATGTCGGCCTGCATTTGCTTGCGTAGTGGACTCATGACGGTTTCCCCTTGTGTATTATGGACATCCTCCGCTCACAGGATAAGAAACCTCATTACTACTTCCGAAAATCGTGGTGCTTCAATCCACCGCGAAGCGGTTTAGTTCAACGTCAATTGCGCAAGCAATATCGACAATCGCTGTATCCTCTGCTTCTGCTCCAGTCGCTTCCTCCACCGAGAATCCTGCATCGACGGCGCTGACAACACCTGAATCAGCTTGAGCACGCTTTTATTATTGAGCCAGCCTCGAATGTAGGGGCTGGCGCAAGCAAGGAAAAGTTATACACATGTGGCGGCCATGGCTGGATATGATGTTGAGCATTAGCTATGGCCGACAAAAACCTACCATTTTTCCATCATGATCGACGGTTCGGATCAAATAGATCCACTTACCTCGGATCTTGACGTCATCCTAATCGACTGCCCCTGCCGACCGACATAAAGCGCCGAACGAAAACTGACACTTCAGTATCCCGGATCACAGTGCCACTGACGCATTCCGACCTGGCCGTGGGACAGCCATACTTTGATCACCGCAACGCTGCCTCATCATCTCCTGGAATGCGGGCTGCCGATCCAACAGCTCATCAACCGTACCAATGTCATGGATCTGACCATTTGCCATTAACACCACCTGATGAAAGTGATGCAGAAGGTTCATTCGGTGAATGGAAGCCACGATGCAGGAATCCGGCAGTGCTGCTGTGATTCGTTCGAATACGGTTTCCTCGGTGATCGGATCAAGTGCGCTGGTCGGTTCGTCCAGAAAAATAAGAGAATGCCCTTGCGCAGCAAGCAGACCTCGCGCAAGGCAAAGCCGCTGACGTTGTCCGCCTGAGAGGTTGCAGCCACGCTCCGACAGGGGCGAATCCAGTCCCAATGACATATCGGCCATCACAGCGTCAAAGGCGCTCACATTGCAGGCAGCACTGATCTCGATGTCGCTGTGCTCGCCCGACAGGGAGAGATTTTCCCGGATAGAGGCATCGAACACATCCGCTTCCTGTGGAATGAGTGTGGCGATACTGCCCAGGTGAAAGGTGTCCGGCGTATGCATTCCGTCGATTTCTATCTGCACCTCATTGGGGTTGTACTGTCCAGCCAGCACACGCATCAAGGTGCTCTTCCCTGCACCGCTTGGGCCAATAAGCGCTATACGGTCTCCGCGTCTTAGCGTCATGGCAACCTTCTTCAAGCCAGGTCCGATATGCGAAGTTTTGTTTCCGGTATCAATAGCATGGTGGTCGTAACACAAACCGCGCACATCAATACGCTGCCAGTTATTCGGGATCGGCGGACCGGATTCGGGCTGTTCTGTCGCGGTCCAGATCGCTTCCGCACTTGCCAGATCGGTGCGGGCACGCGCTACCGTCTGAAACTTATCCGCCAAGGCAAGAACGACCGTCCTTGCTTGCTGCGCATATTGATGAACAAGGAATATCCCGCCAATCAGGATTGCGCCATCGCGGTGACTCATCCATAGTGCTGCAGCCACAAGCCCCCAAGTGAGCGCGACGCTAACCAGGTCGGCGATGCACCACTTAATCTCAACCAGGGTAATGCTATGCCGTGCCGGAACGAAGACTTTGCTGAGTGTTTCATCGACCAGACGGCGAGAGCTTCCCTGCATACGGAAGGCCATGACGGTGGAGATATTGCCGAGAAAATCCAGCAGTTTGGATTGGAATTTTCGCTCTGCAGCGTTCTCTTCCTTGGCAAGACGCATCAAGATAACGTCAAACCGAATCATGATCATCCCCACTACACTGTATCCAACCACAGCAATCAATCCCAGGATCGGGGAGAAAAGTAGGAGCGCAACGGCAGCCCCGAGGAAGTGGACAATCGCCTTAATGTATTGGAACTGATTTTGCGTGAAGCTATGTAAGGCTAGGGACGCCTGACTGATACGCTGTTGCACCTCGCCTGAATGATGACGGTCGTGCCATGCTAAGGGCAGACGCATCAACTTCGCATACAGGGCATTGATAAAATTCTTACGAACACGCAGTGCGATTCTCCGCTCCCCCACTCTGCCGGGACCATGTAAGGACCAAGCAATCACTGCAGCCGCCAGAATGGCCGCCCCGTAATAGGCAGCAGTCGTCAGTGCTTGTGTCCCGTTCTGCTGCAGCGCATTAAGAGCCTGCGCGCCCAACCATGGGGACAGCAACTCCATCAGAGCGGCGCCGACCAACATCAACCATGTCAGACCGAGCTTGAGCCGTGCGCCGGCAGCATACCGCCACATGTTGAAATAGAGGCCACCCAGTTTAGACTTGATGGCGTTACCGCTATGATCAATTGGATTGCGTGAGCACGTTGGCTCAATACGGGCGGACGGCATGAATTTGAAAAGCATATTAAAAAGTCATTGGGCGCTCCGGTTTGGCACGCCGTCCTTTTCTGCAGCGAAGCAGCGAAATAAGAAGGATTAATTAGTTAATGATATTTCCTTTTTCCAACATTATTATCAAGAAATGTGACTTATTCAGGAGTGATGTAGCGGCTTTGTCACGTAGGATGGCTTGTAGTGAATAGTCGTCTTCTGCGACCGGCCTTTTCTTAACTATTGATGTTTACGTAAATCGTGACAACCATTCTTAATCGCATGCGTTATACCAATACCACATGTGTATTGGATATAGGGCATGGCGAAAAAGATGGACGAAGTAACGCGTCGGCGCGTACGAGCGGGGCGCTTGCTGTTGAAAGGTTGGGGATGCGCCGAGGTGGCGCAAGAGGTTGGCGTCGCACGGCAAACGGTATATACATGGAAGGCCCGGCTCGATGAAAGCGGGATTGATGCGTTGCGGTCGATGGGAGGGAAAGGCAGGCCGGCGCAACTGGATACGCGCCAGTTGGCACAATTACGACGTAGCTTGCTCGACAGTCCAACCGCGCATGGCTTCGGCACCGAACTGTGGACGCTCAAGCGCGTGCGCCTGCTCATCGAGCGTCTGTTTGGCGTGTCATACAGTGAAGTGCATGTCTGGCGCATTCTCGGCGCTCTGGGCTTTAGCCACCAGAAGCCGGAACGGCGCGCTATCGAGCGTAATGAAGATGCGGTGCAGAAATTCAAAAGCAAGACCTGGCCT
The DNA here is from genome assembly GCA_965974465.1 of uncultured Noviherbaspirillum sp. Classification (GTDB taxonomy): domain Bacteria; phylum Pseudomonadota; class Gammaproteobacteria; order Burkholderiales; family Burkholderiaceae_D; genus Noviherbaspirillum. The sequence goes on from CBHCMF010000019.1 coordinate 29,623, forward strand.
GCGCTCAAAAAAAAGCCAAGCGGGAAGGACGGCTGATTGTCTTTATCGACGAAGCGGGCCTCAGCGAACGTCCCACGCGCGTGCACACATGGGCGCCGAAAGGCCAGACGCCGGTGATCCAATTTCATTTCAATTGGAAACACTTGTCGGTGATCGCCGGCTTAACCAGAACGAACTGCCTGTTCCGCTTTCACCAAGGCAGTATCAAGAAGGAGCAAATCGTCGAGTTCCTCAAAGCGCTCAAGGCGCATTTGAAGCAACCCCTGTTGATTATTTGGGATGGACTCAAGGCGCACAAATCGAAGCTTGTGCGCGAGTATCTCGACAGCACCAACGGCCACCTTCAAATGGCGTTCCTGCCGCCGTATGCGCCCGACTTGAATCCAGTCGAATATCTGTGGGCGTGGCTCAAGCGGCACGCGTTGGCCAATTTTTGCCCCGACCATCTCGACGAGTTGCAAACGACCGCACGCAACAAGCTCAAGAGTGCACAGAAGCGACCCGCCATCATCACAGCTTGCTGGAAACAGGCAGAATTGTGGTGATTCATGTTTTATGTAAAGCTCAATAATGTACTAACGTCCCTC
>CBHCMF010000020.1:0-30202 GCA_965974465.1 uncultured Noviherbaspirillum sp.
GCAGCGCTCCGTAACGTAAAGTACGGTTTGTGCACGCTGCATCGCATATTCCCCACTGAAAGTGCGATGCTCGACTGCATCAACAAACTTGGTCATGGCGCCTTCATGTTTGATGTGGAGTTGGCTATTAGCAATCGCGACTTCGAGCCCCCCTGTGGTGAAGGTGCCGACGAAAACGATTTTTTTCGCGTTCTGACTGATGTTAATAAAGCCGCCTGCACCGGCGAGCCGGGGACCAAACTTGCTGACGTTAAGATTACCGTGGCGATCGGCCTGCGCCAATCCAAGAAAGGCGACATCGAGGCCGCCGCCGTCGTAGAAATCAAACTGATAAGGCTGATCGATGACTGCCTCAGCATTGGTCGCAGCGCCAAAGTTGAGTCTTCCTGCTGGAATGCCGCCGATAACACCAGGCTCTGCCGTCAGCGTCACCAGATCGAGCACTTTCTCCTCTGCTGCGACGCTGGCGACACCTTCGGGCATACCGATGCCGAGATTAACGACGTTGTTCAGCTTGATTTCGAGCAGTGCACGGCGCGCGATGATTTTGCGTTCGCTCATTTCCATGGGCTGGATGGATGACATCGGCACGCGCATTTCGCCAGCAAAGGCGGGGCTGTAGGGTTCAACAAAGGTCTGCATGTGGTATTCCGGCTTTTCCGCCACCACGATGCAATCGACCAGGATGCCGGGGATTTTCACTTGACGTGGATTGAGCGAACCACTTTCGGCGATGCGTTCAACCTGCACGATCACAATGCCACCGGAATTATGAGCGGCCATCGCAATGGCGAGCGCCTCCAGCGTCAAGGCCTCCTTTTCCATGGTCACGTTGCCGTCCGGATCGGCGGTTGTGCCACGAATGATGCCAACATTGATCGACAACGCCTTGTAGAAAAGGTATTCTTTACCACCGACCATCATCAATTCAACTAGGTCTTCCTTGGCCGAATCGTTGATCTTTCCGCCGCCGTATCGGGGGTCGACGAAAGTACCGAGGCCGACAGATGATAATAGTCCTGGTTTGCCGGCGGCGATATCACGGTAGAGATGCGTAATAACGCCTTGCGGCAGATTGTACGCTTCGATTTTGTTGGCGATCGCAAGATGTTGCAGCTTCGGGACCAAACCCCAATGGCCGCCGATCACACGCTTGATTAAGCCTTCATGGCCGAAATGATTGAGACCGCGTTCCTTGCCATCGCCCTGCCCGGCTGCATAGATCAGTGTAAGGTTGTTCGGCGATCCTTTGCCGAGCATTTCCTCTTCGCTTTCGAGAAAGCACTTCTCCAGCGCCACGGCAATATTTTCGGCAAAACCGATGCCAACGAAACCGCCGGTAGCGATGACATCACCGTCATGGATCAAGCGAACGGCTTCGGTAGCGGAAACGATTTTATGCCGGTTTGAGGGACGGGAACCACCAGCCATCGGGTCGGAGATGCGATGAGCCATGTCTACCTCCATGTGTGGGTTTGTGCCGTCGAAATGCGAATAGCACCCCATGCAGAGGATTATCCTCAAGCGATATCAATCACTCTCTGCGCAGCATCAGTTTCTTTTCCCGTTTCCTATTTCCTTTTGTTGACTACTCTTGAGCAAGTTCCTCAACAATGGGAGCAGGTTTATGCACTGCCAACACTTTGTCGATCCGTTTACCATCAATATCGACAATCTCAAAGGTCCATTCTTCCCATTCGCAACGATCTGCGACCTGCGGCAATTTGCCAAGTAGCAGCATGAGCATGCCGCTTAGCGTGTTATAGCGACCTCTTTCCTCTTCTGGCACACCTTGCAGACCAAGACGATCCTTGAGTTCTGGGACGGGAATCAGCCCATCCAGTAGCCATGAGCCATCGTCGCGCTGGACCGCCCAGGCATCTTCTGCCCGATGCGTCTTGAATTCGCCTGTGATGGCCTCCATCACGTCTTGCAAGGTGACGATACCTTGCACCTCACCGTACTCGTCGATGATGAAGGCTAGTTGCACACCGGAATTTTTGAAATTTTCCAGCAGTTCCATGCCGGTCAACGATTCCGGCACAAAGACGGCAGGTTGTAGATTGACTTGCAGGTTAGGTTTTTCTCCACGCAGCGATTGTGCCAACAACTGGCGCGCATTCGCCACACCAAGCACTTCGTCCCAACCGCCACGCACTACCGGAAAACGCGAATGGTCGCTTTCTTCGAAACGTTTGAGATTTTCTTCCAGCGTATCGTTGACGTCGAAAAAGACGACATCGCTGCGCGGTACCATCAGCGAGGCAATCTGCCGGTCGTCAAGGCGGAATACATTGCGTACCATTTGGTGCTCGTGATGTTCGATCACACCGGCGCTGGAGCCCTCAGCCAACATTAAGTTGATTTCTTCTTGCGTGACGCTAGGTTCGGGGCGCTCCGTCACGCCGAAGCTGCGCAAGACTAGCTGCGTTGAGCCGGACAGTAATCGCACAAAAGGTTTGGTCATCGCTGCGAGCCAGAGCATGGGGCGCGCCACCAGGCGTGCAATCGATTCCGGACTGATCTGGCCGAGGCGTTTGGGGACAAGTTCGCCTAACACGATCGTAAAGTAGGTAATGCTAATAACGACCAGGCCGGTCGCCAGATATTCAGCCCACGGGCTGTCGATACCAATACGGTGCAGCCAAACGCCAAAAGGATGGGCTAAGGTGGCTTCGCCAACGATACCGTTGAGGATGCCAATCGACGTAATGCCAATCTGTACTGTGGAGAGGAAGCGGTTAGGATCGTCACCAAGCTGGATCGCGGCTCCTGCCGCCGTATCCCCTGCTTCCGCCAGACGCTGCAAACGCGCTTTGCGGGCCGTCACCAAGGCAATTTCCGACATGGCGAACACGCCATTAAGAACGATCAAACCAAGCAGTATCGCAATTTCCATGGATCACAGGTACCTGAATAAAAATAAAGAGAACGACATGGTAGATGGGGCACGGTGCCGCACTGCGCACGGAAAAGAAAAGGTATCACAATAACGGGGCGGCTTCGGAAACGAACAACACTGTACACTGCCCTGCCCAGTACGCTATTCCTCCTCGCTGTCGACTGCGTCCGTGCCAAGCAATAGTTGTGCGGTTTCCGACGGCAGTGCCTCGACCGATTTAAGTTTTCGCGTCATCTGACGTGTGCGGGTTTCCGCCTGCTCGATATTTCTGGCTGCACGTTCGAGAGTCGCCTTGGTAGTCGCCAACACATCGCCGAATTTGCTGAACTCGGTCTTGACTGCTCCCAGCACTTGCCAAACTTCAGAAGAACGCTTTTCAAGTGCCAGCGTGCGAAAACCCATCTGCAAGCTGTTCAGCAAGGCCGATAAGGTCGATGGCCCGGCGATACTGACGCGGCACAGGCGCTGCAGTTCGTCTGCCAGGCCAGGTCTGCGCATGACTTCGGCATAGAGTCCTTCAGTCGGTAGGAACATGATGGCGAAATCGGTGGTGAGCGGTGGCGACAGGTATTTTTCGGAAATGGTTTTTGCCTCGATGCGTATTGCGCGCTCCAATTCTCGTGCAGCTGCGGCAACGCCTTCGCTATCGGCATGCTCGGCTGCTTCCACGAGGCGCTCGTACTGCTCCTTAGGAAATTTTGCATCGATCGGCATCCAGACGGGTCTTTCGCCCTCCTCTTGCCCCGGCAGACGAATGGCGAACTCGACACGCTCACCGGTGCCGGGAATGGTTTCGACATTCTTTGCATATTGGTCGGGGGTTAGCACCTGCTCCAGCAGCATCTCCAGCTGCACTTCTCCCCAAGTACCGCGCGTCTTCACATTGGTCAATACGCGCTTCAGATCGCCCACACCGATTGCCAATTGCTGCATCTCGCCAAGTCCTTGGTGGACTTTTTCAAGGCGATCAGACACCAATTTGAAGGACTCTCCCAGCCGCTGTTCGAGCGTAGCATGCAGCTTTTCGTCCACGGTCTTGCGCATCTCTTCGAGACGTGCGCCGTTGTCGGTTTGCAGGTCCTTAATTTTTGCTTCAAGCGTGGCGCGCACTTCCGCCATGCGCTGTGCATTGGATTCTGTCAGTGTGCTGAGTGTCTGATTTAACGTATCGCCGAAGCGCTTGAGCGTGATCGCTTGCTCTTCGCGCCCGGCCTGTGCCTGCGCGGTCATCGCTTGTCGCATTGACTCAAGTTGCAGTGCGTTGGCTTCATTCAACTTCGCGAGCTGGCGCGCAAAGGAATCAATCTGCTGATTCTGTATCGTCGCCACGCTGGTCAACTGCGCAGTGAGGGCTTGCTGGAACTGCGCGAAATTACTATGCAGTTCTTGACGCGAGCCTTGCGCAGTCGTTTGCACTTGGTTGCGTAATTCGCGCTCAATGCGCTCGCCGGTCTGCTGTTGGTGACGCTGTAATTCGTTCTGCAATAGCAATAATTGTGCTGACGGATCTGACGCGCCATTGCCACGTGCGCGCAAGAGCATGACGATTTGCAAAACAATGACGACTGCGATCAGCACCAGCATGAGGAGGTCTGTGGTGTTCATGAGTTCCGCGCTGGACGACCGGAAAGCTTTATTGATGTGAAAAGACTGGACCGTTCAGCCCGCATGATTTCGCATCCAGTCTGCGGTCTTGTAGAACGATTCCATCAGTCGTTCTTGCAGGCCGTCCGGAATGCCGACGTCTTGCATCGCCCAAGCCATGCACCGTAGCCACTGGTCGCGTTCTTTAGAGGCAATGGCATAGGGAAGATGACGCGCACGCAAGCGCGGGTGGCCGAAGCGTTCAACATACAGATCCGGCCCTCCCATCCAGCCACACAGAAACCAGTACAACTTGTCGCGCGAGCCATCCAGGACAGCTGGATGCATTGTCCGTATGTCAGCGAATTCTGATTCCAGGTCCATCAGGTCGTAAAAGCGGTCGACCAGTTCACGCACTCTGGCTTCTCCGCCTATCAGTTCGAACGCAGTTCGATCTTGAGGTTCTTCAATTTTCATGGAGCGAATGATAGCGCATCGATTGTTCAACGGGAATGTCATTGCCTGACTTCATCCTCTTTGAGGAAAAAAGGCATTTCGTCATATCACTTTTCAATCTCAAAGTGCGGCAAGGATGCCAAGCCATTTTGCCCATTTTTTGTGCATAAAGATAACGCATTTAATTCCACACAACATCACGTTTGACGAGTGGCAATAGGGCGTTTGAGCGTCCGCAAGCAAACGATAGTTAGCAAATTTAGACTGACTTTAATGATTACTATTGCCTAAAGGGTAATAACAATTTTGCGTCCGGTAGTGCCGCTTTTTCTTAGGGGAAGCTGTGAAAACAGCATGACGGCGACACAAAATCTGTTGTTGCTGAAGTACGCGCCACGGTAGCACCAACCGTGGCGCGAAATCAACAGCATGCAAGCATACCCGCTAATAAGCGCGGGTTTTTTGCCTCTGCTGAAATGCTGAACGCAAAGATGCCATGCGAGACTTGATCATTACAAATTCCTCCCGCTGGGAACTCTCGATGCGAATAACAGATGTATTGTTGCTCGAGCTCGCCGGCAGTGTAGTGGGTCTAATTCATTTCCAGACACCTTTGGCCGAAACGCCCCCAATTCATACCGTACTACTGCATTTCTGTAGCGCACTTGCCTTTCTTTTGTTTCCTCAACTTGACCTATACGGTTCATGGCGTGGACGCTCTCTTTCCGACATGTTCCTCCGTATCGCCGCTTCCTGGGCGCTGGTGTTGCTTGTTGGCGTGTTTTTCAGCTTCATGATTCACCATGTCGGCAACGTATCGCGCTTGTGGATGTTCTATTGGTATGCATTAGGCGTCACCTTGCTGATGGTGTATCGCATCGGCGTATATGTTGGGCTGCGCTACCTGCGCGCCAAAGGGCTAAACAACAAACGTGTTCTGATCGTCGGTTATGGCGATACCGGCCGTGAAATTCATCGTCGCGCTTTGCAGCAGGACTGGGCGGGGTATGACGTCAAGGCAGTGTATGCGGATGAAGAAGACGCCAAGCTGGTTGATCCATCCATCCCACGCATCAACAGTCTTCAGGAAATCCATGATTACGTAACGAAGCTTCATATTCATGAGATATGGATCACGCTTCCACTCATGGCATCGCCCAAATTGCAAGAGCTGCGCTACCTGTTGCGCAATACCTTTGTCGACCTTCGATGGGTGCCGGATATCCTCGGCTTGCAAATGCTGAGCAACCGCGCGGGGAACTTCCTCGGTCTGCCAGTGGTAGATCTCAATCAACCGATTTCCAGCGGACTGAATGGCATCATTAAGGATATTTTCGATAAGGCGTTTTCTATTGTCGCCTTAATCCTTCTCGCGCCATTATTTTTGGTCATCGCCATCCTGATCAAGCGCACTTCACCCGGCCCGGTATTTTTTAAGCAACCGCGGCTCGGCCTCAATGGGTGCACGTTCAATGTGTACAAATTCCGAACGATGCATGTCCATCAGGAGCAAGACACGGTCACCCAAGCCACCAAGAACGATCCGCGCATCACGCCCATCGGCAGCTTTTTGCGGCGAACCAGTCTTGATGAACTGCCTCAGTTCATCAACGTGTTACTCGGTGACATGTCCGTAGTTGGACCGCGGCCGCACGCATTGCAGCACAACGAGATGTACAAGGACCTACTGGAAATGTACATGCTCCGCCATCGCGTGAAGCCAGGCATTACGGGATGGGCGCAAATCCATGGGCATCGCGGGGAGACCGATACGGTCGACAAGATGGCCAAGCGGGTGCAATTCGATCTTGATTACATCCAGAACTGGTCGCTGTGGATGGATATGCGAATCATTATCTGGACAGCATTCAAGGGTTGGACCGGCAAGAACGCCTATTAAGCAGCGAGGAAGAATGGACATTCCCCTGCTTTGCCGATCGCAATGCAGGCAATGTTGTGCCGCCGACGCCATTCATTGTGTTAACCGAAGAAGTTTGAAAAGGAAGACCATGTGCAAGAACATTTTCCCGTTTCTCCGCGCCTTAGCAACTCGCCATGGCACGTGGACACGCTGAACCATGGACATGAAGGAATTTGCCATGACCAGCAATCCCGTTCAGCCTGCAGCAGTGGATTCCTCCTTACCAACGGACGGCGCCCACAAGGTGGCCTTGATTACCGGCGTGAGTGGCCAGGATGGCGCCTATCTCGCGGAATTCCTGCTCGGTAAAGGATACATCGTTCACGGGCTAAAGCGCCGCACGTCGCGCTTCAATACGGAACGCATCGACCATCTTTATCAGGGGCCGCAGGAAGCCCAGCGCCGCTTTATTCTTTATCACGGTGACATGACGGACTCTTCTTCTCTGCTGCGGATCATTCAAGAAACGCAGCCGGATGAGATCTACAACCTGGCTGCGCAGAGCCATGTTGCCGTGTCCTTCGACGAGCCGGAATACACTGCCAATTCAGATGCGCTGGGCCCACTACGCATACTGGAAACCATCCGCCGTCTCGGCCTGGAGAAGAAGACGCGTTTTTATCAGGCATCGACATCGGAAATGTATGGGCAGGTGCAAGAAACGCCGCAGCGTGAAACAACGCCCTTCCACCCGCGCAGCCCCTATGCGATCGCCAAGCTGTATGCCTATTGGATTACTGTCAATTACCGAGAAGCGTATGGCATGTACGCGTGCAACGGCATCCTTTTCAACCATGAATCGCCGTTGCGTGGCGAGACCTTTGTCACGCGCAAAATTACACGAGGGTTGGCACGTATTGTTCTGAACCAGCAGGACTGTCTTTATCTCGGCAACCTTGATGCCACGCGTGATTGGGGGCATGCACGCGATTACGTTGAAATGCAATGGCGCATGCTGCAGCAAGAGATGCCGGAAGACTTTGTCATTGCGTCCGGCGTCCAGCACAGCGTACGTGATTTCGTCAATGCGGCCGCTGCGGAACTTGGTCTGGCTTTACGCTGGGAGGGCACTGGCGTCGATGAAACAGCGACAGTGATTGATGCTGGCGTACAAACCAACGTCAAAAAAGGACAAGTCATCGTGCGCGTCGATCCGCGCTACTTCCGCCCCACCGAAGTGGACAGCATGCTGGGTGATGCGAGCAAGGCGCGCGAGAGGCTGGGCTGGCAGCCCAAAGTCACGTTCGCAGAACTTGTGAAGGAAATGGTGCAGTACGACTTGGAGGTAGCCTCGAAGGACAGCCTCTTTCAGCAACATGAGTACGCGCATCTGCATCTATGACAGATAGAAGTCTCCCCTGCTTGCTTCCGCCAGTTGCTGCGCGGTTGGCGGACATCTCCCCCTCAAGAGGATACCAATGAAGACTGATTCCAATAAACGCATCTACGTCGCCGGCCATCGTGGACTGGTCGGGTCCGCCATCGTGCGCGCCTTGTGCAAGCGCGACCACACCGACATCGTTACGCGCACCCATGCCGAACTTGACCTGATCGATCAAGAACAGGTACGTGCATTTTTTGCCTCGGAAAAAATTGACGAGGTCTATCTGGCTGCCGCGCGTGTTGGCGGCATTCATGCGAACAATACCTATCCTGCAGAATTCATTCGCGACAACCTGATGGTGCAAGCCAATGTGATCCATGAAGCATGGCGTAGTGGCGTGAAAAAATTATTGTTCCTCGGTTCTTCGTGCATCTATCCACGTCTGGCTGAACAGCCGATCCGGGAAGAGTATCTGATGACCGGCTCGCTTGAACCGACAAACGAGCCGTATGCCATTGCCAAGATTGCCGGAATCAAGATGTGCGAGAGCTACAACCGTCAATACGGCACGGATTTCCGCAGTGTGATGCCAACCAATTTGTATGGTCCGGGAGATAACTACCATCCGGAAAACAGTCACGTTATTCCGGCGCTGATCCGTCGCTTCCACGAAGCGAAAATCAACGGTGCCGATAAGGTGGTGATCTGGGGCACCGGCACCCCGCGACGCGAATTTCTCTATGTCGATGACATGGCTGATGCATGCGTGCATGTCATGCAGTTGGAACGACCCATCTATGAAAAGCACACGACATCAATGTTGTCCCATATCAATGTGGGTACGGGTGAGGACGTCACAATACGTGAGGTTGCGGAAATAATCAGAAAAGTAGTCGATTTCCAAGGCGAGATCGAATTCGATACCAGCAAACCGGACGGCACGCCGCGTAAGTTGATGAACACCTCAAAACTGTCGTCGCTAGGCTGGCGTCCCGGTATGCGTCTAAGCGAAGGCATCAAGGAAACGTATGAATGTTTTAAAGCGGAATATCAGTCATGACTTGCGATGCCGTCACGGCCATTCGGCCTAAATAAAAAATACATCGTTGTGCGGACACTGCTTACGTTCTTTAGATGCGGGGCGTTTTTCTTCTCTCAGCGCGAAGAAAAACGTCCACGTGCAACGCAGTGCAGCAGACCGACTCTAACTTCCGCTTAGTCCAATCATCAAAGCCATGACACCAGCCCTGACACCTTTCGAGGTCTACACCAATCTTGCGCTTGCCCTAGTCACCATTCCGATTGTGTTTGGCCTGTTCATCAAGGCGCCGAAATTTATCGTGCTTGCTTTCATCGTCGTACTTTTCGGATTTTCCGATTCGACGTGGGGGCAGTTGAAGATCGAAAACACGATCTATTCACGAGGCGCAGGCATGTTGAACTTTTCGTTCTTGAATCTGCTCTTGATGGTGTCGGGCATTGCGGCGCTGCTCAAGCGTCTTGCCAATCCACAGCTGCCTCAGTTTGCGCCCCCCATCGCAAAGTACTTTGGCGCCTTCGTGTTTCTTCTGCTGGGGCACATTGTCGTCGGTCTCATGCAGGGCATCGACCTCTACGTCATCATTGGCCACAGAGGTATTCTTAATCTTCTTAACATGATGGTCTTTATGTATCTGACCATCATGGCGTTCGACAGTGAGAAAGATACAAAAAGCCTACTGTGGACCATCATCGCACTCGCCGCAATCCGAGGTATTTTTGGTGCAGTTCGCTACTTTGTGTTCGATGGTGACGCGTCCAATCCGTACCGGAACTTCGAAGGCCTCGATATCAAACTCTTTTTCTTCGATATCGGCGACAATTTCGTCGCGAGCCTCGGTGCATTCTGTGCTGCATGGCTGCTGACTGCACCGGAGGCAAAGCTATCCTGGTTCAAGCGTGCGTTGCTACTCATGTTTATCGTTCTGGAAATTGCCGCCGTTGCGCTGTCCTTCCGGCGGTCATCGCTGATTGGGCTCGGCTTGATGTTTATTTTTCTGTTCCTGCGTTTGCCAGGCACGAAAAAATTTCTGTTTGCCCTCATCGCCGCTGGCATGCTGGCATCCATTGCATCGGTATTCTATGAGCAGCGGCTGCAATTCAACAGCGATGACAGTCTGCTTTCCTCTCTGATTTACGACATTGCTCCGGAACGGGGCATTCGAAACTGTCGCTTTTATGAGCTGTATGCCGCAGCGGAAAGCATGGATGGCATTTGGCTGTTCGGCATTGGTACCTGGGGCACGTTCACCGGTGATCGAGACCGACTCTCGTACCACGACAACGACTTCAGCTTCGTCCACAGTGGTTTTGGTCATATTTTCCTGAAAACCGGCTTGGTCGGCTTGCTGCTGTTCTGTGGTCTGCTCACTGCCTATATCTCCTTCTATTTAAGGCATCGCAATTATCTGTGGGGAAATGCGCGGCTCATCGCAGATGCGGGCTTTGCAGGTTTTCTGTTCTGGGTGCCAACACTGCTGATCGGCACGCCGATCATTGAAATCCGAACCATGCTATTGCTCGGGCTGACGTTGGCACTACCGTTTATCGCGGTCGGCATGCGTAATCACCAGATTCGTCACACCCAATTCAATCCGATGTACTATGCTGCTGCGTAATTCACTCTGGAACCTGAGCGGGATGGCTGTGCCGATGGTCGTCGCTCTAGCGACGGTACCTCTGCTCATTGGCGCGCTCGGCGTCGAGGGTTTTGGTATTGCCACCATGGTCGGCTCCGTCGTCGGCTATTTCGCCGTGCTGGATATCAACCTCAGTTCGGGTGCCATCAAGTATCTGGCCGAACACCATGCTGCCAATGATCGACGACGTTTTGCCGAAACATTCTGGTTCGGCATCATGTTCTACGGGGTGCTTGGCTTACTCGGCGCAATCGTGATCTTCTTTGCTGCCGATGGCTTGGTCGGTCGTTTCTTCCATGTTTCTGAAGCGATGCGAGAGGAAACGGTGACCGCGTTCCAGGTTGCCGCACTCGGATTTGCGCTGACCCAGGCGCAAAATTATTTGATGGTGGTTCCGCAGGCCTTACAACGCTATGACCGCTCTGCCCAGAGCGAAGCCTTCTTCGGCGTTGTCGTCAATCTTGCATCGGTTGCTGCAGCGATGGGAGGTGCTGGGGTTGTCGGCGTCATCGTTGCGCGTGTCGGCGTTTCTGGCGTCAATGTGCTGTATCTGGTCTGGCTGATCCGGCATTTCAATATCGGTCTTTCGCCGTGCTGGCCAGGCAAGGAGGTGCGGGCCGCACTCACGTCCTTCAGCGCCTATGCTTATCTGAGCAAAATTGCGTCAACCATGCAACAGCATGCGGACAAACTGATTGTCGGCTCGATTGCCGGACCGGTTGCTCTCACCTTCTATACGGTACCGGTCACATTGGCAGGCCGCATTCTCGGCCTGACTTACCGCTTGTCGAGCGTGATTTATCCGCGCGCCGCAGCGCTGGTCGGCGCAGACCGTATCGGTGAACTCCGCCCGGTATATCTGGGGGTGATGCGCTACGTCACCTATCTCAATCTCACCGCACTGGGCATCATTGTGTTGGCAGGCGATGAATTCTTGCGGCGCTGGGTGGGCCAGGAGTTCGTTGGGCAAGGGTATCCGGTGTTGGTATTGATGACACTCGCCCTATTAGCCGATTCGCTTACTAACATTCCGTCCATGGTCAATGACGCACTTGGTCATCCACGCGTTTCTGGCCGATTTGCTCTGGCGAACGGTCTGTGCGGTGTCGCTGCAGTGTATTTGGGCACGCAATTCGGGGGGATCGTCGGGGCTGCATCCGGGCATCTACTGTCTTCGCTGCTACTCGGCATCGGTTTCCTGTTGTTTGTACACGGCCGTACAGTTCCAGTCAGCTTCAGTGATACCTTGCGTGATGGCTTTGGCCGCAGCCTATGGATTGGCCTATTGATCATCTGCGTTCTGGTGCCGGTCAAGTGGTTCGTTCCCGCGGGCCTGTTTGGAACGGTCGCGGTAGTGTCCGCGGCGTTGCTGAGTCTGGCGTTGGCCGGTCTGTATTTCATCGTAGGTGTCGACGAACGTGCGGCGATGCGGGCGATGGCTAGGGGCTGGCGCTTCTGAGACAACACACCATGCGTATTCTGCTCGTCAGCGAAGATATTCCTTATCCAAACATGGGAGGGCTCGCCAAACATGTGCTTAATTTGGCGCGCGCATTGGTCCGGGCTGGCCATACCGTCGATTTGCTCGGCAGTGATGAGCATCCCATCGAGGTCTGTGGCGAAGAAGGGCAATTCGGCGGCCGCTTTTTCGGCGACCTCGGGGGTCATAATGCTGGTTGGAAGGAAGTCAGCCTTGGCATGTTCATACCGCCGAAGCGTTCCCTAATCGCACGCCAGTTTGCCGACATTATTCTGCGGCATGCTCCCGGCTACGACGTGATTCACTATCACGGTCATGTGCCGAATGTCGCTGCTTATCTGCCGGCCAATCTCAATTTCGTTCAGACACGACACGATCAGGGCAGCGATTGCTTCAGGCATACTCGCTTTCGCGATGACGCAATCTGTGAATCCGTCGATCCGGTGGATTGTGCCAATTGCATTACATCCTCTCCTAACCTGCTACAACGCACGGTATCGAAGATGGCCGTGATTCGATTTCGCCGCGAGGTGACGGAAGGTTTTCGCCGGCACAAGACGGTGTTTGTGTCTGATATGTTGCTACGCAATTTTGCGCGGACCGCTGGTCCGGGGACATGGGGCACGATGGTACACAATTTCGCAGATCGCGCCGCGCTGGAGAATATCCGTGCCGAAGCGGCCCGCATGCCGGCGCGTGACGGCTTCCATGTCTTCATTGCCGCCAAACTTTATCCGGCCAAGGGCGTAACGCCTTTCCTATATGCACTCGCTCCTCATCTGCCGAAAAACATGCATGTGACCATTGCCGGTGATGGTCCGGAAGAAAAGATGCTGCGTGAACGCTTCGGCAACAGTCAGATCGAATTGCTTGGCTGGTGTGCACCGGACACGACATTGAAGCTTGCGGCGACGGCCAACGCGGTGGTTGTGCCCTCCGTCTGGGAGGAGCCCTGCGCAACCACCGTTCTCGAAGGACTGTTTCTCGGTAAACCGATATTTGCGCTGCACCGCGGCGGAACGCCCGAACTGGCGGCGTATGCAGCGCAGCCCGGTCAGCTCCGTCTGCACAACGATATGCATGCCTTGGTCGAGGATCTGGTGAACTTCGATCCACGCACGACCTATGGTTTTGCAGCGCCAGGGCTCGGTAGTGCTGAGCATGCGGCACAGCAGTTGCTGGAGATCTATCGCTCCCCGTCCCGCTCTCCTCTTTGCTGAAAGGTTCACCCTATGGCGCTTACGTTTTCAGTCATCACCTGCACTTGGAACAGCGTACGCTATCTTCAAGAGTCGGTTGCGTCCGTACTGGCGCAGGACTATCCGCATATTGAATATATCTTCGTCGATGGCGGCTCGACAGACGGCACGCTGGAACAAATTCGCGCATTACAGCGGCCATACCGCTTGCTGGAAAATGTACGGGGCGGGGTCAGCCGGGCAATGAACGAAGGCCTGCGCGCCGCCACCGGTGATGTGGTCGCCTACCTGCATTCGGATGATTATTATCTGCGGCCGGATGTGCTATCGCATGTTGCGCAACTGCTGGAGTCCAGTGGACGTGACTGGCTGTTTGGTAGAACGATGGCGCTGATCGACGGCAAACTGCACCCAGACAATTTTGTTGCCCCTCGCTTTAGTCAAGCTACCCTGTTACGTGGAAATTTCATTCCGCATCCCGCTACCTTTGTCCGGCGCGAACTCATGTTACGAACAGGGGGATTCAATATTGCGCTCAAGTATGCGATGGACTACGACCTTTGGCTGAAACTGGCCAAGATAAGCGAACCGCTGCAGTTGGACGAGCCGCTGACAGCCTTCCGAGAGCATGAGGGAAGTCTGTCCAGCTCATCGCGCACCCGATTAGCCGCAATGGCGGAGGATTTTCATGTGCGGCTCACCTATGTGGGCAACAATCCCATTAAACGCCTTACCCATTACGCGCGGTATTTTGTGCGCCGCCGTCGCATTCTCCAAATGAAGGTTCATGCATGAGGATACCGGACATATCACTGATTCTGGCCACCGTCGGCCGTACCGAGGAACTGGGACGTCTGTTCGATTCATTGGTGGCACAGAGTTTCAGCAATTTTGAAGTCATTGTGGTCGACCAAAACAGCGATGATCGTTTGCTTCCCCCTCTGGAGCGCGCTCGCTATCTCGGCATGGCGGTCAAGCATCTGAAACACAGTCCGCCTAACCTCGCCGCTGCACGAAACGTAGGAATCAACGCAGCACGCGGCAAGTGGATTGGCTTTCCGGATGACGATTGCTGGTATGCCCCCCATCTTCTGGAGCGTGTTGTAGCACGCTTTTCGCGCGACGACGCGCCGGAGGGCATCATTGTTCGCTGGGTAGAACAGAACGATCAACCCTCGGTGCCTGGCGAGCTGTCGTGGGAACGTTCGCGTGCGTTCCGCGACATTCCAGTGAGTTCGATTGCGCTGTTTTGCCACCACACGTTGTTTGCGAGAATCGGCGGTTTCGATAGCCGTCTTGGCGTTGGCCAGTGGTTTGGCGCTGGGGAAGAAACTGATCTAGCCTTGCGTGCATTGAAAGCGGGCGCCCGCCTGGCCTACGAACCGCATGCAGAGGTGCACCACGCTGTCAATCCTCATGCGCCCAAGGCAGACCGAGCCACACGCACGGCTACGCGGCAACGTGCACGCGGCACCGGTGCGCTATATGCAAAACATCGTCTGCCGACGTGGGTCATCCTGCGCGGACTGGCAGCGCCAGTGCTACGCCCGTTGCTCAAGGGAGCATTAGGGCCTGAGCTGCTACTAGGTTATGCAACAGTGCGAGGGCGCCTCGACGGCTTTCGGGAATGGCGTCGCAGACATGCCGGATCCTTCCACCTTGCCGTGGACGCCCCCTCCTCTGACGTCGAACAAGCAAGGCAGTAGGACAAGGTGCGCATTTCGCGAAGAGGAAAACTTGTTACAAAAGAATACGCACGGATACGCTTTCTTTTGATCTAGCGCGGAATGCAAGGATGTACAGCATTCACAATCTCACCACGAAAGTCCGTCTTTCTGCGTCATCGGCGCAGAAAGACAAAGGCCGGCTCTGGTTATGCAACATGTCGAGACAGGTAGGGAGAGCCTTCTTTTGTCCATTCCAACAATCGTCGCAAAGAGCGATTGAATCGAGACGATGGAAGAACGTAACACCAGACAAGTTCACGTTGCGACTGTTTAGGCCCCGCACCGTGACGATCAAAGGTACAACAATGTTACGAATAGCGCTCATCACCAACCACCCTCCGCCGTTCAGGATACCTATTTACCACAAGGTAGCCAGAACGCCGGGCATCGATCTGCAAGTCATTTTCTGCAGCCCACGCGAGCCAAACCGCCAATGGGATTTGCCGCCCATGCAGTTCAGCCATAGTTTTCTGAAGGAGAATTTCGTTCAGCGCGGTTCCAACTTTATTCACAACAATCCTGACGTGCTATGGAAATTGAAGCAAATCGCGCCGCACGTGATCGTCACCACGGGTTTTAATCCGACGCATCTGTATGCTTTCGGCTTTGCGGTTCTGCATGGCATTCCGCACGTTCCGATGACTGATGGCACCGACGTGTCCGAACGGGCGCTATCGCGCAGACATCGAATGATTCGTAAACTGGTCTACGCGCGGTCCCATGCCTTCATCGCCGCCAGTCACGGAGGCCGACGGCTTTACCAGACTTACGGCATTCCCGAAGAGCAGTGTTTTCAGTCCTGTCTGTGCACCGACAACGATGCCTTCTTGCATACCACACCGCCGCAGGAAAAAAAGTATGACTTGCTTTTTTGTGGCCGCATTGTCGAAGAAAAAAATCCCTTGTTCACGCTGGACGTAGCTGAACGTGTTTCCAGCAAACTTCATCGAAAAATTCGTCTGTTATACGTTGGCACAGGCGAACAGGAAGAATTACTCAAGCAGGAAGCAGCGCAGCGCTCCAGCCTGCTAGAGGTCATTTTCCATGGTCATGCCGCACAGTACGAATTACCGCAGCTGTACGCCTCGGCACGCATTTTTCTGTTCCCGACGACGCATGATGCGTGGGGCGTGGTGGTGAATGAAGCATGCGCGGCGGGGCTGCCCGTCATTGTTTCTCCGTACGCTGGCGTAGTAGGGGAACTGGTTCTGGATGGCGAAAACGGCTTCGTCTGTAAGCTCGAGCTGGAAGCATGGGTTGAGCATGTTGCGCTTCTGTTGAGTAACGACGCGCTCTACGAACGGTGCGCACACAGTAGTTCCACTCTAGTGAGTCACTATACGTTCGACCATGCGGCAGCAGGCATTGTCGACGCCTGCCGCTATGCGGCAGGACAGCAGCATCCGCAAGCGTTCAACGAAGCAAGCCAGAAATGGGGGTGACGTCCATGCCTTCCTCTCATGCCTTTCGCATGGCGATCCAATCATGAAAATTCTCATTGCACATAATGCCTACCAACACCGCGGCGGCGAAGATGCCGTCGTCGAAGCCGAAGTGGCGCTGCTTCGTAGCTACGGCCATGAAATCGAAATCTATCGGCAACATAACAACACGCTCAACCACATGTCGCCCGCTGCAGCAGCAATCAGCGCCATCTGGTCGCACCGCTCGGCAAACGAGGTGGAAGCCCTTTGCCGGGATTTCCGCCCGGATATTATCCATGTCCACAATACGTTTCCCTTAATATCACCGTCGCTCTATTGGAGCGCCTGCGGTATGCAGTTACCGGTTGTGCAGACGCTGCACAACTTTCGCCTGCTCTGTCCACAAGCAATCTTTCTCCGCGAAGGAAAAATCTGCGAAGACTGCGTCGGCAAGGTGCCGTGGCGGTCCGTCACGCGCAAGTGCTACCGCGCCTCAGCGACGCAATCGGCTATTATTACCGGCATGCTGGCGACCCATCGAGCACTGGGCACTTACCGGAAACGCGTCACGCGATACATCGCACTCAACCGTTTTGCACGCAGCAAATACATTGACGGTGGACTGCCCGCTGACCGGATTCGCATCAAACCAAACTTCGTGCAATCCGCCGCGCATCCGTCATGGCAGGGGCGATGCGGTGGCCTGTACGTCGGTCGCTTGTCGTCCGAAAAGGGGCTGGACGTGCTTGCCGCTGCCGTGAAACTGGTGAGACAGATAAAAGTCGAAGTCATTGGCAGCGGGCCACTGGAAGCACTCGCTACGTCGTCGTTCGGTGACCGCTATCTCGGCTACCGAACGCTCGACGACATCATGGCACACATGAGCAAGGCACAGTTCATGGTCCTGCCGAGCATCTGCTATGAAAACTTCCCACGCACGATTGTCGAGGCATTCTCCTGCGGCCTTCCAGTCATCGCCAGCCGCCTCGGCGCCTTGGCCGACATTGTGCGCGATGGCGTCACCGGGCTGTTGTTCAATCCCGGCGATCCCACCGACCTCGCCGCAAAAATGGTGTGGGCCGCAACGCATCCAGAACAGATGGTACGGATGGGTCAGGCTGCGCGTGCGGAATACGACGCGGAGTACACACCTGAACACAACTACGAAATGTTGATGGACATATATGAAGATGCAATTACAACCGTTCGCCGAAAGCGCCAGGCCGCGTAGAGGGAACCAGATTCTCGAAGCATTTATCGACGCCCTGTCCTGGGATGAAGCAATCGGCTTGATTACCCAATGGGGTGCCGCGCGTGAATCGCGTTATGTCTGTCTCTGCAATGTGCATTCCGTCGTCACCACGACAAGCGATGTAGAGTTCAAGACTGCGATCAACAATGCAGACATGGCAACACCGGACGGCGCCCCCGTCGCCTGGGTCTTGCGCCGCCTCGGACATCGTTTTCAGGAACGTATTAATGGCCCGGATCTCATGCTGAAATATCTGGCGGAAGCCGAACGTCTGGATCAGGTTGTCTTTTTTTATGGCAGTACCGAAACCACGTTGTCCAGACTGCGCGTCGCGCTGAACGGACGTTTTCAGCGCCTACGCATCGGCGGTACGTATTCCCCCCCATTTCGGCAGCTGTCACACGAAGAAGATGACAGGATCGTCAACATGATTAACGAATCCGGCGCCCATGTAGTCTTCGTCGGCCTTGGCTGCCCTAAGCAAGAAAAATGGATGGCGGAACACCGCGGCCGCATCAACGCCGTCATGATCGGCGTCGGTGCAGCCTTTGATTATCACGCCGGCGTCATCAAGCGCGCCCCGCTATGGTGGCAACGCCATGGCCTGGAATGGTTGTTCCGGCTATGCTCGGAACCGCGTCGCCTATTCCTGCGCTATTTAGTGACCAACACGCTGTTCGCCGTGGGCCTCATACGCCAGTTCATCTTTTCCAAAACGTCGATAGGTGATGCATGAAGGCTGCCCGCGTACTGGATCGGGAAATTGACAGAAATATTGCAGTGGAATCGTTGGCCAAGCCCTTGCCAAAACATGCCGACATCCCGGCCTACCGGCCAGAAATAGACGGCTTGCGCGCGATCGCCGTATTGGCCGTGATTGCCTTTCATGCGCGTGCGTCATTTCTTCCTGGGGGCTTTGCCGGTGTCGATGTGTTCTTTGTAATCTCGGGCTTTCTCATCACTGGCATCATTGTCAACGCGCTGGAAAAGGGGTCGTTCAGCTTTGCCGAGTTCTATACCCGACGCATCAAGCGTCTCTTCCCTGCTTATATCACCGTAGCGCTCATCACCTTGGCGCTATCGTCTTACCTGCTTATCCCCAACGACTACATTTTCTATACGACCTCGTTGGCCGCATCCTGGGCATTTTTGTCGAATGTGTTTTTTTCGATGTTGAGCTGGGGGTATTTCGGACAGCGCACCGAAGAGTTCCCATTGCTGCATACATGGTCTCTGTCAGTAGAAGAGCAGTTTTACTTCCTCTTCCCGGTACTGATGATCGTGTTGTATCGCTATGGCAGAAAACATACCGTGACGGCATTGGTGTTAATCGGCGCGTTCTTTGTCACGATCTCGCATCTAAACACGGAACAGGTCAAGTCCTACTTTCTCCTCACTTCACGCGCGCATGAATTGATTATCGGCGCCCTCACCTTCTTTACTGTGCGGCGTTTACCCACCCCCTCCGGCCGCCTCGCCGCCATGCTGACATTGATAGGCATGACGCTGATGTTTGGCACTTTTGTCTTGCTCAACAAGGAGCTGCCCTTCCCTGGTTTCAATTCGCTCTTTCCTTGCATTGGTGCGGCGCTGGTGATCTACGCCAGCCAAACGAGAACAGCGATATCGTCCTTCTTAAAAACCAAACCGCTGGTAGCTATCGGCCTGATTTCGTATTCACTATACCTGTGGCACTGGCCTGTCTTTTCCTTTTTAAAGTATCGGCAAATCGAACTCACGCTGCCCGTCATCATTGCAGCCGTTACGCTCTCGTTCCTGCTGGCCTTTCTGACGTGGAAATACATCGAGAATCCAGTCCGGCGACATCACGGCCTCCAATTCAAGAAAGCCTTTATGGGGCTCTATGCGCTTCCAGCTGCCGCCTTCATGTCGATTGGCTTGTACTCCTACGTCACCGAAGGTGCGCCACAACGCTTCTCAGATGAATTGCGAGATCTCATTTCAAGCTATTCCTTCGAACGCGATCTAACACGTTCTTGCTCCGTACGCGCGGAGGACTACAATGCGATCACGCTGGATTACTTACTGAAACATTGCACCTTCGGTGATCTGGACCAAAGCAAAGCACGCGTGTTGCTGATCGGTGATTCACACGCGCATCATTTCAAGCCTTTCGTTGAACAACTGGCCAGACACGCATCCATGAAATCGGTGTATCACGTCCAAGGCGGATGCTTCCCGACTGAACTACAGGCCACCGACAAAAATCCTCAGCTTCGGGCGACGGTTTGTCAGCAACGCAATGCCGACCTTCTGCAACTTGTCGGGCACTTCGATTACGTCATACTTGCCGGCTTCTGGGCTTCCGAGCCGGAACACGATCTCGACAAAGAATTGCGTTACGTCGTCGATCATATCGTGCGTGCTGGCGCAACGCCGGTCATCTTCAAGGACAATCCCTTCCATGAACCTGATCTATCGCGTTGCATCCTATACCGCAAGCGCGGCTGGATCAGTCCGGAGCAGAACTGCAATATCCCTCTCCGTGTCGCTGTCGATGCGCAAGCGGAGCCCGACGCGATCATTGACCGTGTACAAGCCAGCTATCCGAAGACCGTGGTCATCGACCCGAAACGGGTCATGTGTAATACCAAGGAATGTGCCACCTACATGGCCAACGTTGCGTTGTACAAGGACTCAAACCATATCAATACCAAGGCCGCCCGCCTGCTTGGCGATCAATATATCGTGAGCGAAGGGAACCCACTGGATACTTCTGAGACGCGAAAGGCGGCAGAGGAGAAGCTGTAGGAGCCAAGGGTGTATATCGCTGGCTTTTAAAACGCCTTCCGCCCTGTTGTGGGAAGAAGATAGGAATAGAGCAGGCCGCACAGGCAAACCGCTCTATTCTGCATCATCACTCATATAGTCCAATATTCGACACGGCGGCTCTGTGCGTAGCACCTTCACCTCTGCAGTGATCCACTCTCTGAACGTCTGCACTTGTGTCTTCTGCAAGGTACTCGGCAAACACACCAGATAATAGGAAAAAGGGCATTTGACCGCGATGTCAAATAAACGCACTAGCTTGCCGGACGCTATTTCCGGTGTCACCAGAACATGACGTGCCAGCGCGACCCCATGGCCCTCGACGGCAGCACGGACAAGCATGGAAGCGTCATCCTGAAAAACAAGCCGGCTACTTGGTTCCGAACAGTCTAGTTGTGCCGCGCGGAACCAAGGCAGCCATGGTTCCGATTCGCTACGCAATAACTTACTCTTCATTAAATCTTGCGGCGAGCGTGGCAGATGACCGCCATTGAAATGAGGACTTACCACCGGATAGTAGTAATCATCCATCAGCACTTCTGACCATAGGCCGGGATAATTGCCCTGACCGACCCGCACACCAATATCCACCGCCTCCGTTGCAAAATCGACCAAATGCTTACTCGCCTGCAACGTCACCTCGATATCGGGATATTGATCGATGAACTGGCCAAGGCGTGGCGACAGCCAACGTCCTGCAAATGACGGAATCGCTGAGATCGAGAGGCGATTTTGTTGTTTGCTTGCCCTGAGCGCGTCAGCGGCACGGGCAATTTCCACCAAAAGCTTGCGCAGCGTAACGGCAAATTTCTGCCCTTCCTGCGTGATGGCAATACGCTTTCCGTGCCGCGCGAATAGCGGCACACCCAATTCCTCTTCGAGCAGTCTCACCTGATGGCTCACCGCACTACTTGTGACATGCAGCTCTTTGGCAGCAAGAGAAAAATTTTCATGCCGGGCAGAAGCCTCAAAAGCACGCAATGCCGGAAGATTGGGAAGACGGTGAAGACTGACCATGCTTTATGAATTTAATTTGCAAGCGAAGCAAAAACATATCGTTTTGTTCCCGATGTTGCAAGTTTTAAACTTCCACGTCAGCAAATCGCCCATAACATGCAAGGTTAACAATGAAGAAAGCATTACTCCTGATTGATATTCAAAACGATTATTTTTCCGGTGGAAAAATGACGCTAGAAGGAAGTATCCCCGCCAGTAAAAACGCGGCTGCCTTATTGTCAGCCTTTCGTGAAAAACATTTGCCTGTCATACATGTTCAGCACATCGCCACACAAGTTGGCGCAACGTTCTTTTTACCGGACACGACAGGCACGGCAATTCATGAAAACGTCTTGCCTCTCGAAGGCGAAACAGTCATCCAAAAGAATTTCCCCAACAGCTTTAGGATGACCGGCCTGTTAGATCATCTAAAACGCCATGACATTACCAATCTTGTCATCGTTGGCATGATGACGCATATGTGTGTTGATACGACGGTACGTGCTGCATGCGACCTGGGCTTCTCCTGTCTGGTCGCGCATGACGCTTGCGCCACCAAAGCGCAAACTTTCGGCGCGGTGACAATATCAGCAGAACAAGTTCAGGTGGCCTATATGGCTGCATTGGATGGTTCGTTTGCAGAGGTCCTCAGCACACAGGACATCATCGCCACTCTTTAAAGTTCATCACCTTGAGGAAGGGAACATGTTTCAGGCGTTTTTTCCCATTTTGGTGGCATTGATCACCGGCGCCATTCTTGGCAGGCTGTTACCTACCGTGATCTGCAAAGGACTTACAAGACTTATCAGCCCAATGGTGTTGCTCCTGCTGTTTGCGATCGGATGCGAATTTGGTGAGGTCTTAAGCACTCCCGCTGTGGTAGGTCATTCCCTCCTCACCGCGTTAGTCGTCGCAGCATTCACTTCCTTTTTACCATGGACACTGATTTGGCTGTGCTCCGGGCGGCAAGGAAACATCGTCCACGCTACTGCCTTCACCACGGAAAGCACGCCGTTTGCACGTACCATCAAGGAATGCGCCACCGCCGTGATGATCGTGATGGCAGGTGCACTTCTCTCACGATGGCAGCTCGACGCGTATTTCCTGGTGAACGGCATGCTATCTCCCGCTGCGCTGCTGTACGCTTTAATCTTATTTGTGGGAATCGACATTGCCGGATTACGACTTGACCGCTCATGGCTATCGACAAAGGTACTAAGCATCCCTCTGCTTGCGATCGTTGGCTCGCTCGTTGGGGGGCTATGTGCCGCAGTAGTGCTAGGAATACACGTCATGACGGCGTTAGCCTTATCCAGTGGATTTGGCTGGTTCACTTTATCGGGTGTACTGGTGGGCAGCTATCTTGGCCAAGCTTATGGCTCGATTGCCTTTCTGACGGATCTGTTTCGGGAACTGATCGCAATTCTCCTGCTGTACTCGCTGGGGGGTCGTTTTCCACAAGCATGCATTGGCGCGGGAGGGGCCACTTCCCTGGATTCAACCTTACCGATTATTCGACAGACTTGCCATGCTTCCAGCCTTCCTGCTGCACTGGTAAGCGGCTTCATTCTTACCATGCTAGCGCCGTTCCTCATCACGCTATGGCTTTCGCGGGCATGATGGAGGTTATCCCCCCTAGACATAACGTCTAGAACCAATGCTCAAGCTGCACCCCATACGACACGCCATCTCGGTTATCGCCAAACACGCCCGTGCTCGACAACGTCGTTCCCGGCGTAGCAGCCGCCTGTGCAGCCGCGTTCCATTGGGCATAGGTGACAAACAAGCGCAACTCAGGGCGGGCCCAAAAATCCTTCGCGCCTGAAAACGTCGGCGCGAATGTGATTTTCGTCAACGCTTGTGTTGGCCCCCCGTCAGCTGGAGAAATACGATCATGCCCGAGGTCGAGTTGTAGCTTGAAATGCTCATGCAACGCATACACGGGGCGCACACCGACTGAAGTCCAAGTCTGCGTACCGCCGGCAAGGCCCTTATCGCGCTGCACCACCAGGTTGGCTGAGCCGCTGAACGCAGGGGTCACTTGCCAGATCAATTGATCGGCAATGCGTGTGCGGGTGAATGACGATCCCAGACTCAGGTCGCCAGTGCCGCCGATTTTTATACCAGGGCCAACACCGTATTGCACCGCAAGCGTGTTGTCCGCCCCCAGAACCTTGCTTTGCTTATGCGTGACAGACAAGGACCAACCGTCATGGCGCTGCGTTGAGCCAGAATCGCTTCGGATAAAGGTCGCATCGATCTTAAGGGTGCCGTCTAGGTTCACCGGCAGGTCCTGATAGGTAAAGGTGTGGCGCATGGCTGGCAGCGATTTGTTGACATCGTTGCGGAACAAAGCATAGCTGAATTTTCCCGGCCCCATCGGAATGCTATCGATGCCGGCGCCCTCCCCGTCCATGACGATATATTTGAAATCAAGTACGTGAATATCGGGACGATTGTAGTAACGTCTTCCTATCCAGGCCGTACCGCCGTTCAGGAAACCGAGGTTTCGTGCCTCAATGAACCCCTGCACTCCCCTTACGGTGCTATTACCTATGTTTGGCGTTGGGGTAAAGGCGCTGACCATTGCCGTGCCAAAAAAGCCGACACCACTGGAGGAACGTGCCAATTCCTTCGTATAACCGACTTCGCCGTTGAAATCACATTCATTGCCTAACCGGTATTTAGCTACTCCCTCCAAGCCGAAGCAGGCTTGCGATCCATTCTCCCAAGTCGTCCCACTTCCCACTCGAAAATAACCATGGAACCCTTCTTTCACCTCGTCCGCCCACGCGCCATTGAGGCTTGCGATGAAAGCAGCCACCAGTGAGAACAGTTTTTTTTCACACCATTTTTTCCTGCTCACGATAGTTGTCATGCAATCTCCATTTACGTGGAAGTCGATCTCATTTTCCGTCCGGCGACATCTCTTTCTTTTCAATATAGCCCTCGACGAGCTTGAGAATCGCTTTGGATTGATATCCTTTGGCCAATTCCTTGAGCTTGTCACTGAATGGGCGATAACGTTCGTCCAATTCGACTAAACGAGTCGCCTGCCGGATAACGTCTTGCATATTGCCGAGACGTGCCAGGTGATACAGCACGTTCATCTCTTCCTCCGGCGGCGGCACCAACAGCATGGCTTCTTTGGTTTGCTCTTGCTTCACGACTGGCGGCTCTTCATAAGTCCAGACCAGCTGGAGCAGCCTTGCTATATGTGGCAGCAAGCATTTGAAATCGATCGGTTTGGGCACGAAGGCATTTGCCCCGGCCGCCAAGCTCGCCTCCTGGTCTTCAGCCGAAGCGCTAGCCGAAACCACAATGACAGGAACACCCTCCAGCACCGCCTCCTGTCGCAGCAGGCGAAGCGCCTGCAATCCATTCAATTTCGGCATCACAATGTCTATCAATATCAGATCTGGCTTTGTCGTCTGTGCCAACGTCAAACCAACTTTTTCAGTTTCCGCCTCCAGCATGTCAAAGCCTAGGGGGCGCAGCATGTCATTCAATATTGCCCGATTTTCAGCAATATCATCGACCACTAAGATTTTCTTAGGTGCGCCTTCATACCCACGTATAAGCGCATCTTGCCTCACAACCACAGGCTCGGCTTCCACCACCGGCAAATCCAGTTCGAAGCAAAACGTGCTGCCTTGCCCAACGCAACTTTCCACCCGGATGTCGCCGCCCATCATCTGTACGAATTGCCGGCTAATCGCTAAGCCCAAGCCACTACCACCGAACCGCCGCTGTACATCACCCGCTTGCTCGAATGGCTGGAACAGACGCTTGAGGTGATCTTCGCTGATACCGATGCCGGTATCCTGTACTTCAAAATGCAAGCGCGTCGGCGCTGAAAAACGCACGCGCAACCACACGTTCCCATGGTCAGTAAATTTGACCGCATTTGACAACAGGTTGAGCAATACTTGGCGCAAACGTTTCTCGTCACCGTGTACGTAGCGAGGTAAATCGGGTGCCAGCTCACGATGAAAATCCAAATTCTTTTGTATTGCCTTGATGCCAACGATTTCCATAATCGCAAGCAGGAACTCCTGCAACGCAATATCCGTTGGATAAAGTTCTTGCTTGCCGGCTTCAATCTTTGCAAAGTCGAGAATGTCATTAATCAAAGTCAACAGATGCTCGCCGCTTTGCTGAATTACCTTTACCCCGGAAAGCTCCCGCTCAGTCAATCTTCTATCCTGGAGCAGGATCTGTGCATAACCGAGGATGCCGTTAAGAGGCGTGCGCAATTCATGGCTCATATTGGCCAAAAAGACGCTCTTAGCGCGGCTTGCCGCTTCCGCAGCCATTCGCCTCTCGCGCTCGGATTCCGCGCGCTTGCGTTCACTCATATCGAGGAAATAGGCCACGCCCTTTTCCTGTGACCCTTCCAGAAATGCGGCCCCTACCAAAACCGGCACACGCACGCCGTCTTTGCGAACAAGCTCCTTCTCATAAGGAGAACAGATTCCGCGCTCCATCAACTCGTCAATCGCTCGTAAATCCATCTCCTGAAATTCCTGGGGCGTAAAATCCGCCCAATTAATTTTGCGAGAGTGCAGATCTTGTCGTGAGTAGCCAACAATAGCGAGAAATGCGTCATTCGCGTCCGTGACGTTACCTGTAATGTCCCAGAAAAAGACACCGATAATATTGGATTCGATCAAACGCCGGATCCGGGCCTCACTTTCCCGCAACGCTACTTCGGCACGTCGGCGCTCGGCAATTTCTTGTTGCAGACCAGCATTGGACTCACGCAAACGTTCATACGCTTCCTGCAGACGTTCGTACATCGCATTGAATGCGGACACAACGCGTTCAAGCTCATCATCCTTTCCAGAAACGCTACGTTGCAATCTCAACGGGCTAGTAGGACGATCCAGACGATAGCTGCTGACAAAGTCAGCGATCGTGGCAAGATGCCGCGTCACCAGTCGAGAAAAGATATAAATGATGAACAATGAAACAAGAAATGTTTTTGCGCCCTGTCCCACTAGAATAAGCAGCGCCCTGTTCATCAATTCGTGGTACAGATTAGCGAGAGTTGCTTCGACATAGAGAATACCGATCTTTCGATCCTCCCCCTCGACCTTGGAAATGATGGGGAATTCACGAGCAAACGCCAAGTTGGTCGCGCGCTGCCCGACAGCAACCACCAAGTGTGTACCGCCCAGGGCAGTTTCCCGCACCTCAACGGCGCGTATATCAGAAAGACGACGAATTCCCTCAAGTTGAAGCCGAAGTTGTCGCTCATCCAGATGCCACAGCGCTTCGCCCAGACTTTCGCGATAGCTGCTATCAATATCGTTCAAGCGGCGCTCGATGTCGCTCACGCCCCGATCATAATCAAGATAGATTTGGCCAGCCGTAAGGAAGAGTGTCACCGTGGAACTGAACAAGACCACGCTCACAAGTAGACGGAAAACGACACTGCCCCGCAGACGGGTCACATAAACCAGCAGTTCGTTAAATTTACTTATCAAGATTGGCTCCCATGCGATGATGTCGGGAGTTTCGTTAACGCAATCTACTTTTCCAAGATGTCAGAACGTTGGACAAGAACATCACCAAAAGCTTCGCCGGCTTTTCTTTAAATTTCCTCGTTACCGTAGCAATCAGGCGAAGGACTTGATAATTTGAATGAAGCTCGCCAACAGCCCAATCGTTGCTGCCTATAAGGAAATAAAAAGGCCAAACCGGCAGTCACATCCGATGCGCTTCTCCTCATGCCCCGGTGTGGGAAAGTCGAACTTTTTCCGCATGAGAGGAATGAAATCGCGCCGGAATTGGCAAAGTATCGCAGTAAATTTCCCAATTTGGCAATCAAGCAGCATCTGCTCATCGAATGTCCATTTCTATAATACTTTTACGCGTCGAAGTTTGCCGCCTCGGCTAGCCGAGCACCGTATCACCTTCGGTCTGCCTGAAATGATCAAGGTCGATAGCTTCGATGCTTTCTTCAAGAAGCATTTTGACAAGATCATTGTCGATCTGCAATGAAAGCGGCGAACCGTCATCTCTCTTGGAAATCCGCTTTTACCAGCGGGCCTTCTTCAGGACGAGGAGGAAGTTTGGTATGAACCTAGTGGTCCGTCACACGCCAATTTTCGGTGTATGCCGAGGTGATCGGAGGCGAGTGCAAGGCGCAAAGCACAGTCAGGGTGGTCCCCTGACGAGCATTTGCAACGCCGCAATCGCCTTCGAGCGACCGGCAGAAGCCGAAAATTGGGGTGTGATGGACCACTAGAACAATAGGATAAATGTGCGTACAGAGAAGACCCGAGATGCCCCCCCTTGCACGCGCATTCAAATTGCTCTACTAGAGCGCTTTGAAGGTCGGTGTATGGGAGCCAAGGTCGAGCCGAGGAGCGGACGTGTACGTGATGTACACCGAGCACCACAGGCACGACATTGGCCGCGGCCGACGAGGCCCGTACACTGATCAGCAAACTGCTCTAAGAGATTGAGATAACGTGACAGCGACTAAAGCGGCTCTGCAATATGTGCCTGCGGCACCCACGCAGTGCGAGCAGCAAGCTGCTCATTGTTCACACGATCTGACAAAGCGATCCGATTGGCGACATGACGTAAAAATGCGTCCAACTCATGCCATGCGTTAAGTTCGCCGATCTGCTTGGAATGCCACCAGAGATGAAAGGTGCCGCTCTCCCGGCAGGCATGGTCGAACATCGCATACATGCGGTCGATCCAGTTCTCATGCTGCATGGCTAGCCGCAAGCCATCGGTACGCTTATGCCAGTTGCCGGAAGCAATAAAATTACGCACATATACCGCTCTATCGTGCGGATAAAACTGAAGGGTCGTCGGCATTTCATATGGTCTGTCACCAACATCGAAGCACAGATTCATCGTGGTCCGTGCATAAGTAAAACGACACGTCTTGACGAGTTCGACGTCACGATGCCCATACCGCCCTCCCGGGTAGCAGAAGCCATTGACGGCGGTTCCCAGCAAGTCTTCCAGTTGCTTCTTGCCGTCGTAGACCTGATGATATGCCTCCCAGATATCGACCTTTTTCAGGTAGCAATGATCGTAGGTATGAGAGCCAATTTCGAAGCGACGCGCCAACTCGCGGATCTGCGTATCGGGAAGAACAGCATCGCCTTCGCGGTTTCTGATCGGGATGAAAAATGTGCCATTTAAGCCGTGCTTGTGCAGTAACTCGGCCGTTTGCATATCCGACGGGTGACCATCATCAATTGAGCACGTAAATACTGGGCCCATCACTTACTCCCCCCTCGTTTTCAACCATCCCGCTCGGCCCGCAACATGACATTTGGAGTCCCGGTTTCCTCTCGCCGTTCAACCGCTTTGGATAAAATCCGTCGTCTCATTGCGGTCCGGATCGCGCTGGTTCACTAGCCTTTTCTTGCTCGCTGAAAGATAGGGCGCAGCGGCACGCATCGACGAGCCCTTGGGCAGCATTGTCAAAGGTATATTCCCTAACTAATGCAAGACTGCGCTTGGAAAAACTTTCCCACAGATCTGCGTTGCTCAACAACTTTACCGCCTGCTCCGCCCAAAGATAGGGGTCAAGCGGACTGACAAACCCATTCTGGCCATCGACCACAAGCTCTCCAGCAACACCGGCATGCGGTGAAACAATCACCGGCCGCCCGGCCGCACATGCTTCATTCGCGACCACTCCCCACACATCCGCATAGGTAGGAAAAAGAAAAATGCGTGCCGAGCGGTACAGCGCGGGAAGTTCTTTCTGTAACGCGAATCCATGGAACTGCGCATCCACCTGATCGGTCATCCGAGTCGCGGCAATTCTGACGCGTTCCTCTTCCTCACCCGAGCCAACAAATAGGATGCGTACTTTTCTTTTCAGCCGGCGAGCCACCTCGCGAGCAACATCCAGCGCGAACATCGGTCCTTTTTCCGGCACGACACGTCCACAGAAAATCAGATCAAAGCGCTCATTGCCCTCGTCCGGCGGGCGCTGGTAGGCCTCGTTATCAATGCACAGATAAGACCGAAAGCAACGCTCTGCAGGAGCGCCATAGCTTTCGAACAGACGTTGCCCGCCCGCGCTGGCCGACAAAAATGCAGCGGAACGGCCGTACACGAAGCGACGCACGGCTTTATGTAACCGGCTCAATCCACGCTCAGACATATCAGTGCCATCAGTCAGCGGCACGTGCGGCACCCCTTTCATCAATGCATAGGCAAATGCATAAAGCTGGGTCGGATTCAAACCATCGTTCACAATCACATCAGGGGCAATTTTTCTCAGCGCCAGAATGACATCCGGATTGTTGTGAATGTAGCGCCCCTTGAGGGTAGTAATGCGTTCGCGAAGAAAGCAGTGATCGAATTCAAATGGCGGCAAGTCCCATCGGCGGTTCGGTTCGCGCCGCGCGCAGAAAATGACCTGCAACGCGATTCCCGGCATTCTTGCCACTCTCTGAAAAACGGGAATACGGTATGGCGGCGGTT
>CBHCMF010000021.1:0-30116 GCA_965974465.1 uncultured Noviherbaspirillum sp.
AGCCGCAAGAGCGCAGGCACGTTCGCTACAAATGACCTTTTGGCAGGCACTGGTGACCAATGTGCTCAATCCGAAGGTCATCCTGTTTTTCCTTGCATTCATTCCCCAATTCGTGCGCGCCGATACGCCGCAGAAGACGGCGGCTTTTCTCTTGCTTGGCTTTAGCTTTGCCGTCATCAGCATGGTCTGGAACAGCGGCACAGCCTTTCTAGCAGGTACACTCGCACGTCGCGCTAGCCGTAATCTGCACATCAAGCTGGTGCTTGAGCGTACGGTCGGCGCAAGTTTTGTAGCCCTTGGTGCCAAGCTGGCACTTACCCGTAATTAGGAGAGCGTGCATCAAGCACGACTGCTGACGTGTCAAAACATCTGAAAACCGATTCGCTTGCGTTTGCCCTATTGGGCGCCGCACGTGCCGTTGCCAAAGTCAATGCCGGCACAGCCTTACCGCAAGCCTTAACCGCGGTCTTTGCGACAACCCATGCTCCTGCACAAGCGCGAGGCGCGATGCAAGACATCGCCTATCGCACCATGCGCGGCCTTGGAAGAGCGGATGCCTTACTTGGCCTGCTCGCGACCAGATCGCCCTCCCCTCCTGCACTGCGCGGGCTGTTGTGTTGCGCACTTGCCTTGCTTTCTCACCAGGACGATGCGCCTTACGAAGCGTTCACGGTGGTCGACCAGGCGGTAACGGCAGCCTCTACCGATGCGGAGCTCGCGCATGCGAAGGGCATGGTGAATGCCGTGCTGCGCCGGTTTTTGCGAGAACACCATGCCTTACTGCAGCAGGTACTAAAACAACCAGCCGCTCGATGGAATTATCCAGAGTGGTGGATCGGCGCAATGAAAGCGGCCTATCCACGTGATTGGGAAGCGATTCTGCTTGCAGGACAAAGCATGCCGCCCCTGACCTTGCGTGTGAATCGGCGCAAGACCACCCTCGATCAGTATCTGCAAACACTTACCGACAGCGGTATCGCCGCAAGGCGTATCGGCCCAACTGCGGTTCGCCTTGAACGACCGCTTCCGGTGGCGCAGATTCCTGGCTTTAGCGAGGGCGTCGTGTCGGTGCAGGACGCTGGTGCACAGCGAGCCGCCCCACTACTGGATCTGCATGATGGGATGCGCGTGCTGGATGCCTGTGCCGCGCCAGGCGGCAAAACCGGACACATCCTGGAATGTGCCGAAGTCGACTTGCTGGCGCTCGACAGCGATCCAACACGTCTACTACGCATCGAAGAAAACCTGCAACGACTGCAACTATCCGCCACACTGCGAACCGGTGACGCCGCCACTGGCGACTGGTGGGATGGCCAACTTTTCGACCGCATTTTGGCCGACGTGCCGTGTACGGCTTCCGGCATTGTGCGTCGTCACCCTGACATTCGCTGGCTGCGACGCAAAGGTGATGCTGAGCAACTGGCAACACTTTCCGCCCGTATTCTGGACAACCTATGGCGCATGCTGAAACCTGATGGCAAATTAGCATTTGTCACCTGCTCGGTTTGGCCGCAAGAATCCGAAATGCAAGCGGCCGCTTTCGCGGAGCGCAATAATGCGATTCGTTTGCCAGCACCAGGTCAGTTGCTGCCCGTCTCCGGACCGGAGCAAGACCATGACGGCTTGTTTTACGCGCTATTCCAAAAGAGCAGGGTCTGATAGTATCTTCGGCTAAAACTTGTCACTGGAAAGAAGAGCGCATGAATAGAACGATTACACGCGTGATGGCCTCCCCGAGCCGGACCAATTCTTCCCTGGATGGCGGAGATTGCCTATTTCAACGTGCGCTTTCCATTTAGCATACTGCCTTCTGTTATTGATCTGCGTCGACACGAGTGACACGCCACATCTTTCACCTACTGACAAGTTGGATGTTGACAGCATTGCTGTCGATCGCAGCCGGCTTGCCTACCGCTGCCCATGCGGAAGGCGTGGAAATCACCCGCGCTGGACTGGAAAGTACAGAAGAAGGTTACAAGCTCTCGCTCGCCCTCTCCTTCGATCTGACCCGCGGCCTTGAAGACGCGGTGACGCGCGGCATACCCCTTTACTTTACCACCGAGGTGCAGCTGACACGCCCGCGTTGGTACTGGTTCGATGAGAAAGCGGTCACCGCTTCGCAAACCATTCGCATCTCCTACAACGTATTAACCCATCAATATCATGCCGCGATCAGTGGCCGCCTGCAGCAGAGCTTCAGTACGCTGGACGATGCCCTTTCGCTCATACGGCGTCCAAACCGCTGGCTGGTAGCAGAAAGGGGTACGCTAAAAGTCGGCGAGATATATAACGTCGCTGTTCGCATGGGGCTCGATGTCACTCGCCTACCCAAACCGTTCCAGGTACATGCCATGAACAGTTCCGACTGGCGCTTTTCTTCCGACTGGAAGCAATTCACTTTCAGGCCTGAATAGTCGTGCAACGCTTCCTTCGTTATTTCTTGGTGGTCGGTGGCGCGGTTGTCAGCATTCTGCTGTTTCTCCTGGCGTCGGCTTCGGAAAATTCCGCCTTCTTCGATCGGCATTATCCCGAACTGCTTGCCCTCAATGCGTTAATCGCGGTGGCGCTTCTCGCGCTGGTGATGCTGCTATTGACGCGCCTGTACCGTGGCTACAAGCGGCGCGAATTCGGCTCTCGGCTGATGGCGCGGCTGGTGTTACTGTTTGCGATCATCGGCATCCTCCCGGGCACCGTGATCTATATTGTTTCAGTGCAGTTCGTTTCGCGCTCGATCGAGTCCTGGTTTGACGTGCGCGTGGAAGCGGCGCTCGAAGCAGGGCTGACCCTGGGACGCACTGCGCTTGACGCATCGCTGGCTGACTTGACCGCGAAAGCACGGGTTCTGGCACTCGAGTTGTCCGATATGCCAGATTCGGCGCAGATCACCCAACTGTCGCACTTACGTGATCAAAATCAGATGCAGGAAGCCACGATCGTGACTTCCAGCGGCCACATTGTTGCCACCGTCGGTGGCCGCATCGGCTTACTACTACCCGATTTACCAAGCCCAGCAATGCTACGCCAGGCGCGTATGTCACGCGGCTATTCGGCGATTGAGGGCGGTTTCGATTCCCGGGACCATTCGTCTAACGACAGTACCGATAGCCAAGAGCAACACCCGCCATTGAACAACCCGTCGGGCGCGGCCAGCGATTTACGACTGCGTGTTGTCGTCGAAATACCCGTATCAGACAATGGCTTGTCACTACAAAACGAGTCGCGCTTCCTGCAATTGCTGCAACCGGTTCCGCCGCATCTTTCCGCCAATGCCGAAGCACTACGCGCAGCTTACAGCGAGTATCAGGAGCGTTCACTGGGACGCACCGGCCTGCGCAAAATCTATCTGGTGACGCTCACGCTTACCTTGCTGCTGGCGATTTTCGGTGCGGTCGCCGCCGCCTTCTTGATCGCGGGAGATCTTGCACAACCGCTATTAGTCTTGGCTGAAGGCACGAAGGCTGTGGCCGAGGGTAACCTATCTCCTCGCCCCATCGTCGCCACGTCGGACGAACTCGGCACACTAACGCAATCATTTAACACGATGACACGTCAGTTGTCGGAAGCCCGTGCCTCGGTTGAACGCAATCGTGCCGCTCTGGAAAATGCAAAAGCGTATTTGGAGTCGGTGCTGGGCAACATGTCAGCAGGTGTGATGGTGCTCGATAAACAATTCCGCCTCGTCACCTGTAATGAATCAGTCGAGCGCATTCTGCTGAGTGACTTCGACAAGCATATCGGCAAACCAGTCGCTGCCATCGATGGATTGGAACCATTGGCTGCCGCAATCACCAAAGCGTTCTCCGAACAACGTGCACAGTCCGCCGGTGGCGCCATTGCCGATCTCCACTGGCAAAAACAAATTCAAGTGCCGCGCCGCGATGCCGAAGCGGATGGCGAAAGCGACATTACGCTACTGGCGCGTGGCTCGTATCTGCCGGTGGCGGGGGGGACAGGATATATCGTGGTGTTCGATGACATTACCGATGTGATCTCGGCACAGCGCTCTCTTGCCTGGGGTGAAGTGGCCCGGCGGCTAGCCCATGAAATCAAAAATCCGCTGACCCCAATCCAGCTGTCGGCCGAGCGGCTGCAAATGAAACTGGAACCCAAACTGACAGAGCAAGATGCAGCAATGCTGAGCAAAGGCACTGCCACCATCGTCAATCAAGTCGCGGCAATGAAACGTATGGTGGATGATTTCCGCGATTACGCGAAAACACCACCGGCGGTGTTGTCACCGCTCGACCTGAACGCGCTGGTGGAGGAAATCCTGCATCTCTACGTAGCCGGGGATGAGCGCGACTGCATTCACGCCGCGTTGGGAACGGATCTACAGCCGGTAATGGGCGATGCAACACAACTGCGCCAAGTGATTCACAATTTATTGCAGAATGCGCAGGATGCCGTTGCGGACCGAAGCTCACAACCGGGCAAACCGCGTATCGACGTCACGACTGAAGCAGTCCACTATAACGATTCGAATGGCGAGCAGCGTACCGCGGTACGTCTGACCATCTGCGACAACGGCCCAGGTTTTTCCCCGAAAATCTTGGCACGTGCCTTCGAACCTTATGTGACATCCAAGTCGCGTGGTACTGGACTCGGCCTTGCGATGGTAAAAAAAATCATCGATGAACATGGCGGCCGTATCGATATCAAAAATCAATCCAATGGAGGCGGTGCAAAGGTAGCAATTTTGCTGTTAAAGTTAGCGCCGGATGAAAATCAAACGGCGGCCTGAAACAATTCGTGACAACTCTTCTGCTCTATACGCGGCGCATTGACAATACCCGGCAGCGATGGAAGCGAACAAGGTAAGCATATGGCAAACATTCTGGTAGTCGATGATGAGATGGGTATCCGGGAATTGCTCTCGGAAATTCTTGGCGACGAGGGACACGCAGTCTCAACGGCGGAAAATGCGCAACAAGCCCGCGAATTACGCGCGCTTGCTGCACCTGACCTAGTGCTGCTCGATATCTGGATGCCAGATACCGACGGCGTCACGCTGCTCAAGGAATGGCAGCGCGATGGCATGCTAACCATGCCAGTGATCATGATGTCGGGTCATGCAACAATCGACACGGCCGTGGAAGCAACGCGCATCGGCGCACTGAATTTCCTTGAAAAACCAATCGCTTTGCAAAAACTGCTAAAAGCCGTCCAGCAAGGACTTACCCGCACCACGGACGTCATTCGTCCGACATCAATGTACCATGCGCGCCCAGTCGCCGTGCCCTCCGAAGTGGCACCCGCTCCACAGGCTGCCTACACGCACGCGGCACCAACAAGTCTGACCTCGCCACCCGCCATGCCGCAGCCGATCATGGCGTCCGATTCGCATCTGTTCGGCCTGTCGTTTGACTTGCCGTTGCGAGAGGCCCGCGACGCATTCGAGCGTGCGTACTTTGAACATCATTTGGTGAGAGAAGGCGGTAGCATGACCCGAGTGGCGGAAAAAACCGGACTGGAACGCACCCACCTGTATCGTAAACTCAAACAACTGGGCGTGGAGCCGGCTAAATTAGCCCGCAAAGGGTGATTCTCACCACACTTGTCACCGGCGCCACCGCATCGGCACGTGAGGCGGTGATCGCTGCAGCCCTCGAGCCTGGCGCCGACACTGCGTTGATTCTCGAGGGCTTGCCAGACGGCAGTCCGATTCTTGACGATACCGCCTCTTATCTACATATTGCTCGCATTGCTCCCGGCTGCGTGTGCTGCACGGGCAATCTCACCATGCGCGTAACGCTGAATCGCCTGGTGCGCCGCCGCCCGGTGCGTCTGTATATTGGATTGGCAACATCATTGCATTTAGAGCAGATCCGACAGTTCTTGACGCAGCCACCATACGCAAATTTGCTTCAACTGACTAAAGATTTGCACGCTTGAAGCCGTAGCCTCCTATAACAGGCCCAGAAAATCCGCCGTTTTATGCGTCCGACTTGAAAACCTGCAGGCTGGCCCCATTTTTGCATTAAAGGTAATGGGTTACCTGCAATTATTTGCAGCATAAGGAGCGCAACATGAACTTAATCTACAACAGCGAGCAGTACAGCGTGGTGGAGTTCGGAGCGGACGATGGCCGCGAAGCCTTGCGCTTTGGCGGATACGAAATCATGGACAAGTCCGGCAAGCGTGAAATTTTCATCGGCGGCACTCTCGCACGATCGTTC
Source organism: uncultured Noviherbaspirillum sp. (assembly GCA_965974465.1). Lineage (GTDB taxonomy): Bacteria > Pseudomonadota > Gammaproteobacteria > Burkholderiales > Burkholderiaceae_D > Noviherbaspirillum. The sequence goes on from CBHCMF010000021.1 coordinate 6,177, forward strand.
CGAGAAGAAGTGGAAAACCTGATCGCCACCGAGCCAAGCGTTGAAGAAATTGACGACTTTCTCGGTAAGTACGACGCGTTGATGCGCCAACCGGTAACGCTGCACTAAAAGCGCTTTTTGGTAGGGCAGAGGACGTATTGCTGCCCTGCCATAACGTGTCAGCAAAGTGCCTGTCTGTGATGGCCGCAGACCGCAGAACCTGTTTAAGGTCTCAATAAGGCCTCAACACGCTGCCTGACTGCCATTTATGGCAAGATGCCGGGCATTTCATCGGTATTCCTCTTAGAACGCAAAACAGGGCTCGCATTGAGCTAGCTGTTTTCATTACCATTGCGACCAAGCTCTGCCGCCACACAGACTTGACCTAAGCTTTGTTATGCAAGCCAACTCCAGCCCCATCACCAGTACACAAACAGACATTCACGAACAATTGGCCGCTATCGTCGCCAAACATGCCCGTACAGTCTTCAAAAAGCCTGTGATGCCGTATAACCACGCGGCATTCGAGACCAGTATGGCCGCATGGCAGGCCGCTGGCGAGAAGCCACTGATCCTTGACTCCGGCTGCGGTGTTGGCCTATCAACAATGCATCTTGCAGCACAGTTTCCGGACCACTTTGTCATCGGTGTAGACCAGTCCGCTCATCGACTATCACGTAATACGGTTTGGCACGGCACCCCACCAGCCAATTTCACTTTGGTCCGTGCCGATCTGGTGGACTACTGGCGATTAATGCATGCAGAGGAGATCCGTCCTGAACGACATTACCTACTGTATCCTAACCCCTGGCCGAAAATTGGTCACTTAGGGCGCCGTTGGCATGGGCATCCGGTTTTCCCAACCATAGTGGCACTCGGCGGCGTGCTGGAATGTCGCAGTAACTGGCGAATTTACATCGACGAATGCGCTGCAGCTCTACGACAACTTACGGCAACAGAAGTACACTGTGCCGCCTATGCGCCCGACACAGTGATCACACCGTTCGAACATAAATACATGGCCTCCGGACATCAATTATGGCGTTGCCAGGCCACGCTCAACGCCCCAACAGGCTCAGGACAATAATTCTAAAAAGTATTTTCTTATTTTCCTGAATACTCACTCTGACAACCAGCACCCATGCGGGTTTCAAGGCAAAAAGCCTTGGAGAGCCTTATTTCTCCTACATTTCCATTTAGAAACGTAGATTTGACAAAGCACAAATGGCATTTCTGTTCTTGCCAACTACCCTATTTATGGCATTGTTCCTGTGACTAAAAGACGGTAATCTCGGCCCTTGATCAAGTTTTGAACGGACCCCGACTGTCATATGCCGAGGTCATTCTGTGAGCGAGCGGGAGAATCTATACAAAGAAACGACTCCCCCTGCTGAAACAACGCCCTACTCTCTTTGGGCCACACTGGGATCCTCGCCACGCAACAACACAATAAGGGTATTGCGACATGCTCTACGTTTCTGACTCCGCATCGACAACCCAGCCTGTTTTGGTCCTCCGACTCACTAGTCGCAACGGCCAAGCGTGCCCACATACCGGAATGCTAAAGAAACACGGCCTCGACTTAGTGGAATGCTTCACGCTTGAAGCCGCCCAAGAAGCCTTAGAAAAAGGCTGCCGTGTCGGCTTGCTGATCGTCACGCAAGAGTCGGAACTCGCCCATCTCGACAAATATGAGGCCTTCGTCAGCAACAATCGCATCTCTTGGGTAGGACTGGTAGTTCAGGAATTGATTTCAGTGCCACGTATGCGTGAGTTCATCGGCGAGCATCTGTTCAATTTCATCACCCTCCCGGCCGAACTTGATCATATCGTGCTGACACTACGCCATGCGTGGGGCATGGCATTCATGCGCGACGTGCAGCGCGGTACGTCACCACAACTGGTGCATAACGATGCGGACTTCGTCATGGTCGGCAAAACACCACAAATGCAGCAATTGTTCAGCCAACTGTACAAGGTCGCGCGCACCGACGCATCGGTACTGATCACCGGTCCATCGGGGACTGGAAAGGAGCTCGCCGCCCTGTCCATTCATCGTCAGTCAGCGCGCAAGAATGCGCCTTTCATTGCCGTCAACTGCGGTGCAATTGCGCCGCAGCTCTTTCAGTCGGAACTCTTTGGCTATGAAAAAGGGGCGTTCACTGGCGCTGGCCAGCGCAAGATCGGCCGCATCGAAGCTGCCCAGGGAGGCACGCTATTCCTCGATGAAATCGGCGACATGCCATTCGATATGCAGGTCAACCTGCTCCGTTTTCTACAGGAGAAAACAATCGAACGTGTGGGCAGCACCGACACGCTGGAAATCGACGTGCGCGTCATCGCGGCAACCCACATCGACCTGGCGAAAGCCGTCAAAGAGGGGCGTTTCCGGGAAGATTTGTACTATCGCATTAACGTTGTATGCATCAGCATGCCGCAACTGGCCGACCGTGGACCAGACATCGAAGACATCGCCAAATACTATTTTACGAAGTTCGCCAGTATCCATAACCGTAGTCTGCGCGGCTTCTCAAAAGCGGCGATGAATGCCATGTTAAGTCACAACTGGCCCGGCAACGTACGGGAACTTGTCAATCGCGTGCAACGTGCAACCGTAATGGCCGAAGGACGTTTCATACAACCGGAAGACCTAGGCTTCGAACGCGACAGTGACCATACACAATTGATGTCGCTGGAAGATGCCCGAGCAGCGGCGGAACGCACAATAATACGACGCGCACTTTCACAGTCGCGCAATCAGATTTCGCGCGCCGCATTGTTGCTCGGCGTATCTCGCGTGACACTTTATCGCTTGATTGAAAAGTACAACATTCGATCAGATGCAGGCCGAACTGACATAACACGTACTAGCGAAGTGTCTTCTGATGTGGTGCCGACAACGATCGCGCCATTCATGAGCAGCAAACCGGATCTCGAAGTTCATAAATGACGGCTGTTCTTTCGAGGACAGTAGTCATCCTTTTTTCTGTGCGGCGAGACATCGCTCGCATGGATTCAACATAAAACATGATTCATCCGGGCCTTCCCCGGTGTAAGAGTTTGTTGCAAACACCATTTGCTTGCAAGGTGGTCCGGAGCCTCCATGCATAGCAGTTTGACAACATCTCTCGCACACGGGGCGAGCTACGGCGGACAAAGCAAGTAAGGCGCAAGCCAATTTGTGGCGCGGGTGACGCTTAGCGGCCCCGCGGAAGACGTTCATGGATTGAACATGCCTTGTTGCGTCTAACGCAACCGTTCTGCCATGCCCGTCGTTTTCGCTGTCGCTGCCGTGGCGATTCTTGCCGCGCGGTTGCAGGCCCACGCTACTTCGATCAAACCGATAACGAAAGGTGGTGAAAGGATGGAATGGAATAGCATACGACGGGCGCCTCTCGTGCCCGTGGCATTGATCGGCTTCATGCTAGGCGGTGCGCATGCGAGTGCAAAAGACGCACCAGAGATCAAGATACAGCCCCCGCCGCGAACACCTGCATGGACGATAGCGCAAGCCACTCCCAGCGGTGACGCAGCCAACAAACCCCGTCCTGCTCCCGGCAGCTTTGAAGTCGATGAAGAAGCGGCAGAGAGAGCACTCGAACGCACGCTGACCCAGGCTGGCGCACTGCTTCTGCGACAAGGCACCGTTGAGGTCACGCCAGTTTACTCCTTCCGTCGAACGGAATCCTCGGCACAAGGCCTTGTTAACATTACAACCAACGGGGGAGCAACGTTTCCCGTTCTTGCTACGCAAAAAACGCGCAGAAATGAAAACTTGACACGGGTTGATGTGCGAGTTGGCATGCCCTATAACGCACAATTGGAGATGAGTGTTCCGTACAACTATGTCCGATCGTCGCGAGTAACAGAACTGGGCGCAGGCTCAACATCAGCCAATGGCCAGGGTATCGGCGATATCACACTGGGCGCGGCAACAACGTTAATGCGCGAAAGCGGATGGCGACCGGACTTGATCGGGCGTTTGACCTATAACACCGGCAGCGCAAGACGAGAGGACAATGGTGTATCGCTGCTAGGTGGATACCGCCAGATTCAAGCCGACGTGGTTGCAATCAAGCGCCAGGACCCCCTTGCGTTCGTCACTCGCCTTTCCTATACAAAAAGCTTCGAAGAAGATGGGGTCAAGCCTGGCGATGCTGTCGCCCTCTCTCTGACCTCAGTGCTTGCCGCCAGTCCTGCGACATCGCTGCAGTTCGGTTTTTCACAAGTCCATCGACAACGCCAGGAGCGCAACGGCGTCAAGCTATCTGGATCAGACGAGACATATGGGATGGCCGTTCTAGGCGCGTCCTCCGTCCTTTCACGTGACGTAACATTGGTAACCCAACTCGGCATTGGCTTGGGCAGTGACGCACCAAAATACAGCTTCACCGTTTCACTCCCAATTCTCTTTCGATAAAAGAACCGGAGAATACGATACGCCGTAACTAACCCGTAAATAAAATGCCGGCCCTGAAGAGGGCCGGCATATTCGACTTCCCTGATAGGTACCGCTTATGCGGAACATGCCAGGACGATGCAATCGTAAGATTGCGAACCATCCATAACCGATTTCATACGGTGCAGAATGGCTCGCAATGGCTTACATCGAAGCGCCGAAATTACTGTTCGTACTGTTCAGCATTAGTCTTCGGTCTGTTCGACGTCAGCAAAGTTACCGCTCAGGACGAATGCATTATTGTCGCCACCGTCCTCATTCAGCAAGCTGAGTTGAACCACAGTCACCGGAGAGATGTTGACTTGGGTCAGATCCACGCCTTGTTCGTCGAAGAAGCCAGCGGTAACACCGTCCATTTGTGCTTCGTCCAGCAATACTGGCTCTGCTGCAAACGACAGCGAGGACAGCGACAGCAGCGGGGCGGCGATCAAGGTGGTCATCAATGCTTTTTTCATGTCATTTACTCCTAATCGTACAGGTTGATAAGGTGTGAAACGCAAACACGATTTGCGCTGCGTTCCCTATCACTCTACTCATCACCTCCGAAAAAAATAAGCAGGAGATTTCGATAATGGGTTAGGAGGTTTTCCATATTCGACCAAGTTTTTTGATCTGTTACCACAGAGTTCATACAAACGCGCATCCCACTGGAAAAGTGCAGGGTTGATGCACGTTTTCTGCTATAAGTTACTGCTGAAGATCAGCATTTCGCTCTAATCGAAACGAGAGAATTTGTGACCACGAAGCATAACAGCACAGGCTCCACCACGGCTCCCCATCCATTGGACAAGTCGCATGACGTTCATAGATAATGCCTCGCAATATCCACAGAGAACCCGCACGTAGGTGATCTTCAACATGACATGGAGACTGCACTAAGCTCGCTCCAACCCGTTAATGGTCACGATCAAATACCTTTTCAGTGCTGAGGAGACAAATCGGTTCCACAGAGATGTTTTCAATCCGCCGCAGCTCCTCGTATTCCAACATGGCGCCTTTAAACCAAGATGTTTGATGTAATAACCGAGAAATAAGAGCTTTGCATGATAGAAGATATTCGCTACCTCATTGTTTTCGCCAAGGTTGCCGAGGCCGGTTCGTTTTCGCGCGCTGCGGATGCGCTGAAATTATCGACTGCTACGATCAGCATGCATCTGGCAAAACTAGAAAAGAACTTGGGCGTTGCGCTGCTATATCGAAATACGAGGAAGTTATCACTTACCGCTGCCGGCATTAATTTGCTGGAAACCGCCAAGTCCATGCTGGAACTATACGAGAAAGGTCTCATCGAATTCAAACAGCGTGCTATCTCGACCACCAATACCCTCAAAATTGCGATACCGGCCGTATTGATCAATAACAGTGCATTCATGAGTCAGATCGGACGTTTCATTGAGTGCTATCCCGATCTCCATTTAGAAATCCTGTGCAGCGACAATCGCAACGACATCATCAGTGAAAGTATTGACGTTGCGTTCCGAATAGGTGATCTGCCGGACAGCTCGTTCAAAGCAAAACCTGTCTTCGAGTTCTCGCGCACGGTGGTGTGCAGTCGAACGCTTCTCGATAAGTATCCTTCCATCGAGCATCCCCGCGATTTGGAAGAAATGCCGTGGATTGGGCTGACGATGCGCCCCAATTACCGTACTTTTACAGACATCAACGGTAATCATTGCGATATCAAATATGTACCGCGCATACGTACAGATAATGTCGAAGCCGCTTACCAGTTAGCCAAGCAAGGTGTAGGGTTGGCCGCACCACCTACCCTCTTAGCGCAGGATGACATCGATCAGGGCCTGATTGAAGCGCCGCTACCGACATGGTCTTTGAGCCCATTGCGCGTATATGCCGTGTGGCCATCCAACATATCCCCCAGCAGCATCGCTTATACCCTGATCAATTGGATCTATAACGCCCTTGGCATCAGTCATCCGACGTAGCGCATTAGAGCGATTTGATTGTGCGTGAAAGGGCGGTCTGGCCTGGCCGAGAAGTGCAACCGTACGTGCGCTACGGTGAGCCTCACAGGCCCGAGATGCCCCCTCTCATGCATAGAAAAATCGCTCTAGCTGCATATATACCAGGTAACAGGCTGACGCGATCAGCATCCCTCCCATGACCCAATTAAACAGCCGTATGCGCGAGTGACTGTTCAAGATGAGCGAAACCCGATCCCCCAAAATCGCCCATGCTGCCAGCGATGCGTAACAGACGACGAAATAGACGGAGATAAATGCGATCAACGGCGTCGGGGTAGTCGGGTCGGAAAACAGAGCTGCACCAGAAGCACAAGCGATCCACGCCTTTGGATTAAGCCATTGCAAGAGAAAGCCTTGCATGAAAGTCGGCACGCTACGCTTCTCTAGCGTGATTTCCGGTGAAGAAGAAGCAATTTTATAGCCCACATAAATGATGAATGCTGATCCAATGAACTCCAGATACATCATCAGCGTCGGATAGCCGTTAACGAACTGCAGAAACGAAAAGCCAACGAAGATCAGCAACAGGGTAAAACCGATAGTAGCCCCGGAAACGAACGGAAGCGTGCGGCGGAAACCATGATTAGCGCCCGAGGAGACAATCACCATATTCACTGGCCCCGGAGAAATCGACATCGCCAGCGAAAACACCCCCATAGCAATCAACAACGTCATCATATTTTTCTCTCCTCTAACGTCAACTTCCTCATCTTCTTATCCTTGCTCCACTTGGAAATAGTGGTTAAAAACCGCATACCCTGCCCAGCTTGGGCGACGTACGAATATTTCATTTTTGAGGCGTATAGCTTGCGCATCCCCTGCACGCATGCTTTTAAAAGCGTTTGGATTGCATGGCGATTCAGTGAAGAAGATAAAAACGGAAAGTATGAGAGCAGATGAAGTTAGTAGCGCTTACCGAAGCAATCCAAGACTGCCCGTCAAACTGGTAATGGTCTTTTTATCGCCGTACAATGCCAGCCCCAAATATTCGACCTCTTCGTCCGAAGATTGCTTGAGCACTACCGCATATTCCTCATAGGACTTAGTCGTCCTAGTGGCACTAATTAGGTCCACAACCAGCAAGTCAGGCTCAAACTCAGTCAACTGGCGGCGCATGCGCCTCAACAGCGAGGGATTACCCTTTAAAATCGGCATGGCTATCGTAGTAATGCCGCGGTGCATGTAACCACTCCTATCCGGCAGATCACAACCGATCATCTCGGGACACAACTTGCCTAAGCTTGCAGAAAGTACAGCCGCTGTATTTGCGAGAATTCCTGGCGGCATAGTCTCATCAAGAATCAAGACGCATTTCTTTTCCATTACTTTCCACATTGAGCGTTGTTATAGGACGCTCAAATTTTATGTTGGTCTTTCTTTACTGAGAACAGCAATTCCTCTAAAAGAACCTTTTGGAAAAATGGAGCCAACGGGCATTCATATTCATCATGCAGACAGTCTGCCTTGAATAAGGCCACATGGCTTGGCAAGGATTTGTTCGGTGGGATCAGGATAGAAAACGGCCGGTCATACGGCCACTGGTGATTTTGATCTCCTGCGGGAGACCGATGATTTTTTGGAAATCGACGTTATTTTTCTTCTTGTGGAAAGATAACGTCGCGATGCATCTATACAGTCGATTAACGCATCGCGACAGCAAGAATTTGTTTGTGAAGGCAGCAGAGGGTATTTCACCGAGGCGGCTTAAAAGCCGGATTTCTGAATGGTTGTGACCGAACTTCCTTGACTGTAGACGTACAGATGATTGCTTCCCCCTCCCACACTATGCTGCTCGATACTCAGCGATTCTCCGGGCTTGAGCAAGTAGGTCTTCACCGATTCGCTAGCACCGGCTTGCTGCCGTGAGGCAGGATCTACATCCGCGACCTGCTTGACGAATACTAGCTTCTCGCCAGACGCTAACGGATAGGTGGCAATTTTTTCACCGGAGCCAAGCTGTTGGAATGAAAGTATTTCTTGTGTGGCGTTTTCTACCAGCTTCGCCAACTCCTCAGTATTCAATATCTCATCCGCAGTTTGCGGCAACGTCGTCAATAAGCTTGCAATGCGCTCGAAGACGGGCTGTGATCCTGCGGTGACACCGTCCATCTGCACTCTATTAAGGGCAACCGGTCCGGCCGTGGCAGTGATCGTTGACAACGCAAGCAGAGGCAATGCGACCAACTTGCTTTTCAGGTTTGCATTCATGTCAATTTCCTTACTTAGAAGAGCGGCCGCCATGTGCGCCGTACCGGACCGCATTGACCCTGCACGGCGCAAAGAAGGTGGCCTTATTGGTTAATCACGGAGAAATTACCGCTATAAACTACTGCGGTGTTGGAGCTTCCGATCTGAACGATCGTCACCGGAGATACGTTAATTTGCGCCACCTCGGCATGCTTGTATGAAAATGCAAGCCAAAAACTAGGGTCAAAAGTAATATGCCCCGCAGTAACCTGGTCCATCTGGCCTTCTGTTAGAAGCATCGGTCCTCCAGTCTGGGGCTCGGCAGCAAAGGCCAGGGAAGACAATGTCAACAACGGTGCGGCAATGAGGCTGGTTACCAGCGTTTTCTTCATTATTATCTCCTTAATTGACGGGTAAATCGGCATACTTATATCTGGACTGCAAAGGATCGCAGCCCTGTATTACTTTACTTGTTATACGTAAAAAAATAAGTATGGGATTTCGATGATGCACACAGTAAACACGGCGCGTTTAATTCATTTCTTGAATTGAATTGCATACGCCTTTCGCCTCAAGGAAGACGGCTCCTCACACGGCTGAGAGTGCCTTCCTTGACGAAAATCAAGACTAAGAATTTTTCTTTGGCACTGCCAGCAGATTAGGGGGAATCACGCCATCACGCCGCTGTACCGAAAAACCGATACGACCAATTGTTGGATAGTCGATCCAATGCTCGTTGAATTCTTCTACGCGCATCGTTCGATTCCCCCATGCTGGATCAGCGAGTAGCACTTTCCCTCCTTGGATACCGCGAAAAATGACGAAATGGTTATATCCTCTGGTGCTGATCGGAACAATGATCGGGGCTTTTTCAACCAAGTCGCTCAATTCCAATTTCCCATATCCGTTACCAACGTAGCCGCGCGTTTCCACATGTCGCTTCAAGTCGAGCAGCGAAAACCCTTCGCGTATTCGCACCACCAGCGGATTTTTAATGTATTCCTCCCGCTTCATCAGCGAGATAGCAATTTCACGCTCGGTTACCGGCTCGCCATACTGATATTTAAGAATCGTTGCCAGTGCGGCGGCACCGCAACTCAAATCCCATTTTTGTATGACAACGTTCTCACGCCGCATCTCCAGCAATGATCTGACATGACGTTCGCCCGCATGCGCCGCTCCAGAGAATAGAGTCGCACATAGGCTGACGATGGTAGCCTTGCCTAAGGTGTTTTTCACAAAGGAATGCGCAAAACCGCTGAATACTCTTTTCATTTTTTGTATCCATGTATAAAGGTGGGGTGGCAATAATCGACGCCCTTACTTACTTAGTGTGCGTACCATCACACGCATTACCAGAAGCATAGGTGCGTAATACTTCAGCAAGGCGGCCCGCAGCAGGCGTGCTACACCACGGCCTGCCATGAATGAGATACAAGACGGCTTTGCAGCTACGCTTGTCTCCGAGCGGCAATTTCTCCAGCATTCCCTGATCCAGCCATTTCTGTACGCGATGCTGAGGCAACCAGGCATATCCCAGCCCTTCACATAAGGCCGCAATAACCGTATCAAAACTGTTCATCATCCAACGCCGCACCTGTTTTGGATGACTTGCGAACGCCTTTTCGACGGCATTGGTTTGGCCGATCTCAATCTGGACATGCTTCGCCAAATCCACAGCAGCAATTTCCCTTCCGAGCTTTAATAGCGAATGTGTTGGATGGGCGACCGCCACATATTCCACTTCAGTCAATGGCTCGCCAAGATAGCCAAGCGGCACGCGCTCACTGATGGCGAGATCCACCTTAGGATCACGCAGCACATCTTCCGCTTGCAGCGAAGGGACTTCACATAGGCGGACATGCGTTGCACCTTTTCCAAGGGCGGTGAATGTTTTAAGCGCCTGCGTCAATAGATGAACGGGAAAATTGTGGTCGACCACCAGCCGCACTTCTTCGCCCCACCCCTGCCCAAGATTCTTGGCAAAGGTTTCCAACTCGATCGCTTCCTTCAGTACATTGCGTGATCGCTCCAACAAAGCGCGCCCTTCCGTAGTAAGAATGGCCTTGCGCCCTTCGATCTTTAACAACGCCGTTCCAAGCTGGTCCTGCAGTTTGGAGACGGTGTAACTGATCGTGGATTGACTCAGATGCAGCGCCTTCGCGGCTTCGGCAAAGCCGCCACAGTCGACCACTGCGTGGAAAATGCGCCATTGCTTCAGGCTTACATAAAGATTGTGGATGTCATGCGGACGCGAGCGGTACGTGGCGCGTGCACCGTCACGCTTTGAAGTGGTTTCCAAGGTTCTTTTACTTGATTGCGTCATGTTGCCTCCTTTTTCTTCCATCATTGTCCGGAGAGGGACAAGCCATGATCGGTCGTGCTGACGCCACACCATATATTGGGCATTACTCTACAGATGGCGCCATTCCTCATTACGGCTCCTCCATATTGACCGCTGCAATGGCACCCATAGCGGTAATCAACAAGCAAAAAGCCCCTGCCATTTCGGTGTGGCACCTCGTGCTTTAGCAGCGGCGAATCTTAAGCAAATCCTGCGCCTAATATTGCAAGGTGCTGATTTGTTTTGGCTTTCCTTGCGACGAAAAAAAGTCGCTGTCCATACGTGTAACGCTGCAGCAAAGCCATCCGTCATACTCTATAAAAATGGCGTCTGCGTAGGAAAAACAAGATAAAAAAACCCGTCACGCCTGCTTGCGCAGACAATGACGGGAACCGGAGAGGGTGCATCAGTCACATGCATGAGTGAAGGCGCGCCTGTTGCAGACGCGTCGGTCGAGACAGACATCGCAAACGCCATGCCAGCCATATAAATCCTTGATTCACTTGACCTAATGCACGGACTTCGTGCTGAACGCACGAATCGTCGTCCATAAGTGTTTCGTCCACGTTCACTCTGAACAAGCGTTTCTCATGACTACCAGAAACTCTCTTTTCGTAAGGCATCAATTACACGAGCATCGCTTTACCTCACCCTTACCGTACAAGGGCTCAACGATAAAAATAGTGTCGGCCGAGCAAGTTTGCATCCAGATGGAAATTGCCGAAATTTGTTCGACAAATGAAAAAGGCCCGCTCTCTTGTTCAGTGTCGATGCGATGCGGACAGACGCCTGCAGACATGCTATGTTTTCATATCACAGCAGCCTTCGATAAACATCATGTGTCAGCTACTCGGCATGAATTGCAATGTCCCAACGGACATCATGTTCAGTTTTACCGGCTTTGCCACGCGCGGTGGCCGCACTGATGTCCATAATGATGGCTGGGGAATCGCGTTTTTCGAAGGGGCAGGGGTACGCCACTTTGTCGATTACGAAGCCGCGGTCGCTTCACCGATCGCCGATCTGATTAAACGCTGCCCCATCAAATCGAAGAATGTGATTGCTCATATCCGCAAGGCAACGCAAGGCCGCATTGCCCTTGAGAATTGCCATCCATTCGTACGCGAACTATGGGGACGTTACTGGGTATTCGCACATAATGGCGATTTGAAGAATTTTGCACCGAGGCTCAATGGCGCGTTCCGCTGCGTCGGCAATACCGACAGTGAACTGGCGTTCTGCTACTTGCTACAGGAACTGCGCCGTCGCTTCGGCGATACCGCCCCCGCCCTGCCAGCACTTACTGTCGCGCTTAGAGAGCTGACCAGTGAAATCGCTGGGTACGGCCCGTTCAACATGATACTGTCGGATGGATCTGCCCTATTCGCGCATTGCTCGACTAATCTGTATTACATCGTGCGTCAGCATCCGTTTGCGACCGCTCACTTGTCCGACGAAGACGTCAGCGTGGACTTTTCACAAGTGACAACACCGAATGATCGCGTTGCCATCATCGTTACTGCGCCGCTCACGACAAACGAAACTTGGACGCCATTCGCCCCCGGCGAGCTGAAAGTATTCATCGAAGGCGCGCCCGTCCGCTTCTGATGCCATTTGCCCAATGTGGCTGCGCAGCATTACGACCAAAGGACGTAACTTCTTGCATTGCACAATTAAAATTTGCGCAGTGGAAAAGAAAATCGACTACAGTGTAATGGCTCAGGGAACATCAGCATACGACCGTCTCTTGACAAAGTGCACACAGGCCGTATGCGTTGCAAGTACAAGTGCAGTAAGCGCCCAACGATAACATCGCACAGCGATACCGCCCAACACTGCAACCCATACGACCTGTGCGCACTTTACCTTTGCCAGGTGTGCAGAACACACCTCAGGATAGATTCGGAGCCAGCCACCGCTCCAGGTCGTCCTTGGTTACACCGCGTCGCGCCCCCATATCATTCACTTGGTCGTCACCAATCTTGCCGACCACGAAGTATTTAGACTCCGGATGCGCGAAGTAAAAGCCTGACACCGATGCGCCCGGAAACATCGCAAACGATTCAGTCAACTGCATACCAATTTCGTCGCATTGCAACAGCTTGAACATGTCCGCCTTGACCGTATGTTCCGGACAGGCTGGATAGCCCGGTGCCGGCCGGATGCCTCGGTAGGCTTCTTTGATCAATTCATCGTTACTGAGCGCCTCGTCTGGAGCATACCCCCACAGGTCTTTGCGCACACGTTCATGCAGATGCTCGGCGAATGCCTCCGCAAGACGGTCGGCGAGCGACTTCAGCATAATGCTGCTGTAGTCGTCATGCGCGTCCTCAAAGCGCTTCTCGTGCTTCTCGATACCAAGGCCGGCGGTCACGGCAAACAAGCCGATATAGTCAGCAATGCCGGAGGATTTCGGCGCGATGAAATCGGCCAAACACTGGTTCGGTCTCGCCACACCATCGATCACCGGCTTGGCCGTCTGCTGACGCAAGCCGTAGTAGGTAAATGCCACTTGCGTGCGTGACTCATCGGTATAGATTTCGATATCGTCGTCATTTACGGTATTCGCTGGCAACAATGCGATCACACCATTGGCTGTCAGCCAGCGGCCTTCGACCAGCTTCTTCAGCATCGCCTGGCCTTCCTCGTAAACCTTGCTCGCCTCTTCGCCGACCACTTCGTCTTTCAAGATCGCCGGGAATGGACCGGCCAAGTCCCAAGTCTGAAAGAACGGCCCCCAGTCGATGTAGTGCGCAATCGTGGCCAAATCGTAATTCTTGAATACACGACGGCCGATGAACTTCGGCTTGACTGGTGCGAATGCAAGTTTCGTCTTGTTGGCGCGCGCTTCTGTCAGTGACACCATGGGAGCCGCTTTTTTGTGCGCATGTTGCTCGCGGATACGTTCGTAATCGGCTTTGATTTCTTCGATGTACTGGTCGCGCTGCTCCTGAGTCAGCAGCGACTGCGCCACTGAGACCGAACGTGACGCATCTGGCACATACACGACCGGCCCCTCGTAGTTGGGGGCGATTTTCACTGCGGTGTGTGCGCGACTGGTGGTGGCACCCCCGATCAGCAGCGGAATCTTGAGCATGCGGAAATGGGGATCGCGCTGCATTTCCTTTGCGACGTGCGCCATTTCTTCCAGTGAGGGGGTGATCAGGCCGGACAGACCAATGATGTCGGCGTTTTCGGCCTTCGCCTTGGCTAGGATCTCAGAACACGGCACCATCACGCCCATGTTCACCACTTCGAAGTTGTTGCACTGAAGGACCACGGACACGATGTTCTTGCCGATGTCATGCACGTCCCCTTTCACCGTCGCGATGACGATCTTGCCCTTCGGTTTAGCAGCGATGCCGGTCCGTTGTTCTTCAAGGCGCTTCTCTTCCTCGATATATGGAATCAGGTGCGCGACCGCTTGCTTCATCACACGCGCCGATTTGACAACCTGCGGTAAGAACATCTTGCCCTGGCCGAACAGGTCGCCGACGATGTTCATGCCGTCCATCAGCGGCCCTTCGATCACGTTGATCGGACGGCCACCCGCATTCAGCACCTTCAGGCGCGCTTCTTCGGTATCTTCCACGATCCATTGCGTGATGCCATGCACCAGCGCATGTGCAAGACGCTTCTCGACTGGATCGTTACGCCATTCAAGGTTCTGTTCTTCTTTCTTGCCGCCTGCCTTCAGGGTCGCGGCGAACTCGATCATGCGCTCAGTGGCGTCCGGACGACGATTCAACACCACGTCCTCAACGCGCTCACGCAAGGTTGGATCGAGGTCGTCGTACACACCAACCATGCCGGCGTTGACGATACCCATGGTCATGCCAGCCTTGATCGCGTGATACAAAAACACCGTATGAATGGCTTCACGCGCCGGATCATTGCCGCGGAAGCTAAAGCTGACGTTCGAGACCCCACCGCTGATCTTTGCGTACGGCAGATTGTCCTTTATCCAACGCGTGGCATGAATGAAATCAACCGCGTAGTTGTTATGCTCTTCAATGCCGGTCGCAATAGCGAAAATATTCGGATCGAAGATGATGTCTTCCGGCGGAAAACCAACTTTCTCGGTTAACAATTTATATGCGCGACCGCAGATCTCGATCTTGCGCTCGAAGGTATCGGCCTGTCCGGTTTCGTCGAAGGCCATTACGATCACGGCCGCACCGTAGCGGCGGCACAGCGTTGCTTGGCGCAGGAATTCGTCCTCGCCTTCCTTCATCGAAATGGAGTTGACCACGGCCTTACCCTGCACGCATTTCAGTCCCGCCTCGATCACCGACCACTTGGACGAGTCGATCATGATCGGCACGCGTGCAATATCAGGTTCGGACGCGATCAGATTCAGGAAACGCGTCATCGCCGCCACTGAATCCAGCATCGCCTCATCCATATTGATGTCAATAATCTGCGCGCCGTTCTCGACCTGCTGACGCGCCACCGACAATGCCTCGTCATATTGTTCGTTCAAGATCATGCGCGCGAAGACCTTGGAACCCGTCACGTTGGTACGTTCACCGACGTTCACAAACAGTGACTCATCATCGATGATGAAGGGCTCCAGCCCGGACAGCTTCATCGCGTGACTGGTTTCCGGCACCTTACGCGGAGGTACACGACGCAGCGCATCAGCAATTGCTTTGATGTGGTCTGGCGTAGTGCCGCAGCAGCCGCCGGCGATATTCATGAAACCGCTTTCCGCGAATTCCTTCAGTAGCGACGATGTGACATCCGGAGTTTCATCAAACCCGGTATCGGCCATCGGATTGGGCAGACCCGCATTGGGGTAAATACAGACGAAAGTATCGGCAATCTTCGACAGCTCTTCTGCATACGGTCGCATCACGGCTGCGCCTAATGCACAGTTCAGACCGACGGTTAATGGCTTCGCATGGCGCACAGAATGCCAAAACGCTGGCACGGTCTGTCCGGACAGAATGCGTCCTGAGGCGTCGGTCACCGTGCCAGAGATCATGATCGGCAAACGCTTGCCCGACTCTTCGAAGAAAGTATCGATCGCGAACAAGGCCGCTTTGCAATTTAGCGTATCGAAAATGGTTTCGACCAAGAGCACGTCAGCACCGCCTTCGACCAATCCACGCGTCTGCTCCAAATAGGCGATAACCAGCTGATCGAAGGTGATGTTGCGCGCAGCCGGGTCGTTCACGTCAGGTGAAATCGACGCAGTCTTCGGCGTCGGTCCAAGTGCGCCGGCGACAAAGCGCGGTTTATCAGGCGTCGAATACTTGTCACAAGCTGCACGCGCCAACTTAGCCGCCTGCACGTTCATCTCGTAGGCGAGATGGCCCATGTGGTAGTCATCCTGCGCGACGCTGGTCGCGCCGAAGGTATTCGTTTCAATCAAATCAGCACCGGCAGCAAGATATTTTTCATGAATCTCGCTGATGATCTGCGGCTGCGTCAACACCAACAGGTCGTTGTTGCCCTTGATGAACAATTCCTTGCCAGGAATGGAGAAATCGGCAAAGCGCGCGCCACGGTAATGCTCCTCTGTCAGCTTGTACTGCTGAATCATGGTGCCCATCGCCCCGTCCAGAATCAGGATGCGCTGGGACATCAGGCCGCGCAGCAGCGCTTCGGTGGAGGACATGGCGTCACGTTTCATTTTTTTCTCACACAAAATAAAAAATCATTCAACAAAGCAGAGCACTATTGGTTGCCCGCCTTTGCTGAATGTGATTATGCTATTGGACTATGGTATTCGCTAGATCAGTTGAAGCGCCCACCTTCGAGCGGAAAACCTTTCAGAAATTCGGCAGCGGGCAAGCGCTTGCCTCCGGGCTTCTGCAATTCATGCACACGCAGCACGCCTTCACCGCATCCGATCAAAACGCCTTCCTGCGCGGAAGCCGCCAATACTTGGCCCGGCACTCCCCCGCCCGTAGATGCCGCCACCTCGGCGCACCACAGCTTTACCTGCACGCCATTGAATGAAGCTACCGCCCCGGGAAAGGGGTTAAATGCCCGGACTTTTCGGTCAAGTATCTGTGCTGACAGCGTGAAGTCGAGAGCCGCCTCTTCCTTTGCAATCTTCGCCGCGTAGGTCACTCCCAGTTCCGGCTGCGGTGTCGCAGTCAAGCCATCCCGCTCCAGTGTGCGCAGAGACTCAACAATCAATTTTCCACCCAGTTCGGCCAGCTTATCGTGCAAGCTGCCCGTCGTATCGTTTGCGGCAATCGGCACCCGCTCCATCTGCAGCATCGGACCCGTGTCTAGCCCCTCTTCCATCTGCATGATGGTCACGCCGGTCTCTGCATCACCCGCCTCAATTGCACGATGAATCGGTGCTGCACCGCGCCAACGCGGCAACAACGATGCATGAATGTTGATGCAGCCGTATTTCGGCATATCGAGCACACTACGCGGCAGAATCAGACCGTAGGCAGCAACCACCATCACGTCATGCGGCGTCGCTTGTAGCAGCGCGTGCGCCTCTTCTGCAGCTTCCGGATATTTGCCATTGAGTCGCAGAGATATTGGCTGCGCGACCGGAATAGCGTGCGCCATCGCCAACTGCTTTACCGGGGAAGCCTGCAACTGCATGCCGCGGCCCGCAGGACGGTCGGGTTGCGTCAGCACTAACGGAATGTCGAAACCAGCCTCACACAGGGCCTTCATGGCAACCGCCGCGAACTCCGGCGTTCCAGCAAAAATGATCTTCATGCGTGTCCCGTCAACGAACGCTTACGTACCGATGCCAGCCAGCTCAGCGCTGCCGGCGTCCAGAGGGATAAATGCTCGGCGCGGTAAAGATTAGCCTCCTCCTTGCTGCCGACAGTAATGAGGTCTCGCTTGGGCATAGGCGCACTTTTCGCCAGCAAGGCTTTACCGATCAAGGGATATTCAAACAACGCATCTGACAAAATGGCATCTGCCTGCCTCTCATCACCAGCAAGATAATACGCAAGCGCCCGGTTGTAACGCATCGTTCCGAAATCATCCGTGAAACGTTCACCCAATGCGACTGCCCGTATTGCATCTCCACTTTGCAAATAGTCTCGCATCAACAAGTCGCGCAAACCATGGTTGTCGTTCGGATTAAGCTGATTGACCATGCGCTCCATCCATAGGCGCGCCTGCGCTGCGTCGCCGGCGTCCTGGCACAGGAAAATATGCCTCACCACCAACCGCAACGCTGGGCGGTTTTCCATGAATCCCCATTCCAGAGGAAGCCCTTCGGCATGCTGCTCAGCCAACACGCAATCAAGCAGCGTCAGTGCACGACCGATCAGCGTCTGCTGTATTTTGTCCAGACCGAAAATAGGGAGCCCGTCCAGTGCACAGACCAAGTCGTCCAGTACGCTAAAGCTCTGCCAGAGAATAGGATGCGTCTGTAAGACCGGCAGCCATTCTTCAGCAGCATCCCATGCGTCGACATTGGCAGTTGTCATTTCAACACTAAAAGGCATATCAGCCGGAAAGGCTTCATCCCATCTCTCGAGCGCCTGCTGCAGCTCAGGTGTCGGCACGAGCGGCCCCACTAAGCCGTCTTGCGGGTACAGCCGATAGGCACAAGCAGCCGCCGGCGCAGCGCCCAGCAGTGTAGACAATTGCCCCAGTGCCGGAATCATGTCCTGGTTGAATTCCTGCACCGCCTGCTGTGGATCGCGCGCCACCATGTTGAAATACTCCAGCGTAGCCGCCTCCGCGCCATGCAGTTTCGCTGTGCGCGCCGCCCAGAAACGCGCACGATGGGCCGCCTCTTGCCACCGTTGTTCTGACAGCAGCATCGTGATTTCCAACATGCCGAGCGAAGGATTGTCCGGATCAGCCCGTTGCGCTTGCATTAATGCTGCCCATGCGCCCGACAGATCCCCTTCGTCGGATAACATCGCCGCCAAGCGCTGCCAACCGATAGCCGCCACCTGTGATTCACCACGCGTCGTCGCCGCGCGTGCCATGTCCTTACGCTTCTTACGCTTACCGAGACTGTCATACGCATCAAGCAACAAATCGAACAAGTTGGCCAGGCGATTCGGCCACCGTCCTTCGCCGGCAAACCACGGCTCAAGCAGCTTGACCGTATCCTCGGCACAATCATTTTCTAAGAAGTGGAACGCGGTGGCCGCGACCGAATCGATAGCGATAGCCGATCCCGGCAATTCCGCCCAGCGCTTTTTCGGTAAACCACTGAGCAGGTAGGGCAGCATCTCCAGCGACGGCAATCCCATATTAGCGACATCGTATTGTCCGCAGCATTGCTTGAACTTTCTGCCGGAGCCGCAATAGCATAAATCGTTGCGTCCCGGTTTAGGTAAATGCTCGCGTGCAAACTTTTTGTGCGGCAGCGGAGTTGCCGCCCAAATTTCGCGTCCCAAAGCGCAAAATACCTGAGCTGGCGTATGCAATGCCGAATCAATCTGCGCTGCCAGTTGCGGCATCAACTCGACGCCGTGTTGGGTAATCCAGTCTAGAAAAAGGCGGCTGTCCGCAAACCGAACAATCTGTCTAGCGCACTGTTGCAAAAAAAATTCGATCTGGGCTTCCGGGCCGACATCGAAGTCTTCAAGAGTCGTGTTCATATTTTGTTCAAGTCAAATGGGAGGGGGGAAAGTACCAAGCTTGGGCTTTTTGCTGAATTGCGAAATCGAGGCATACCTATGGCGGAATGCTTTCTCGCCAATTTTAAGTTCCACAGATCTTCGACATGCTTTTTCGCCTTCTGTGCGGCGAGATCGGACAAGCTCCCTCAGCCCCCCTTGCACGTTGAATTTACATATCGCCTCTCGTGGCGATGGATTTAGTGGAATGGGGAGAACGTTCAGCCCAAAGCTCTCTAGCCTTATTGAATGAACACCGCAATTAAAATTGCCGTTTGCGAGGGGACTAATGAAAGGCTAGTACATCATCAATGCCAATAAGCATCGGCTTGCCGGCCATCAGTGCTTTCATTGATCGAAATGCCACCTTGTATGGTGGCGTGATGTTACCGCACCGCAGCCCTCTTTCTGTCCCTCTCGCGTGCTATCTCTCGCTCTTCCTTCAGCAATTTGGTCTTGATCCGGTTGCGCTTAAGCGGTGACAGGTAATCGACAAACACCTTCCCTTTAAGATGATCCATTTCATGCTGGATACACACCGCCAGCAATCCTTCGCAGTCCAGTTCAAAGGGTGAGCCATCAAGATCGAAGGCACGTACCTTGACGCGCGCCGGTCGCTCGACGCCATCATAGATTCCAGGCACCGACAAGCACCCCTCATCGTATACTTGCCGCTCTTCACTTGCCCAGATGATCTCAGGATTGATGAACACGCGCAGATCGTTGTGCGTTTCCGAAGTGTCAATCACGACCAATTGCTCGTGTACGTCTACCTGGGTCGCAGCCAAACCGACCCCTGGTGCCGCATACATGGTTTCGGCCATATCGGCCGCTAGTTTCTTCAGACGCGCGTCAAATACCGTCACTGGCTTGGCGACTTTATGCAGGCGAGGATCGGGATAACGCAGAATATTCAGTAATGGCATACGGCTTTTGTGCAACAAGTCCAAGGACCAGACATATCGCTTCTCTTGCTAGTTCAAGGATTTATGGGCAGAATTTGATTCAATTTGACAAGTTTTGCCGGACAAATATTTGCATGATTGCAACATGCTGTGGCGATCATCCTCGTTTCACCTTCGTGCCACATTCACCGGACTGATTATGAAAAAGTTTAGCACAGCCGCCCTTGTTCTCGCTCTTACCTCGGGTGGTGTCGCAACCGCCAACGACGGAAGCACACCGAATCCGCGCTGCGCCTTCCTTCCCAATGCGCCTGACCAGCATACCGTCGTGCGCGGCGACACGTTGTGGGATATTTCCGGCAAGTTTCTCCAGCATGCATGGTGCTGGCCTCAAGTGTGGGGAATGAACAAGGAGCAGATCCGCAATCCCCACTGGATCTATCCCGGCCAAGTAGTGTATCTCGACCGTGCAGCTGGCCGATTACGCTTGGGCCGCCCAGTGGGCGAGTCCGCAGGGGCTGGTGGCTCATCGAACGTCAAGCTTTCACCACAATTGCGTACCGAAGGCCTGGGACAGCAAGCAGTACCGGCCATTCCGTCGAACGTTATCGAGCCCTTCCTGTCGCAACCGCTGATCATTGAGGAAGGTGACATGAAGGACGCCCCTCGCATTATCGCAACACAGGAAGGCCGTGTCATGCTGGGCAAAGACGACAAGGCCTACGTGCGCGGCGATATCCATTCAGGCACTTCCTTTCAAGTATTCCGGCCCGGCACGCCGCTGAAGGATCCCGATACCAACAAGATTATTGGCTATGAAGCAGCCTATCTCGGCACCATCAAACTCGAGCGTGCGGCACGTACCCCGGACGAAGCCCACATGTTCACGGTGGTCAGCGTCAAGGAAGAGATGGGCGTCGGCGATCGCCTGTTACCGGTACCGCCAACACCGATTCTGAACTACGTACCACACCCCCCGGAAAAGCAAGTGCGTTCGCGCATCATCTCTATTTATGGTGGCGTATCGCATGCGGGCCAGAATCAGATCGTCGCGATCAACCGCGGCCGCAAGGATGGCATCGATCTTGGTACCGTACTTGAACTTTATCGCTACGGCCCGACTGTGTCGGACCGAACTGACAAAGGCTCGTTCTGGTCTTTTGGCAATTTTGGCAAGAAGCAGGTGAAACTCCCGGATACGCTGTATGGCAACCTCTTTATCTTCCGCGTATTCGACACAGTATCGTATGGCCTCGTCATGCAAGTAGCCGATACCGTACAGGTGGGAGATCTCGCCACGTCGCCCGAATAAGATGTTCTTTTCATGACGCAATCCGACTGGGCGCAGGAGCTCGCGCACTGGCTTCGGCTGGAACAGACGCCGGGCGTCGGCAATGAGACCGCCCGCAAGCTGCTAGGGGTGTTCGGCCTGCCGGAGAACATTTTCACTGCGGGCTTCACCGCCCTGCACGGCATCGTTTCCGAGCGCATTGCCCGTGCGCTCGCCGCGCCGCCTTCGGACGAGATCCTGGCGCAGATCGACAAAACACTGGAATGGGCCTCCCGGCCAGGCAATCGCGTACTGACACTGGCCGACACCGACTATCCGAAATCTCTACTCGACATTGTAGATCCACCACTGCTCCTCTATATAAAAGGGCAAATTGATCTGTTGTCGAATCGGTCCATTGCCGTCGTCGGTAGCCGCAATGCAACGACACAAGGCATCATCAACGCGGAAAAATTTTCCGAAGTGTTGAGCCAATCCGGACTGACTATCGTCTCGGGACTCGCCTTAGGTATCGACACGGCCGCGCACCAGGGCGGATTGCGCGGACCGGGGGCAACCATTGCCGTCATTGGCACTGGAGCAGATATCGTCTATCCTGCTCGCAACCGCTCACTGGCGCATCAAATCGCAGACAGCGGCTGTATCGTCAGCGAATATGCTCTCGGCACGCCAGCGATTGCTGCTAACTTTCCTCGGCGCAACCGAATCATTTCCGGATTAGCGCAAGGCGTACTAGTCGTGGAAGCAGCAGCCCAATCGGGCTCTCTGATCACAGCACGCATGGCGGCGGAGCAAGGACGTGACGTCTTTGCTATTCCCGGCTCCATCCATTCCCCGCTGTCTAAAGGTTGTCATCTGCTACTCAAACAAGGGGCGAAACTGGTGGAATCGGCACAAGACGTGCTGGAAGAAATTCAGCATCACCCTTCCCTGAAAAAGCAAACGACCGAACCTGCCGTAACGATAACCAAGGATAAAAATTCTGGTGTGCTTACAATAATGGGGTTTGATCCCATCGCACCAGACACCCTTGCGGCACGTTGCCATATGGATATTGCCAACTTAAATGCACAGCTGTTGACGCTAGAAATGGATGGCTTAATTGAAATGCTTCCTGGCGGCATGGTGCGACGGCTCGCAACACCTTGATACCATTTGTTCTGGGCGCATTCTCATTTTTGGGATATGCTGTATTTTATGAGGCCTTAAAAACCTTGTACTGTTCGCTGGCATGGCACCGTTTTTCTTGCGTAAACGAGTGTCTCAAGCAAGAAAAGCTGAAGCACGAGAGTGTCATTTTTCGCAACCTGGTCGTCGCGCTGCCTACGGCAAAACGGCCTTAACACCACAGTGAATCATGTTCGACGTTCTCGTTTACCTCTACGAAACCTATTATCGTCCCGACGCCTGCCCGGATTCGGAAGCCTTGGTCAAGAAGCTATCGGCCATCGGCTTTGAAGAAGAGGAAATTTCCAAAGCCCTAGGCTGGCTCACCGATCTCGCCGAAGCGACCAACGAGCTCTCTGATCGTTATCCGCAGCAAGCTGCGTTTTCGTTCGGTATGCGCATTTATGCCCAACGGGACATGGATGTGCTGGGGACCGAGGCCGTTGGTTTCCTACAATTTCTCGAATCGGCCAAAGTCATCGGTTCGATTCAGCGTGAAATCATCATTGAACGCGCGCTTGCGGTCGGCGAATCTCCTATATCGATCGACAAGTTCAAGGTCATCGTCCTGATGGTGCTATGGAGCCAAGGCAAGGAACCGGATGGACTGATTTTCGACGAATTGTTCTCGAACGACGAAGATGCCGAGCCACGTCTATTGCATTAATTTTGTTGCATTAATACCCATCACACACCTGTTGCCGAATAGCTAAATCGATGCGCGACAATGGGTCCGTACCGCTCCTCGCTTGCGGTTTTCGCCGCAACCCGCTTATCATTGGCCGCTAAATCACCGGATCGTTGTTATATTAGGTAAGGTTTGCAAGCATGCATCAAGATGAGTTCGCCTTGATGAGATGTGCCGCACGTTACCCGTTCCGGCAGCCGTTCCATTGCGTACATTACGCGTTCACCCGGCCCCATTATCGAGACCATTGTTATGACTAAGACCCTCATCATCGCAGAGAAGCCCTCTGTCGCGAACGATATCGCGAAGGCGCTCGGCGGCTTCACGAAGCACGATGAGTACTTTGAATCCGACGAGTACGTGCT